>NZ_JBFACT010000002.1:0-467439 GCF_040640995.1 Amycolatopsis sp. NPDC021455 | reverse complement strand
CCTGAGCCAGGATCAAACTCTCCAACAATGTCTTCGAATTCAATCGAGGCAAAATACTTGCTCTCAAAGGAAACCCCGACGAGGGGGTTACCATACATAAGCTCTACTGGCTTAGTTCACTAGCACACTGTTGAGTTCTCAAGCAACACACTTCGGACCGCCGCGCCGCGAAGCGCCTTGGTCTTCGGCTTTTGTTTCAAGCTTTGTTCCAGGGATACCACCCTGGTTCGGGACCACCCACTCTACCACGATCGTGGGAGCTTGGTTCGTGTTCCCGGCGGCCGCCCGGTTTCCCTGGCGACTTGGAGAACTTTACATGCCCCCGGAACCCCCTCGCACAGGGGGGTCCCTTTTATCGCGCCAGGCCGCTGACCTGCACCGATCCCCCGGCAGACGTCCCGTGGGTCGCGACGACCGTCAGCACGACGAGAGCGGCCGCGAGCCCGGCGGCCACGTGGATCGGCGCCGGCGTGAACGACGCGGCGACGACGAGCGCCGCGGTCACCGGGAACCCGATGGCGATCGGGCGGCACTCGTTCGTCGGGCCGATGTGCAGCAGCCACACGCTCAGCAGGAAGACCGCGACCGGGATCGTCGTCGGCAGGGCCGCCGCCACCCCGCCGAGGTGCAGCGCCCCCGTGTCGTACCCGACCGCCACCTCGAGGCCCGCGCCGACGGCCGCCGCCGACGCGAAGATCAGGTAGTGGCCGTAGCCCCAGCTCATCGACGTGAACATGCCCGGACGGCGGACCAGCCGCGCGTGGCCCGGCTGGTCGAAGTACAGCCACCACATCGCGAACACGAGCACCAGGCCGGCCGCCGCGAGCCCGATCAGGCTCCCGATGTGCTCCGCGCCGGACACGCCCTCCTTGATCGCGTTGGTCGCGCTCAGGATCGTCTCGCCGAGCACGATCAGCGTGAACAGGCCGTACCGCTCGGCGATGTGGTGCGGGTGCCACGTCGTCTTCGCGCTGCGCTCGGCGATCACCGGCACCGCGAGCTCGCAGAGCACGATGGCCACGAACGACACGACGGCGACCGGCGCGGGCAGCCACAGCCGCGCGATCCAGAGCACCTCGCAGACCGCGATCCCGGCGGCGAACCGCAGGGCGGCCGGCCGGACGTCGGGCGCGGAGCGCGCCGCCCGCAGCCACTGCCCGACCAGCGAAAGCCGCATCAGGACGTACCCGGCGACGATCACCCGGAAGTCGCCCTCGAACGCGCTCGAAACCCCGGCCGCGATGGTCAGGCCGCCGGCGATCTGCACGAGCGTGGCCAGCCGGTAGGGGACGTCGTCGGTGTCGAACGCCGAGGCGAACCAGCTGAAGTTCAGCCAGCCCCACCAGATCGCGAAGAACACCATCGCGAACGACGACACGCCGTGTGCGACGTGCCCCTCGGCCAGCGCGTGGTGCAGGGACGCGGCGGCCTGGCCGACGGCGACCACGAAACACAGGTCGAAGAGCAGCTCGAGCGGCGTCGCGACGCGGTGTCCCTCGCCTCGGTCGCGGGAGCGCATCGGCCGGTACCAAACCCGCACGCGCAACGGCTGCTCGGTCATCGGGACTCCCCCGCGTCGGCCTCGGACGGACGCCGACCATCCCAGCATGATCAGAGCGGAAGCGGCGGACGCGACACGAATGAAGAAGACGGGCAGGCCCGGTTCCCCCTCACCCGGGCCCGCCCGCCACCGTCACGCGCCGGCGGCCACCGATGGGCAACCCTTCCGTGAGCGCCGGGCGGTCCCCCGCGGACGCCGACACCCACTGGATGGAAGGTGACCGAGTGTGTCCATTCCCTCGAACTCCGGACGCCCCGATCGCTCAAGCCGGTCACCCCATCCCCGGGTGGCCGACCGATTTGCCACTGTCGGTAGCTAAAGCCGCGCAGTGAAGGCTCCATAAGATCTACCCGGTCGCTCTGTGTAGCACCAGAGCCTTTCCGTGCTCGTCACCCGTATGGAGCATCGCAAATTTGCGCAAAGTAGTGTCTCAGCCCCCGTGGACGTCCGCCGCCGGCGTCTCGGCCGCCCGCGCTCCGCGTTCCTCCCCGGCCGCCCGGCGGCGCCGCGCCCGGAGCTCGGCGATCGCCAGGGCCAGCGCCCCGCACGTCAGGACGGCCGCGCAGCTGAGCGCGACGGTGAGCGCGACGGCGTAGCCGCGGCCGAGGACCATGCCGAAGACCGACGCGAGCACGGCGGTGCCGATCGCCGTGCCGATCCGCTGGCCGGTCTGCAGTGCGCCGCCGGCGACCCCGGCCATCCGCACCGGCACGCACTCCAGCGTCAACGTCGTGTTCGGCGAGATCACCATCCCGCCACCCACCCCCGCGAACAGCAGCGGCAGCGCGAACGCCCACCCGGACGCCGCCGGCGGGACCAGCTCGGCGAGCAGCGCGACGGCCAGCAGCCCGGCGGCGACCATGCCCAGCCCGGTCACGGTGAGTCGCCGGCCGAACCGGGGCACCAGCCGGCCGGCCACGGCGGCCGACACCGCCGAACCGAGCGCGAACGGCGTCACCGACAGGCCCGACTGCAGCGGCGAATAGCCGAGGCCCTGCTGGAAGTACATCGCGAAGACCAGCCAGATCCCGGCGAACCCGCAGAAGTAGAGCGCCCCGACCGCGGCGCCGCTGGCGTACCCCGGCGTGCCGGTGAACAGCCGGGTGTCCAGCAGCGGCGACCGGCCGTGCCGGACGACCCTGTGCTCCCAGCGCACGAACGCGACGCCGAAGACGACTGCGACGGGGAACAGCCACCAGAACCGCCTCAGGCCGCCCTGGTCGGAGTCGATGACCGGGAACAGCACGCCCAGCACGGCGACCGCGAGCAGCGCGATGCCGACGAAGTCGATCTCCGAACGGATCCTGAGCTGCTTCTTTTCGCTGCGCGGCAGCAATCGCAGCGCCAGGGCGAACGCCAGAACGCCGATCGGGACGTTGACGTAGAACACCCAGCGCCAGCCGTCCTGCGCCCCGAAGACGGCGATGATGAAGCCGCCGAGGATCGGGCCGACCGCCGTCGAAATCCCGACGACCGCGCCGAACATGCCGAACGCGCGGCCCCGCTCGGCACCGCGGAAGAGGTCCTGGATCAGGCCGGTGTTCTGCGGGGTGAGCATGCCCGCCGCGACGCCCTGGGCCAGGCGGGCGAGCACCAGCGTCGTCTCGTTCGGGGCCGCGCCGGCCAGTGCGCTGGTGAGGACGAAGGCGGCGAGGGCGCCGAGGAACATGTTCCGGCGGCCGAACGCGTCGCCGAGGCGGCCGCCGGTGACCAGGACCAGGCCGAACGCCAGGGCGTACCCGGAGACGACCCAGCGGATCCCGCCGCTGGTCGCGTGCAGGCCGGCCTGCATCGACGGCAGCGCGACGTTGACGATGCTGACGTCGAGCAGGCCCATGAACCCGGCCGTGAGCGAGACGGCGAGCGCTTTCCAGCGGCGGGGATCGGGTTCGTAAGTCATCCTGCTCAGCAAAGCACGAAGGACGGGATCCGCGCGCGCTCAGGTCGAAGCGGTGATCCCCCGGATGCCCTTGAGCTCGCCGATCAGCATCGAGCTGACCTTCACCGGGTAGTCGTAGAGCGCGAAGACCGTCTGGTTCTTCCCGACCAGCTTGAGGTGCACCGGCGTCTCGCCCTTGTGCGCCAGCAGCGTGGACCGCAGCTCGCTGACCACCGACTGGTCGATCTTCTCCGCCGCCGCGAGCAGGACCAGCGGCGGCTCGTCGTCGCCGTTGCCCGTGCCGACCTCGGACAGGTCCAGCGTCGCCAGGCCGCCGCCGAAGACGGACATCTTGTCCTCGCGCCAGTTGACCCGGCCCTTGACCAGGACCGCGTTGTCTTCGATCAGCTCACCCGCGAAGAGCGCGTACGCCTTCGGGAAGAAGAGCACCTCGAGAGACGCGTCCATGTCCTCGACCGTGCAGATCGCCCAGGGCTCGCCCTTCTTGTTGACCCGCCGCTCGAGCGACGTGATCAGCCCGGAGATGACGATCTCGCCTTCCTTGGGCGGGTCGGCCAGGATCGAGGCGATCGGCTTGGGGGCGTGCTTGCGCAGGATCCGCTCGGCGCCGTCCAGCGGGTGCGCCGAGACGTACAGGCCGAGCATCTCGCGCTCGTAGGCGAGCAGTTGCTTGCGCGGGTACTCCTCCTCGCCGAACTTCAGATGCGCCAGCGGGGACGACGACGGCGCCGCCTCCCCCTCGTCGCCGCCGAAGCCGAACAGGTCGAACTGGCCCATCGCCTCCTGGCGCTTGAGCGGGACGACGGCTTCGACGGCGTCCTCGTGGACCTGGATCATCGACAGCCGCGTGTGGCCGAGTGAGTCGAACCCGCCCGCCTTGATCAGCGACTCGATGACCCGCTTGTTGCAGGCCACCAACTCGGACTTGTCCAGGAAGTCGGTGAAGGAGGCGTACTTCCCCTTCTCCTCGCGGGTCTTGATGATCGACTCGACGACGTTCGCGCCGACGTTGCGGACGGCACCCAGCCCGAAGCGGATGTCGTCCCCGACGGCCGCGAAGCGCAGGGCCGATTCGTTGACGTCCGGCGGCAGCACCTTGATGCCGAGCCGGCGGCACTCGGACAGGTAGACGGCCGACTTGTCCTTGTTGTCGCCGACCGACGTGAGCAGGGCGGCCATGTACTCGGCCCGGAAGTTCGCCTTGAGGTAGGCGGTCCAGTACGAGATCAGGCCGTACGCGGCCGCGTGGCTCTTGTTGAACGCGTACCCGGCGAACGGGAGGATCGTGTCCCAGAGGGCCTTGATCGCCTCTTTGGAGAACCCGCCGGGCACCAGGTCGCTGTTGCGCATGCCCTCTTCGAAGCCCTCGTACTCCTTGTCGAGGACTTCCTTCTTCTTCTTGCCCATCGCGCGGCGGAGCACGTCCGCGCGCCCCATCGTGTACCCGGCCACCTTCTGGCCGATGTGCATGATCTGCTCTTGGTACACGATCAGGCCGTAGGTGTCGGCCAGGATCTCCCGCAGCGGCTCGTCGAGCTCCGGGTGGATCGGCTTGACCTTCTGCCGGTTGTTCTTGCGGTCGGCGTAGTCGTTGTGCGCGTTCATGCCCATCGGGCCGGGGCGGTACAGCGCGCCGACCGCGACGATGTCGTCGAACACCGTGGGCTCCATGCGCCGCAGCAGGTCGCGCATGGGGCCGCCGTCCAGCTGGAACACGCCGAGCGTGTCGCCGCGGGCCAGCAGCTTGTACGTCTCGGGGTCGTCGACGCCGAGGGTGTCGAGGTCGACGTCGACCCCGCGGTTGGTCTTGATGTTGTCGATCGCGTCACCGATGACGGTGAGGTTGCGCAGGCCGAGGAAGTCCATCTTCAGCAGGCCGATGGCCTCGCACGACGGGTAGTCCCAGCCGGTGATGATCGAGCCGTCGTCACGCTGCCAGAGCGGGATGGCATCGGTCAGCGGGTCGCAGGACATGATGACCGCGCAGGCGTGCACGCCCGCGTTGCGGATCAGGCCCTCGAGGCCGCGGGCGGTCTCGAAGATCGTCTTGCACTCTTCGTCGGTCTCGACGAGCGCGCGGACCTCGGCGGCCTCGCCGTAGCGCTCGTGCTTCGAGTCGACGATGCCCGAGAGCGGGATGTCCTTCGCCATGATCGGCGGCGGCAGCGCCTTGGAGATCTTGTCCGCGATCGCGTAGCCCGGCTGGCCGAAGTGGACGCGCGCGCTGTCCTTGATCGCCGCTTTGGTCTTGATGGTGCCGAAGGTGATGACCTGGGCGACCTTGTCCGCGCCGTACTTTTCGGTCGCGTACCGGATCATCTCGCCGCGCCGGCGGTCGTCGAAGTCGATGTCGATGTCGGGCATCGAGACGCGCTCGGGGTTCAGGAACCGCTCGAACAGCAGCTTCTGCGGGATCGGGTCCAGGTTGGTGATACCGAGGACGTACGCGACCAGCGAACCGGCCGCCGAACCACGGCCGGGGCCGACCCGGATGCCGACCTTGCGGGCGTAGCTGATGAGGTCGGCGACGATCAGGAAGTAGGCCGGGAAGCCCTTGCCGATGATGACGTCGAGCTCGATCTCGATGCGCTCGTTGTAGTACGGGTCCGGCACGCCGTCCGGGAAGCGCCACTTGAGGCCGCGCTTGACCTCTTCGCGGAGCCAGCCGCCCTGGTCGTAGCCTTCCGGCACCTCGAAGAACGGCAGCCGGTCCTTGTGCGAGTAGACCTCTTCGTAGGACTCGACGCGCTCGGCGATCATCAGCGTCGTGTCGGCAGCGCCGGGGACCTCCTTGTCCCAGTACTCGCGCATCTCGGCGGCGGACTTGAGGTAGTAGCCGTCGCCGTCGAACTTGAACCGGGTCGGGTCGTTGAGGGTCTTGCCCGCCTGGACGCACAGCAGCGCCGAGTGCGTGTCCGCCTGGTCCTTGGTGACGTAGTGCGAGTCGTTGGTGGCGATCGGCTTGAGGTCGAGCAGGCGCCCGACTTCCAGCAGGCCCTCGCGGACCGACCGCTCGATCGGCAGGCCGTGGTCCATCAGCTCGAGGAAGAAGTTGTCGGCGCCGAAGATGTCCTTGTAGTCGGACGCGGCCTGGATGGCCTCTTCGCGCTGGCCCAGCCGCAGCCGGGTCTGCACCTCGCCCGACGGGCAGCCGGTGGTCGCGATGATCCCCGAGTGGTTCTCGGCGATCAGCTCGCGGTCCATCCGGGGCTTGCGGTAGTAGCCCTGCATGCTGGCCAGCGAGGACAGCTTGAAGAGGTTCCGCAGGCCGGTCGCGTTCGACGCGAGCATGGTCATGTGCGTGTACGCACCGCCACCGGAGACGTCGCCGCCCTCACCGAACTCGTCCGAGCCGCGCTGGTTGGCCTGGCCCCAGAAGACGGGCTTCTTGTGGAACCGGCTCTCCGGCGCGATGTAGGCCTCGATGCCGATGATCGGCTTGATGCCGGCCTTCTTGGCCTGCTGGTAGAACTCGTCGCCGCCGTACATGTTGCCGTGGTCGGTCATGCCGACCGCGGGCATGCCGAGGCGCGCCGCTTCCGCGAAGAGGGGAGCGATCTTCGCCGCACCGTCGAGCATCGAGTACTCGGTGTGGACGTGCAGGTGGACGAAGGAATCGTTCGACACCAGCGAAAACCTCCCCTAGGTGGATCGGACCGGCGCGCGGCGGGTCTCCCACCTTATCCCGCACTCGCCGGGCTCGATTGTGCCCCTCGGCGGGACCGGACGAGAGCACCGACGCGCGGCTCCTTCGGCGGAAACGATCACGACACGCGCCGCTGCCGGGCGGTCACGCGGACGGCACCCCCGGCGCGTGCCGCGAATGACTCATCGGGGACCTCGCACGTCCCGAATGAGTCATTCGCGACCTTCGGGCGAGCGCGGGGCAGTGGGTGAGCTGGGCCACAGACCCTGGCACTCGCGTTGACACCGGAGGCAGCGGCACCGAGCATTCCCGCCATGAACCTGTCTGACAGCCAGACAGCCGGACAAGGTGGTCCTCGCAGAGTGAGTGCCATGGAGGCCGTGCTGGCCCACCTGCGCTCCTCGATCGAACGCGGCCAGTACGCCGTCGGCGAGAAGCTCCCCTCCGAGGCCGCGCTGAGCAGGGAGTTCGAGGTCAGCCGGTCGGTGATCCGGGAAGCCCTCCGCGGCCTCCAGGCGCTCGGGATGACCGAGTCCAAGACCGGCAAGGGCACCTTCGTCACCGCGACCGGGCCCGCCGACAACCCCACCTTCGGGCCCTACTCGGCCCGCGATCTCATCGAAGTGCGACGGCACGTCGAGATCCCCGTCGCCGGCTACGCGGCCGTCCGCCGCAGCCAGGACGACCTCGACCTGCTCGCCCACCTCCTCGACCGCATGGAAGCCGAGACCGACAACACGGCCTGGGTCGCGCTCGACTCGCTGTTCCACATCACCATCGCCCAGGCCTCGGGCAACCCCGTCTTCGGGAAGGTGATCGAGGAGATCCGGGACGCGCTCGCCCGCCAGTCCGCCTTCCTCAACCAGCTCGGCGACCGGCGACGCCAGTCGAACATCGAGCACCAGGCGATCGTCAAGGCGATCGAGAGCCGCGTGGAGAGCGCCGCCGTCGCAGCCATGACCGCGCACCTGGAGCACGTCGAAGCCACCCTCAACAGCATCGTGAACGGGGACCAGTGACCGAACAGACCCTCACGGCCACGACCGGCAGGACCACCGACGCGGGCGACGCCGGCTACCGCAAGGCCCTCAAGTCCCGGCACGTCAACATGATCGCCATCGGCGGGGCCATCGGCACCGGCCTGTTCCTCGGCGCCGGCGGGCGGCTCGCCCAGGCCGGGCCCGCGCTGGCGATCGTCTACGCCGTCTGCGGACTCTTCGCCTTCTTCGTCGTCCGCGCGCTCGGCGAGCTGATCCTCTACCGGCCCTCCAGCGGCGCCTTCGTCTCCTACGCCCGCGAGTTCATGGGCGAGAAGGGCGCGTACGTCGCCGGTTGGATGCACTTCCTCAACTGGTCGACCACCGGCATCGCCGACATCACGGCGATCGCGCTGTACGCGCACTTCTGGTCGTTCTTCTCGCCGATCCCGCAGTGGGTGCTCGCGCTGATCGCGCTCGCCGTCGTCCTGACGCTGAACATGGTGTCGGTGAAGCTGTTCGGCGAGATGGAGTTCTGGTTCGCCATCGTCAAGGTCGCCGCGCTCGTGCTGTTCATGGTGATCGGCATCGTCCTGCTGGTGACGCAGACGCCGATCGACGGCGTCGCGGGCGGCCCGCAGCTGATCGCCGACCACGGCGGGATCTTCCCGTCCGGGCTGCTGCCGATGGTGCTGATCGTGCAGGGCGTGGTGTTCGCCTACGCCTCGGTCGAGCTGGTCGGCGTCGCCGCGGGCGAGACCGAGAACCCGGAGAAGATCATGCCGAAGGCGATCAACTCCATCATGTGGCGCATCCTGGTCTTCTACGTCGGCTCGGTCGTGCTGCTGGCGATGCTGCTGCCGTGGAGCTCCTACACGAAGGAGCAGAGCCCGTTCGTCACCGTGCTTTCGCACCTGGGCGTGCCCGCGGCGGGCAGCGTGATGAACCTGGTCGTGCTCACCGCCGCGCTGTCGAGCCTGAACTCGGGCCTGTACTCGACCGGCCGGATCCTGCGGTCGATGGCGATGGCGGGCTCGGCGCCGAAGTTCACCGGCGTGATGAACCGCAACCACGTGCCCTACGGCGGGATCCTGCTCACCGCGGCCGTCTGCGTGCTCGGCGTCGGGCTCAACTACCTGGTGCCGAAGGAAGCGTTCGACATCGTGCTGAACTTCGCCGCGATCGGCATCCTCGCCACCTGGGCCATCATCGTGCTCTGCCACCTGCTGTTCGTGCGCCGAGCCAAGCGCGACGGCCTCGAGCGGCCGTCGTTCCGGCTGCCGTTCTCGCCCTACACCGAGATCGCGACGCTGGTCTTCCTCGCCGCCGTCGTCGTCCTGATGGGCTTCGACGAGACCGGCCGGATCACCCTGCTGGCGCTGCCCGCCATCGTCGTCGCCCTGGTCGTCGGCTGGTTCTCGGTCCGCAAGCGGATCGACATGCGCGCGTTCGACGAGGCCGGGCTGTGAGCCACGAACCCCTGGTCGAGCTGGTCCGCGACGGCATGGTCGAGGGCGTCCACCACGGCTCGGCCGTGGTGCTCGCCCCTGGCGGCACCACGCTGTTCGCCGCCGGCGACGTCGACACGCCGATGTACCCGCGGTCGACGGCGAAACCGCTGCAGGCCACGGCGATGGCGCGGCTCGGGCTGCGCCTGTCCCCCGCCGGGTTCGCCATCGCCGCGGCCAGCCACTCGGGCGAAGCGAGGCACCTCGACGCGACTCTCGACGTGCTCGACGGCCGGTCCCCCGACCGGCTGGGCAACCCCGCGGACTTCCCGTTCGACCCCCTCGAGCGCGACCGCTGGATCGCGACCGGCCGCGCCCCGAGCCGCCTGGCGCACAACTGCTCCGGCAAGCACGCGGCGATGCTCGCGACCTGCGAGCTCAACGGCTGGGCCACCGACGGCTACCTCGACCCGGCCCACCCGCTGCAGCGCGCGATCGCGGCCACCGTCGAGGACCTGACCGGCCGGGACATCCCGCGGGTCGCGGTCGACGGCTGCGGCGCGCCGCTGTTCGCGACGACGCTGCGGGGGCTCGCGACGGCCGTGTCGAAGATCGCCACGGCCGCGCCCGGCACGCCCGACCACCTGGTCGCCGACGGGATCCGGCGGCACCCCGAGCTGGTCGGCGGAAGCCGCCGGGACGTCACCGCCGTCATGCGCGCGGTGCCCGGGCTGATCGCCAAGGACGGCTTCGAGGCCGTCCAGGTCGCCGCGCTGCCGGACGGCACGGCGATCGCGTTCAAGATCGCCGACGGCGGTGACCGGGCTCGCTATCCGGTGCTGGCCGCGTTGCTCGGCCTGTGCGGGGCCGACGTCCCGCCCGGCCCGGAAAACCTGCGTTTCACCGGAAATCTTTCTGTGGGGAGCCTGCGATGACCACCCGCCGCGAACACGACCTGCTGGGCGACAAGGACGTCCCCGCCGACGCGTACTGGGGCGTGCACACCGCCCGCGCCCGGGAGAACTTCCCCATCACCGGCACGACGCTCGCCGCCTACCCGCACCTGGTCGAGGCGCTGGCCTCGGTGAAGGAAGCCGCGGCCCGCGCGAACGCCGAGCTGGGCCTGCTCGAACCCCGGATCGCGGACGCGATCCGCGCGGCCTGCCGGGAGATCCGCGAAGGCGCGCTGCACGGCGAGTTCGTCGTCGACGTCATCCAGGGCGGCGCCGGGACGTCGACCAACATGAACGCCAACGAGGTCATCGCGAACCGCGCGCTCGAGCTGCTGGGCCACGCCAAGGGCGACTACCACGTCGTCCACCCCAACGAGCACGTCAACCTCGGGCAGTCGACGAACGACGCCTACCCGACCGCGGTGAACGTCGCGACGATCATCGCCGTGCGCGAGCTGTCCGAGTCGATGGTCGTGCTGGAGAAGGCGTTCGCGGCGAAGGCCGTCGAGTTCCACGACGTGCTGAAGATGGGCCGCACGCAGCTGCAGGACGCCGTGCCGATGACGCTCGGCCAGGAGTTCGGCACCTACGCGGTGATGCTCGGCGAGGACCGGCAGCGGCTGAACGAAGCCGTCGCGCTGCTGCACGAGATCAACCTCGGCGCGACCGCGATCGGCACCGGCCTCAACGCCGCGCCAGGCTACGCCGAAGCCGCGTGCCGGCACTTGCGCGAGATCACCGGGCTGCCGGTCGTCACCGCCGCGGACCTGGTCGAGGCCACCCAGGACTGCGGCGCGTTCGTGCACCTCTCGGGCGTGCTCAAGCGGATCGCGGTCAAGCTGTCCAAGAGCTGCAACGACCTGCGGCTGCTGTCCTCGGGCCCGCGGGCGGGGCTGAACGAGATCAACCTGCCGCCGGTGCAGGCCGGGTCGTCGATCATGCCCGGCAAGATCAACCCGGTGATCCCCGAGGTGGTCAACCAGGTCGCGTTCGAGGTGATCGGCAACGACGTCACCGTGACGATGGCCGCCGAAGCCGGCCAGCTGCAGCTCAACGCGTTCGAGCCGATCATCCTGCACTCGCTGTCGGAGAGCATCACGCACCTGGGCGCGGCCTGCCGGACGCTCGCTTCGAAGTGCGTTTCCGGGATCACAGCGAACGTGGATGTCATGCGCGGGTACGTCGAGAACTCGATCGGGCTGGTGACGGCGCTGAACCCGAGCATCGGCTACGCGGCCGCGACGGAGATCGCGAAGGAGGCGCTGGCCACCGGACGCGGGGTCGCCGAGCTCGTCGTCGAAAAAGGCCTGATCCCGGCCGAGGAGCTGGCGAAGCTCCTGCGTCCGGAAACGCTCGCCCGGGCCACCTGAGGTACCGTCGGATCCGGAAGGATCCACTCCACTTCGGAAGGCGGGCGCCCGTGCTGGACCGACTTGTCGACAAGCTGCTCGGACTCCCGCCCGCCGAAGGCCCCAAACCGGTCGTGACGCGCGACCTCGCCGTGCCGATGCCGGACGGCGTCACGCTGCTGGCCGACCGGTACGCCCCGGCCGGGACGACGTCGGCGCCGGTGGTGCTGATCCGCACGCCGTACGGGCGGAAAGGCCTGGCCTCGAAGCTGTTCGGCGACACGTTCGCCCGGCACGGGCTGCAGACGGTCGTCCAGAGCACCCGCGGCTCGTTCGGTTCGGGTGGCGAGTTCCGGCCGTTCCACCTCGAGCGCGAGGACGGCGTCGCGACCGCCGAGTGGCTGCGGGCCCAGCCGTGGTGCGACGGGACCATCGGCATGGCCGGCGCCAGCTACCTCGGGCACACGCAGTGGGCGATCGGGCCGTACCTCGACCCGCCCCTGGCCGCGATGGCCCTCGGCGTGACGGCGTCGGAGTTCGTCTCGACGTTCTACCCGGGCGGCGTGCTCGCGGCCGACAACATGGTGTCGTGGTCGGCGATGATCGGCCGGCAGGAAGAGCGGTTCGCCGCGCTGCCGAACCCGCTGCAGAAGCGGAAGACCCGCCGCGCGATGGCGCACCTGCCGATCAGCGGCGCCGACGTGGCCGCGATCGGCAAGCCGGTGCAGTTCCTGCAGGACGTCACCGCGCATTTCGTGCCCGATGACGGCTACTGGGCCATGTCCGACCACAGCGCCGACGTCGCGAAGCTCGACGTGCCGGTGTCGATGGTCACCGGCTGGTACGACCTGTTCATTCGCGGGCAGCTGCGCGATTTCCGGACCCTGGCCGAGGCGGGCAAGGCGCCGCGGATCACCATCGGGCCGTGGGCGCACGGCGAGCCCGCGAGCATGGGCCCGATGATCCGCGACCAGCTCGGCTTCCTGCGCGCGCACCTGCTCGGCGACCGCACCTTCCTGCAGCGGGCGCCGGTCCGGCTGTTCCTCCAGGGCGCCGGCACCTGGCTGGACTTCGAGTCGTGGCCGCCGCCGTCGACCGCGACGGCCGCGCACCTGCGGCCGATCGGCGGTCTCGGCGAAGCCGTCGGCCAGCAGGCACGCCCGACGACGTTCACCTACGACCCGGCCGACCCGACCCCGGCGGTCGGCGGGCCGCTGCTCACGGGCGAGTGGAAGCAGCGCGACAACCAGGCGGTCGAGGCGCGGCCGGACGTGCTGGTGTTCACCGGCGAGCCGCTGCCGTCGGACCTCGACGTCATCGGCGAGGTGACGGCGACCGTGCACGTGCGCACCGAACTGGGCCACGCGGACGTCTACGTCCGGCTCTGCGACGTCGACTCCGGTGGTGTGTCCCGCAACGTGACCGACGGGATCCTGCGGCTGCGCCCGGGTTTCCCGGCGGCCGACGCGGACGACGTGGTCACGGCGGAGGTGACGCTCGACCCGACGGCGTACCGCTTCCGCCGCGGTCACCGCCTGCGCGTCCAGGTGGCGGGCGGGGCGTTCCCCCGGTTCGCGCGCAACCACGGCACGGACGAGCCGGTCACGTCGGCGGTGGACGGGAAACCGAACCGCTTCGAGGTGTTCCACGACGCGGCCCGGCCGTCCCGGATCACGCTGCCGGTGTTCAGCAGCTGACGACGCGCGCCCACGGCCGGCGCAGCAGTGGCCAGGCGGCGAGGAAGAGCGCGGCGGCCGTCCAGACCGGCCAGCCCGCGGCCGCCCACAGCCCGATCGCGCGGAAGGTGTCCGACTCGCCGATCTGCAGCCAGGCGGCGTGGGCGGCGAGCAGCAGCCAGCCCAGCTGGACCAGCCAACCCACCGGATAGCTCGCGATCGCGGCGAAGGCGGTGGCGCGCGGGCCCGCGCGCAGCAGACGCCGGCGCAGCGCCATGGGCGGGTGGGTGAGCCGGGCCAGCACACGGAGAGGCTTCGCGGCGCCGAGCCGGGTCGCCGGCCCGGCGGCGGCGACGTGGTCGGCGGCGAACTCGGCGCTCCAGGAACCGGCGACGGGCAGCGTGATGGCGGCGAGCAGCAGCCCGAACGCGTTGAGCAGCATCAGGCCCAAACCGGCGAAGAGCTGTCCGCCGTCGTTCCCGTCGAGGACGTCGGCGAACCACACCGCCCCGACGGGAACGACGGCGGCCCAGACGAAGAGGCCGAACCAGTGCCGGACGATGAAGGCGAGCGGGCTGGTCGCGCCGGCGAGATAGGTGTCACCTTGGCGGCAGTGCGCGAGTTCGTGCCGCACGACGGCTTCGGCGGCGGCGCGGTCCCGCCGCCAGAGCACGACGAGCGGCGCGAAGACGGCGAGCCGCGGCCGCCGGGGGCGGCGGAGGTAGGCGAAGGCGAGCAGATCGGTGCGGCGCAGATTGGCCCGGACTTCGACGCGCGGCAGCTGGGCCCGCGCGTAGGCGGCGATGGCGGCGAGGCTGGGGCTGCGGAGGTCGTCGGTCAGCCGGTACCGGCGTTCGACGAGCCGCCCGCGCACCCCGGCCCCGGCCACGGCGACGACGGCGGCGAGCAGCACGAGGGCGGGCACGAGATCGACGAGCCCGGCGACGCGCAGGAGATCGCTGCCGGGGACGGTGGTGGCGGGGTTCGGGGTGACGCCGAGGAGGTCGAGCAGCGTGTCCCGCCAAGTGGGGAGCTGCCGGGGCGCGGTCCAGCACAGAGCGGTGAGGAACCAGAAGAACAGCCAGGGCGGCGCCGGGGAGAGGGACTGCAGCTGGTGACCGGCCGACGGGAGTGTGGCCGGCCCGGGTGCACCCAGCGCAGATGCGGCCGGCGCAGGTGCGCCCGGCCCGGATGCGGCCGGCACGGATGCGCCCAGCGCAGATGCGGCCGGCACGGGCGCGGCTGGCACGGGCGCGGCCGGCGCAGATGCGGCCGGCCCGGATGCGCCCAGCACAGGTGCGCCCGGCCCGGATGCGGCCGGTGCGGGGTCGCCGCCCGTCATCGGGTCCGGTCCTCCGGCGGGGCCGCGGCGAGGAAGGCCCGCGTGCCCGCGCCGTCCTTGATCAGGGCCCGGACTATGCGGAACGTCAGCAGTTCGCTCTCCTTCTCCGGCACCCCCGCCGCCTTCAGCTCGGTGCTGATCGCGTCGATCAAGCTGTTCAGCTCAGGCAGTGGGGGCACCTGCGGTTCCGCGGCCGCGGACTGCTTCGCGCGGCGGCGGTCCCACAGGTCGCCCAAGTTCTTCAGCAGCGTCGAAACGCTGCTCGCGTTTCCGCCCAGCGCCGTCCAGATCGCGTGGCCTGCCAGCGTCACCGCCGCCAGCACGTGCGGGAACAGCACGATCGGCGCGTCCACGTCGAAGCCGCCCGGGGCCGCGTTCGTGCGCGCGAACAGCTCCCGGCGGGCCGTGCCGCCCGCCACATACGCCGCCGTCACCGAGGGGACCAGCTCCGCCTCGTCCGGCGCCACCTCCGCCGCCAGCCGCACCGCCCAGCCGATGACCTCGTCGCTCACCCGTTCCGCCCCTCTATCCGAACGCTTCCCGGAACTCCACCTGGTACGGGCCGGGCACGAACTTCCCGCCGAGTCCCAGCTCGACCACCACCGTCTCGCCCGGGGCGACCGCCGATCCCGTCCGGCCGAACAGGTCCGCCACCTTCGTCCCGCCGGTGCGGAGAGTCAGCCGGAACAACCCCGTCCGCGGGCGGTCCGCCCGGTTCGTCACCGTGATCGCGCCGGTGAAGAACCCGGTGCCGTCGTCGCCCACCCGGGCGCCGCTCAGGTCCCACTGCCGGTCGGTCGCCCGCGCCGGGACGTCCACCGCGGACGGCGGTGGCGGAAGTGCGGGAGCCGGCGCGGCCGGACGGCTCAGGAAGACGGCGAACCCGAGCAGCACCGTGCTCGCGACCACCCCGAGCACGCGGAACCCCGCGCGGCGGACAACGCCCGGCACCCGATCCTCCACTGTGGACGGACACCCGGGCCGGGCGTCCGTCCGGGAGTCGTGCCGGCGGGCCAAGCCGTTACAAACCCCGTCGTAACGTCTCCGCGGCCGCCGCCGACCTACGCCGGTGACAGCACCGCCTCGCCTCTGCCGGATCGGAATTCCCTTGATCAGCAACCGAAAGATCTTCGCCGCGCTGACCACCGGGCTGCTGCTCCTGGCCGGCTGCGGCGACGCCCGGCAGGTCGCGAGCCCGGCACCGGTTTCGACGACGGACACGCCGACGACGACCGCGGCGCCGGAGACCACCACCGAGACAACACCGACGAGCACATCGGAAACCACTACCGAAGAAACCACGACCGAAGAAGAGACGACCACCTCGGAGACCACCGAAGCACCCCGGACGCCTTCCGGCTCCTACGACGTCACCATTTCCGGCTCCGTTTCGGGCACCTCGTTCCGCCGGTCCGCCACCCTGCGCATCGTCGAGACGATCTCCTCGACCGGCACCACGAACGACGTCAACCCGGTCGACGTGTGCCTGGTCTCCGGCAACCCGGCCGGGCGGCCGCAGCCCGGCGCCATCTGGTTCGGCTCGAACTCCGGCTGCGTCCCCGGCGCCGGGGCGGCGCACCTCGACCTGGCGACCGTCGAGGTGGACGGCGACACGGTCACCGTCGAGCCCGTCGAGAACATGGCCGCCACCGGCGGCAATGTCTTCACGTCGTCGTCGAGCATCGCGGCCTGCCCGTTCTTCCCCGTGTCGGGAAGGCTGCGGGTGACGGCCGGCGGCGGCGTCTCCGGCAGCATCGAGGTCACCGGCTACGGCGGCGCGTTCTGCGGCAACACGGTCTACAACGCGACGATCTCCGGCTGAGCCGTCAGAGCGGGACCGTCCGGTGGTGGCTGGTCACCCGGCCGTCGTCGTGGAGGACGTGCAGCAGCAGGGCCGGCGGCCGGTCGAACTCCAGCGGGCCGCCCTCGGCCCAGCCGCGGTCCGCGCCCGGCTCGACCGGCAGCAGCGAGCCCGAGACGACGCCGGGCGCGATGCGCAGCGGCACGCCGGCGAACGTCGTCGCCGCGCCGGTGTGCACGTGCCCGGCGAGCAGCGCCTTCACCCGCGGATGCCGCCGCAGCACCGACGCCAGCCGGTCCTCGCCGGACTGGCGGATCGCGTCCACCAGCGGGACGCCGACCTCGACCGGCGGGTGGTGGAACGCGACGAACGCCGGGCCGTCGCCGCCGGAAAGCACGCCGTCGAGCCAGTCCAGGGTTTCGTCCGCGAGGAATCCCGCGCCGCGGCCCGGGATCGTCGAGTCGCACAGGGCGAACAGCACGCCGTCGACCTCCTGCGCGAGGTCGATCGGGTCGTCCGAGGCCGGGAGATCGAGCAGTCCCGTTCGGAACTCCGCGCGGACGTCGTGGTTGCCCGGGCACATCAGCACCGGCGCCGGGTGCTTCAGCAGCGCGGCGGCGCGCGCGTACTCCTCGGCCGTTCCGTGGTCGGCGATGTCGCCGGTGACGACGACGGCGTCGACTGGTTCCGCCAGCCCGCCGAGGTACCCCATCACGGCGGCGACGCGTTCTTCCGCCCGCGAGCCGCCGTCGAGGTGCAGGTCGCTCAGGTGCGCGATGATCATTTCCCGTCCTTCCCCAGATACGCCAGTGCCTTGACCCAGTTCGCGACGAGCACCGCGGACGCGGTCGCCAGGTCGCCCTCGCGCAGTGCCGCGGCGATCCGGCGGTGCTCGCCGATGCTCTCCCCGGCGTGGCCGTCCCCGGCGAAGTAGGCCGACTCGTACCGCTTGAGCAGCGGCTTGGTCTGCTCGATCAGCCGCAGCAAGTGCGGGTTCGGGCAGCGGGACAGCAGCAGCGCGTGCCACCGGTCGTCCACTTCGGACAGATCCGCGCCCGTCGCGAGCGCCATTTCGTCGGCGACGGCGTCGAGCGCGTCCGGCAGGCCGGCCAGCTCCACCGGGGACGTCCAGCGCAGGGCGAGGGCCTCGAGCTCGGCCACCAGCGGGTAGAGCCGGCGCACCTCGTCCGGGTCGAACGGCGGCACCAGGAACCCGCGGCCGGGCGCGGAGACCAGCAGGCCGCGGTCGGCGAGCCCGATCAGCGCCTCCCGCAGCGGCGTCCGGCTGACGCCGAGCTCCTTCGCCAGGTGCACCTCGTTGACGCGCGCGCCGGCCGGGAGCCGCCCGTCGAGCACGCGCCCGGTGATCTGCTCCAGGAGGTCGCTGCGCAGCGGGGTCCGGGCCATGTCCGGCAGTATTGCATACAGAAGAGAGCTACTGTATTCAGTTGGTATGAGCTTCGACGTCGACCGCGCGCGCCGCGAGACCCCCGGCTGCGCCGAGGTGGTCCACTTCAACAACGCCGGCGCCGCGCTGCCCCCGGCCGTCGTGACCGACACCGTCGTCTCCTACCTCCGCCACGAGGCGCTGATCGGCGGGTACGAAGCGGCCGCGGAGGCGGCGGACCGCCTGGACGCCGTGTACGCGTCGGTGGCCCGGCTGCTCGGCGCCGGACCGGACGACATCGCGCTCACCGACAACGCCACGCGGTCGTGGCAGGCGGTGTTCTACGCGCTGCCGTTCCGCGCCGGGGACCGGATCCTGACCTCGCGGGCGGAGTACGCCAGCAACGCCATCGCGTTCCTGCAGGTCGCCCGGCGCACCGGCGCGGTCGTCGAGGTGGTCGGCGACGACGAGTCCGGGCAGCTGGACGTCGAAGAGCTGCGACGGCGGATCGACGGCGACGTCAAGCTGATCGCCGTCAGCCACGTCCCCACCCAGGGCGGGCTGGTCAACCCGGCCGAGGAGATCGGCGCGGTCGCCGAAGCGGCGGGCATCCCGTTCCTGCTGGACGCGTGCCAGTCGGCGGGCCAGCTCGACCTCGACGTCACGCGCCTCAAGTGCGACGCGCTGTCCGGCACCGGCCGCAAGTACCTGCGCGGCCCGCGCGGCACCGGGTTCCTCTACGTGCACCCGCGGCTGCGCGAACGGCTGGAGCCGGCGATGCTCGACCTGCACTCGGCGAGCTGGGAAGCGCCGGCGGAGTACGTCGTCGACCCGACCGCGAAGCGCTTCGAAGTGTGGGAGCGCGACTTCGCCGCCGTGCTCGGCCTCGGCGCGGCGATCGACTACGCGCTCGAGTGGGGTTTGCCCGCCATCGAAACGCGCGTGGCGTCCCTGGCCGCGACGCTGCGGAACCGGCTTGCCGAAGCCGGTGCCCGGGTGCACGACGTGGGCGCCCGCAAGTGCGGCATCGTCACCTTCAGCGTCGACGGCACACCGGCCGCGGCGATCAAGGCGCGGCTCGCCGAGGCGAACATCAACACGTCGCTGTCGACTCGCACGTCGGCGCAGTACGACTTCACCGCGCGGGCGTTGCCGGACCTGGTCCGGGCGTCGGTGCACTACTACAACACCGAGGACGAGATCGACCTGCTGGTGCGGCAGGTCGAAAAGCTCACCCCTTGAGCAGCTGCCGCGCGATCACGAGCTTCTGGATCTCGCTGGTGCCCTCGTAAATCCGGAACAGCCGCGCGTCCCGGTAGATCCGCTCGACCGTCACCCCGCGGACGTAGCCCATGCCGCCGTGCACCTGGACCGCGCGGTCGGCGACGCGGCCGAGCATCTCGGTGCAGAACAGCTTCGCCGACGACGGCCCGAGCTTGCGGTCCTCGCCCGAGTCGTACTTCACAGCGGCCTCGTGCACCATCGCGCGACCGGCCGCGAGTTCGGCGTGCGACTCCGCGAGCAGCGCCTGCACCAGCTGGTACTCGCCGATCACCCGGCCGCCCTGGCGCGCGGTCCGCGCGTACTCCACGGCCTCGGCCAGCGCCCGTTCGGCCATCCCGACGCACAACGCCGCGATGTGCAGCCTGCCGCGGGCGAGCGAGGCCATCGCGATGCCGAACCCCTTGCCCTCCTCGCCGACGAGCGCGTCGGCGGACAGCTCGACGTCGTCGAAGACCACCTCCGACGTCCACGCGCCGGCCTGGCCCATCTTGGCGTCGTGCGGGCCGACGGTGACGCCGGCCGCGCCCGCGGGCACCAGGAACGCCGAAATGCCGCGGCTGCCGGTGCTTTCCGGATCGGTGCGCGCGAAGGTGACGAACACTTCGGCGAGCGGCGCGTTGGTGATGAACCGCTTGGTGCCCGAGAGGCGGTAGCGCTCGCCGTCGCGGACCGCGCGGCTGGTCAGCCCGCCCGGGTCGGAGCCGGCTTCGGCTTCGGTGAGGGCGAACGACGCGATCGCCTGCCCCGCGGCCAGCCGCGGCAGCCAGCGGGTGCGCTGGTCCGGCGTCCCGTAGTGCACGATCGCCTGGCCGGCGATGCCGTTGTTGGTGCCGAACAGCGACCGGAACGCGGGCGTGGTGTGGCCCAGCTCGATGGCCAGCCGGACGTCTTCGGCCATGCCGAGGCCGAGCCCGCCGTACTCCTCCGGCAGCGCCCAGCCGAACAACCCGAGCCCGGCGGCCTTTTCCCGGATTTCGGCGGGGATCTCGTCGCGCTCGTCGATCTCCGCCTCGCGCGGCACGACCTCCTTGCGCACGAACTCCCGCACCGCGCCGAGCACCTGCCCGAAAAGCTCCGCGTCCATGGGCGCACGCTACCCGGAACACTGCCCCCAAGGGCATGTCCGGACGCGGTAGCTTGGGCCGATGCGCAAGCCGATCACCGTTGCCCTCGCCGCCCTCGCCGCGGCCCTGGTGCTGCCCTCCACCGCGTCCGCGACGCCCGGCAGCGGCGTCTCAGGCACGATCCTGGCCCAGCGGACGGTCGGGCACACCGACTTGACGCTGCGGGAGATCACCATCCAGCCCGGCGGCTACACCGGCTGGCACTTCCACGACGGCACCCTCTACGCCTACGTGAAGTCCGGCACGCTGACGCACAACGTGGCCGACTGCAGCGTCGACGGCGTCTACCACGCCGGGCGCGCGTTCACCGAGAAACCCGACCAGGTGCACATCGGCCGCAACCTCGGGTCGACGCCGCTGGTGCTCGAAGTCCTGTACGTGCTCCCGGCGGGCAGCCCGCTCTCGGAGGACGCCCCCAACCCCGGCTGCGGTTTCTAGCCCGACAGCCAGCCCGCGGCGTCCAGCCGGTACGCCGCGGGACCGACGACCCTGCGCAGGTCGGCTTCGAGCGCGCTGATCCGCTCGGGGCCGACCACGCGTGCCCACTCCGCGCGCAGGTCGTCGAAGATCTCCGCCGACTTCCTGAGCGCGTCGACGCCGTGCGCGGTGAGCCGCACGATCTTCCGGCGCGCGTCGGCGGGGTCGTCGGCCCGTTCGGCGTACCCGAGCGCCTCGAGCCGTTCGACGGTCTTGCCCGCCGCCTGCTTGGAGACGCCGAGGCGCCGCCCGATCTCCGACGCCGTCGCGCCCTGGACGCCGATGGCCTGCATGGCGAAGCCGTACGACGGCCGGACGTCCGGGTGGCCGCGGCGCGCGAGCTCGGCGTGGAGGCGGTCGATGAGCGTGCGGAAGCCGCCGAAGAGCAGGAAGGGCAGCTCGTAGCCGGGCGTGCTGGTCATGACCCCTTGCCAAACTCGACAACCAGGTTTACTGTTTCGACAACCAAGTTGTCGATTCTACCTCTGGAGACGCTTTGTTCCCCGATCACACCCCGGAGTCTGCACCTTCCGCCGCGCGCCCCGCGATGGCGGCCACCGCGAAGAAGTTCGGCCGCGTCCCGTCGGCGGTCGCCCGCCTGGCGACGTCGCCGGAGCTGCTCAACGGCTTCCTGAAGCTCAGCGCGATCTTCGAGTCCACGACCCTGACGGCGCTGGAACGCGAAGTGCTGATCATGACGGTGGCCGCGCGCAACGGCTGTCACCTCTGCGTGGCGATGCACACGGCCACGCTGACCCACCTGTCCGCCACCCCGGAGCTGGTGGCGGCACTGCGGGCGGAGTCCCCGCTGCCGGAGCCGCGGCTGGAGGCGCTGCGCGTCTTCGTCCACGCGGTCATGGACACCACAGGCGACGTCCCGGACGACGTGCTGGCGGCGTTCACCGGCGCCGGCTACACCGAACGGAACGCCTTGGAGGTGGTGCTGGGAATCGGGACGTACACGCTGTCGACGTTCGCGAACCGGCTCACCCGCGCCCCGCTGGACGAGGCCTTCGCCGAGCACGCCTGGCACCCGGCGCCGGTTTCGGCCTGAAAAACTTCGAGACCCCATGTCCGGTCCTCCCCGACGGCTCCGACCTCCTCGTGAACGAACCCACGATGAAGGAGCCGAAATGGAGAAGCCGGCCGGACGGCGGGAGTGGCTGGGGCTGACGGTGCTCGTGCTGCCCACCCTGCTCGTCGCGATGGACATGACCTCGCTGTTCCTCGCCCTGCCGCAGCTGAGCGCGGATCTCGGGGCGAGCGGCACCGAGCAGCTGTGGATCACCGACAGCTACGGCTTCGTCGTCGCCGGGTTCGTGATCACCATGGGCACGCTCGGCGACCGGATCGGGCGACGGCGGCTGCTGCTCGCCGGCGGGGGCGCCTTCGGGGTTCTCTCCGTGGTGGCCGCGTTCTCGACCAGCCCGGCGATGCTCATCGTCGTCCGCGGGGCGCTCGGGGTCGCGGGGGCGACGCTGATGCCCTCGACGCTCGCCCTGATCACGAACATGTTCCGCGACGCGAAGCAGCGCGGGAAGGCCATCTCGATCTGGGCCACCTGCCAATTCGCGGGCGGCGCGGCCGGCCCGGTGTTCGCCGGCTTCCTGCTGCAGCACTTCCGGTGGGGCTCGGTGTTCCTGGTCGCCGTCCCGGCCGTGGTCGTCCTGCTCGCCGCCGGCCCGTTCCTGCTGCCGGAGTTCCGCGCACCGGCGTCCGGGCGGCTGGACTTCGCCGGCGTCGGGCTGTCGCTGGCCGCCGTGCTGCTGATCGTGTTCGGCCTCAAGCAGCTGACCACCGGCTCGGTGACACTGCCTCTCGCGGCGATCGCCGCCGGCGCCGCGCTCGGCGCGGTCTTCGTCCGCCGCCAGCTGACGACGACGTCGCCGCTGCTGGACCTGCGGCTGTTCCGCAACCGGCCGTTCACCGCCGTGCTGGTGGCGCTGGTGGTCGCCGGCGTGGCGATGGCGGGCGTCGGCCTGCTGGTCACGCAGTACCTGCAGAGCGTCCTCGGCTACTCGCCGCTCGTCTCGGCGGTGCTGTTCGCCCCGATGGGCCTCGGCGTGGCGGTGGGCACGATGACGGCACCGGCGCTGACCCGGTTCGTCACTCCGGCCACGGCGATCGCGGGCGGGCTGGTGCTTTCCGCAGCCGGCAGCCTGCTGCTGGTCTTCGCCGGCGGGCCCGCGCTGGTCATGGTGGCCATCGCGGTGCTGACGCTGGGCACGGGCCCGCTGTTCGCGCTGGGCATCGGCCTGGTGATGGGCTCGGTCCCGCCGGAGCGGGCCGGCTCGGCGGCGTCGATGGCGGACACGGGCAACTACCTCGGCGGCTCCCTGGGCCTGGCCCTGATCGGCCTGACCGCGGCGGCGGTCTACCGAGGCGTGTTCCCGGCGGGCACGACGCTCGCCGTCGACGTCACCCGGCCGGCGGTGGCCGAGCAGGCGAAAGAGGCGTTCACGACGGCGCTGGACGTCACGGGCGTGATCGCCGCGGTGCTGTTCGCGGGGCTGGCCCTGCTGGTGACGACGATGCGCCAGGCTGTCGTCCCCGAACCGGCCATGGCGGCCTGACGATCACGCCTGACCGAGCGCCGGATCCCCTGGGCCGCCGCCGACGGGGACCAGGCGAGCCGGATCGTCCCACAGCAGGACGAGATCACGGGCGAAGGCGGCCTCGGTCCCGTACTCCCGTTGTCTGGCGGACCTGACGTGCCGGGGCAGGTCCGCCAGGCCGTCGGCGTGGGCGAGCGATTCGACGAGTTCCCGTACCGAGTCCGGTGACGCGCTCGGGTGCCAGAGCACGGCCGGCACCCCGGACCGGATCGTCGCCAGCAAGGGGTCCGGCACCTCCGGCCTGCCCGGCGCGGGTGCACCGGGCAGCACGACGGCGCCCCACCGATCATCACTCAGAATCGCTTCGAACCGCTGGGGCGCAGCCATGTCGTCCGGTCCGGCGAAGTAGATCCGGTCGGGTGAAGGGTCCGCGAGCAGCGACTTCCACCGGAGCCACCACCGCCGGTGCCACCGCCGCGCCACCATGCGCTCCAGCGAACGCAGGTGAACCGCGTAGTCGAGGGCCAGTGGCCGGCCCCCGCCCACCTCCGGTTCCTGCCTCCACCGCTGGACGGGCAGGTGCATGAGCGTGCGGGGCAGCAGCACCTCGAGGACCAGAGAGCCGGGCTGCTCGGCCCACGCGGCTTCGGCGGCCGTGGCGAAATCGGCGACGTGCCACTCGATCTCCCCGGCCGGGACCACGCGTGTCTCCCCGCGAGCCGGCCAATCTCCTGGTTCCGCCTCCCGCCAGCGGGAAACCACGACCTGCTCGGGGTCGATCGCGTCGGGCACCACCGCGACGAGGAGGTGCAGCCGGGCGTCCGCCCCACCGGACCCGAACGGCCAGGCCGGCGTGGTGAGCAGGTCGGTGGGGGTGGTGTCGAGCACATGAGCCAGCACCGCGATCTCCTCCGCGGTGACCGCCTTGCGGGCGCCCGACTCGATCTTCGCGATAGTGCCGCGGGAGAGCGCGGGCAAGCCCGCCTCGACGCATGCGTCGGCGAGCTGTTGAGCCGTCCACCCGCGGACCGATCGGGCCCGCTTGATGCGGTCGACCAGCAGCTCGGTGACCGTCTCCTCCGCCGCCATGGGCTCCACCCGATCTCGTGCCGCGGGAGCTCACCGCGGCTCCGTCCACGATAGCGGATGTTCCGATTCAGAACACGGTCTTGCTCTAATACCGAACACCGAGGATCCTGAAGCGGCGGACACCCGACCCGGCGAGGAGGTCCACGGTGGCGCCACTCCTGCTGCCCCGCCTCTCTCGCGGCACCGCGTTGACCCTTAGAGTGATCGTGGTTGCCGTGCCCGCGCTGGTGGCGGTGGCCGTGGCCGCGGTGATCCTGTTTCTCGCCCTCTTCATGAACGAGCGACGGCAGCGCTATGCCCTCCGCGCCGCGAACAGCGTGTTCGCTCTGGCTTCGGGGCTGATGAAGTGGCCGGACGAGGACACTGCCGCCACGGAGACGGAATCGGCACGGCCACGGCCGGGCGAACCGGACTGACACGCCGATGAGCATGCACGGAAACGGTGGGCGCAGCAGGGTTCGAACCTGCGACCGCTCGGGTGTAAACCGAGTGCTCTTCCGCTGAGCTATGCGCCCTCAGGCGGCGGCCCCGGCCGGGGAGCCGCCGCCCGGAAACCTCAGGCCAGTTCGGCCACGGCCTTCTTCCAGCTCTGCTGGTCGCGGGCCTCGCCGGGGGCGTTGACCTCGGCGAACCGGACCACGCCGGACGTGTCGATCAGGAACGTGCCGCGGACCGCCAGGCCCGCGTCCTCGTTGAACACGCCGTACGCACGCGCCACCTCGCCGTGAGGCCAGAAGTCCGACAGCAGCGGGAACTGGTAGCCCTCCTTCTCGGCCCACGCCTTGAGCGAGAACGGCGTGTCGACCGAGACGCCCAGCACCTGGACACCCTTGTTGTCGTAGTCCGCGAACTCGTCCCGGAGCTGGCAGAGCTCGCCGGTGCAGATGCCGCTGAACGCGAACGGGTAGAAGACCAGCAGCACCGGCTTGTCACCCCGGAACGACGACAGCTGGACCGGCTGCTTGTTGTAGTCGTTGAGCGTGAAGTCAGGGGCCTCAGAACCGACCTCGACGGTCATACCGCGTTTCCTCTCCCGTACGGACACGTGCCTGCGAGGACAACCCTATCGTGTCCGCCCGGCGGGGCCGGTCAGCGCTGCTTCGACTTCGACTTCGGCGACACCAGCCGGGTGCCGATCCAGTTCGGGCCGACGCTCATGTTGGCGGTCTGGGCCAGGCCGACGGCGGGTACCGCTTCGGCGATTTCGCTCGGCTCGACGTGCCCGGGCTGTCCCGTCTTGGGGGTGAGCACCCAGATCACGCCGCTCTCCTCCAGGGGGCCCCTGGCGTCGATGAGCGCGTCGCCCAGGTCGCCGTCGTCTTCGCGCCACCAGAGCAGCACCACGTCGATGACCTCGTCGGCGTCCTCGTCGAGGATGTCCCCGCCGATCTGCTCCTCGATCGCCGCACGGAGGTCGTCGTCGACGTCCTCGTCCCAGCCGATCTCCTGGACCACCATCTCGGGCTTGATGCCGAGCCTCTCGGCGACGCTGCTCTGATCAGCGTCTCCCGCGGCGACCACTGCTTTCACTCCTCCAACTACGACGGAGCGTGGCGCCGCCTCCCCTCGGAGAGGGTAGGGCTTCGCCACACTCGGCTACCCGGTTGCCGATAGCGAACACTGGTGCGGCTCCGCGCGCAACCGTCCACACCGGATCTTTGACAAGTCGTGTCGCAGGATACGGCCCGCGAGGGACCCGCCGCGACGGCGTTTCGGGTACCTGCGGGGACCGGTCTGCCACCCCGCCGGGGCCCGTCCCCTAGGGTGGGGGAGAAGAAAACGCGCGCGCGATACACCGCGCGCCGGGAGTGGCTCGACCGGGTCGGCCTATGTTACCGCCAAGTAGCGGTGCGGAAGCCGGGACGGAAGACGACGATGGAGAGTCGTACACCCCCGCGTACGAGCACCACCGGTTACAACTTTTCGCAAGGAGACCCCTTGGCCCCGCAGAACGACGGCGCCTCCGGCAAGGAGACCCCGGCACGCGTACGCGTCATCCGTGACGGACTGGCGGCGCACCTGCCCGACATCGACCCGGAGGAGACCGCCGAGTGGCTGGACTCCTTCGACGAGGCTCTGGCGAGGGGCGGTCAGCAGCGGGCCCGTTACCTGATGCTGCGCATCCTCGAGCGGGCCCGGGAGCGGAACGTCGGCGTCCCGGCCCTGACCTCGACGGACTACGTCAACACGATCCCCACCGAGAACGAGCCCTGGTTCCCCGGCGACGAGGAGATCGAGCGCCGCTACCGCGCCTACATCCGCTGGAACGCGGCGATCATGGTGCACCGGGCGCAGCGCCCGGGCGTCGGCGTCGGCGGGCACATCTCGACCTACGCCTCCTCGGCCGCGCTGTACGAGGTGGGCTTCAACCACTTCTTCCGCGGCAAGGACCACTCCGGCGGCGGCGACCAGATCTACATCCAGGGCCACGCCTCCCCCGGCATCTACGCCCGCGCGTTCCTCGAGGGCCGGCTGTCGGAGTCGCAGCTCGACGGCTTCCGCCAGGAGTACAGCCACGCCGGCGAGGGCGGCGGCCTGCCGTCGTACCCGCACCCGCGGCTGATGCCGGAGTTCTGGGAGAACCCGACGGTGTCCATGGGCCTCGGCCCGATGAACGCGATCTACCAGGCCCGGTTCAACCGCTACCTGCGCGACCGCGGCATCAAGAACACCGACGACCAGCACGTCTGGGCGTTCCTCGGTGACGGCGAGATGGACGAGGCCGAGTCGCGGGGCCTCATCCACGTCGCCGCCGGCGAGGGCCTCGACAACCTGACCTTCGTGATCAACTGCAACCTGCAGCGGCTCGACGGCCCGGTGCGCGGCAACGGCAAGATCATCCAGGAGCTGGAGTCGTACTTCCGCGGCGCCGGCTGGAACGTGATCAAGGTGATCTGGGGCCGCGAGTGGGACTCGCTGCTGCACGCCGACCGCGACGGCGCGCTGGTCAACCTGATGAACGTCACCCCGGACGGTGACTACCAGACGTACAAGGCCAACGACGGCGCCTTCGTCCGCGAGCACTTCTTCGGCCGCGACCCGCGGACGAAAGACCTGGTCAAGGACCTCTCCGACGCCGACATCTGGAACCTCAAGCGCGGCGGCCACGACTACCGCAAGGTGTACGCGGCGTACAAGGCGGCGCTGGAGCACCACGGCCAGCCGACGGTGATCCTGGCCCACACGATCAAGGGCTACGGCCTGGGCCCGGCGTTCGAGGGCCGCAACGCCACGCACCAGATGAAGAAGCTCACCCTCGACGACCTGAAGCTGTTCCGCGACTCGCAGCGGATCCCGATCAGCGACGCCGAGCTCGAGCGCGACCCGAAGCTGCCGCCGTACTACCACCCGGGCGCGAACTCGCCCGAGATCGAGTACATGATCGGCCGCCGCAAGGCGCTCGGCGGCTTCCTGCCGGAACGCCGTCCCAAGGCCGCCAAGGCCCTGGTCCTGCCCGGCGACAAGGTCTACGAGGGCATCCGGAAGGGCTCCGGCAAGCAGGAGGTCGCCACCACGATGGCGTTCGTCCGGCTGGTCCGCGAGCTGGCGAAGGACTCCGAGATCGGCAAGCGCGTCGTCCCGATCATCCCGGACGAGGCCCGCACCTTCGGCCTCGACTCGATGTTCCCGACGGCCAAGATCTACAACCCGCACGGCCAGACGTACACCTCGGTCGACGCGAGCCTGATGCTGGCCTACAAGGAGTCCGAGAAGGGCCAGCTGCTGCACGAGGGCATCAACGAGGCGGGCTCGACCGCGTCGTTCACCGCCGTCGGCACGTCGTACGCGACGCACGGCGAGCCGATGATCCCGATCTACATCTTCTACTCGATGTTCGGGTTCCAGCGGACCGGTGACGGCCTGTACGCCGCCGCCGACCAGATGGCCCGCGGGTTCGTCCTCGGCGCGACCGCCGGCCGCACCACCCTGACGGGTGAGGGCCTGCAGCACGCCGACGGGCACTCGCTGCTGCTGGCGGCGACCAACCCGGCCGCGGTGACCTACGACCCGGCGTGGTCGTTCGAGATCGCGCACATCGTCAAGGACGGCCTCCGCCGGATGTACGGCGAGACCGGCCCGGACGGCAACGGCGAGAACGTCTTCTACTACATGACGATCTACAACGAGCCGTACCAGCAGCCCGCCGAGCCGGAGAACCTCGACGTCGACGGCCTGCTCAAGGGCCTGTACAAGTACGCCGACGCGCCCGCGGGCGACGGCCCGGAGGTGCAGATCCTCGTCTCCGGCGTCACGATGCCGGACGCGCTGAAGGCGCAGAAGATGCTGGCCGGGGAATGGGGCGTGCGGGCCGCGGTGTGGTCGGCGACGTCGTGGACCGAGCTGCGGCGCGAAGCCGTCGAGATCGACCACGACAACCTGCTCTACCCGGGCAGTGAGCCGCGCGTGCCGTACGTCACCGAGGCGCTTTCGGGCACGAACGGGCCGGTCGTGGCGGTGTCGGACTGGATGCGCGCGGTGCCGGACCTGATCCGCCCGTACGTGCCGACCGACATGCTGACGCTGGGCACCGACGGGTTCGGCTTCTCCGACACCCGGCCGGCGGCCCGGCGGAAGTTCCTGGTCGACGCCGAGTCGATCACCGTCGGCGCGCTGTCGATCCTGGCCAAGCGCGGCGAGGTCGACCAGGCGAAGGTCCTCGATGCGGCCACGAAGTACCGGCTCGACGACATCACGGCCGCCGGGCCGCAGACGTCGGATTCCGGTAACGCCTGACCTGGTGCTAGGTTCGGGACCCGGCAGACATCCGATGTCTGCCGGGTCCCGGTGCGTGTAGGGAGTTGATGAAGGTGACGAAGCGCCGACTGCCGAAGCCGGCCGAGCTGAAGCAGATCCTGCGGCCGAAGCCGATCGTGCTGAACCCGACGGACCGGCGGCTCGCGAACGCGCACACCATCGGCGACCTGCGGATGATCGCCCGCAAGCGCACCCCGCGGGCGGCGTTCGACTACACCGACGGCGCGGCCGAGCTCGAAGACAGCCTCCTGCGCGCCCGGCAGGCCTACCGCCGCGTCGAGTTCCACCCGAACGTGCTGCGCGGCGTGTCCGATGTGGACACCACCCGCGAGATCCTCGGCAAGACCTCGGCGCTGCCGTTCGCCTTCGCCCCCACCGGATTCACGCGGATGATGCAGCACGAGGGCGAGCGCGCGGTCGCCCGCGTCGCCGAGCGCAACGGCATCCCGGTCGGGCTCTCGACGATGGCGACGACGTCGATCGAGGACCTGGCGGCGGCCGCGCCGGGCGCCCGCAAGTGGTTCCAGCTCTACGTCTGGCGCGACCACGGCGCCGGCGAAGATCTGATGAATCGGGCATGGGCCGCGGGCTACGACACACTCATGCTGACCGTGGACACGCCCGTCGGCGGCGCGCGGCTGCGGGACGTCCGCAACGGGCTGACGATCCCGCCGGCACTCACGCTGAAGACGTTCCTCGACGGGGCGACGCACCCGGCGTGGTGGTTCAACCTGCTCACCACCGAGCCGCTGCAGTTCGCTTCGCTGAGCCACTTCGACGGCACCGTCGCCGAGCTGCTGAACAAGCTGTTCGACCCGACGCTGAACTACGACGACCTCGACTGGGTGCGCCGCACCTGGCCGGGCAAGCTCGTGGTCAAGGGCGTGCAGAGCGTCGAAGACGCCCGTGACGTCGTCAAGCACGGTGCCGACGCGGTCCTGCTGTCCAACCACGGCGGCCGCCAGCTCGACCGCGCGCCGACTCCCCTGGAACTGCTCCCGGCGGTCCTGGACGAGATCCAGGGCGGCGCGGAGGTCTGGATCGACACGGGCATCCTGTCCGGCGGCGACATCGTGGCGGCGATCGCCCGCGGCGCGAACGCGGTCCTGGTCGGCCGCGCGTTCCTGTACGGCCTGATGGCCGGCGGGGAACGCGGCGTCCAGCGCTGCGTCGACATCCTGCGCACGGAGATGGTCCGCACGATGCAGCTGCTCGGCGTCCGAACCCTCGCCGACCTCAGGCCTTCCCACGCGACCTTGCGCTAGACCTGTGCCGCGCCGCCGTCGACGAAGAACTCGGTGCCGTTGACGAAGCTCGCCTCATCGGAGGCCAGGAACAGCGCGGCGGCCGCGATCTCCGCCGGGTCGCCGAGGCGACCCAGCGGGACCTGCGCCACGAGGCCGTCGACCAGACCCTGCTGTTCGTCGTCGGGCACCAGGCCCAGCATGCCCGGGGTGCGCGTCGGTCCGGGGCTCAGGACGTTGACCCGCGTGCCGGTGCCCTTGAGGTCGAGCGCCCAGCTCCGGGCGAGGTTGCGCACCGCCGCTTTCGTCGCCCCGTAGACGCCGAAGGCCGGGCCGGGGCGCGTCGACGCCGTCGAGCCGGTGAGGATGATCGACGCGTTCGCGTTCAGCAGTGGCAGCGCCTTCTGGACGGCGAAGACGACGCCCTTGACGTTCGTGCCGAACGTGGTGTCGAACTGCTCTTCGGTGATCTCGCCGAGCGGGGCGAAGCTCCCGCCGCCGGAGTTGGCCACCAGCACGTCCAGGCCGCGGCCGCGCTCGGCCACCGCGCGGTAGAGCGCGTCCAGGTCGGCCAGGTTCGCCGAGTCCGCCCGGACCGCCGTCACCCCGCCGCCGATCTCGGCGACCGCGTCGTCGAGAGCTTCCTTGCGGCGGCCGGTGATGAACACGTGCGCGCCTTCGGCCGCGAAGCGCTTGGCGATGGCGAGCCCGATGCCGGTGCTGCCGCCGGTCACGACCGCGGTCTTGTTCTCCAGGTCCACGAAGGTCCTCCAGTTCTTGACTGTCTCGTCCAGAACATACGCCGTTCTGGACGAGGCAGTCAAGAATGGGTAGCCTGACCCCATGGCGAGACCCCGGAGCTTCGACGAGGCGGCAGTCCTGCGCACGGCGAGGGACCAGTTCTGGACGACCGGCTACGCGGGCACGAAGATCGACGACATCGCCGCGGCGACCGGCCTCGGCAAAGGCAGCCTCTACGGCGCCTTCGGCGACAAGCACGCGCTGTTCCTGCGCGTCTACGACCACTACTGCACCGAAGCCACGGACGGCACGCGCCGGCAACTCGAAGGCCCCGACGACACCGCCTACCGGCGACTGCGCGACCACGTGCACGCGATCGCCGAATCGGTCGTCGCCGACCGGGAGCGGCGGGGCTGCCTGATCGCGAAGAGCACGGCCGAGTGCGCCGAGCACGACGAAGCGGTCGCGGCCCGCAGCCGGCGGGTGTTCCGGGACCTGCAGGACCAGTTGACGGCCTGCGTCGCGGGCGCCCAGCGCGCAGGCGACCTCGACCCCGGCCCCGACCCGGCCCACCTGGGCGGGCTCGTCCTGGCCGTCCTGCGCGGCCTCGAAGCACTCGGCAAGGGCGGGGTCGAGCCGGCAGACATCCGCGCGATCGCCGAAACCGCCCTCGCGGTGCTCCCGAGGCGGTGACTCGCGTGATGCCCCGCGGCGCTCAGCTGGAGGCTGGGGTGACCTCTCGGGCCTCGAGGCGGTGAGCCGAGCGGTTCCAGCTCCACCAGCCGTGCACGACGAGGCCGGCGAAGACGATGTAGACCGCGGCGGAGAAGTACAGGCCGGACGAGATCTGCAACGGCACGCCGATCGCGTCGACGACCAGCCAGACCAGCCAGAACTCGACGAGCCCCAGCCCTTGCGCGCCGAAGGCGACCAGGGTCCCGACGAAGATCGCCGCGTCCGGCCAGGGCGCCCAGGACGCGTTCAGGGCGTCGAGGACCAGGGCCATCACAGTGGTGCCGGCGACGAAGGCGCCCAGCATGGCCAGCCGTTCGGCGAGCCGGCCCTGCCGCACCACGACGCCGAACACCGGGTCCTTGCGGCGCGTCCAAGCCCACCAGCCGTAGAGCGAGATGGCGAGGATCGCGACCTGCCGGGCGGCCAGCCCGCCGAGGTGGGCGGAGACGTAGACGGCGAACAGCAGCACCGTGGCCCCGACCTGGACCGGCCACGTCCACAGGGTGCGACGCTGCGCGAGGAACACCACGGCCAGCGCGAACACCTGCCCGGCGAGCTCCGCGATCGAAATCCACTGGCCCAGCACGGTGATCCCGTGCTGCAGGAGGAAGTCCACGGCACGCCCCTTTCGTCCTACGGCTCCCAACATGCTCCGTGACGGACGCATTCCCCAGGGAGTGTGAGCGGCGGAACATCCCGGAGCATGGGACGGGCCCGGCGGCTTCCCCGTCCGCCGGGCCCGTCCTGGACGCCCCGCTCAGATCTGGGGACGCGGCGTCCCGACCGGCGGGGTCGGGGTGCCGTCCGCGCCGACGCTCGCGTGGTGCGCCGCCTGGGCGGTACCCATCTCGCCGGTGCGCTGGGCCGGGGTCTCCAGCTGGTGCTCCATGTTCGCCATCCAGCCGCGCCAGCGGTCCTGGGCCGGCTTGATCAGGCCGCCGCCGAAGCCGACCACGATCACGCCGCCGATCGTCGCCAGGACCGCGATCAGCACCGGGCCGGTGATCGCCGTCGCGATGTTCACCTGGCCGAGCGCCGCGATGATGCCGAACGCCATGATCAGCCAGTAGGCCGCCAGCGAAAGCGGACGCGCCGCCCCGCGGCCGGACAACGCGGACGCGACGACGTCCCGCACCACCTTCGCGATCGCCGCGGCCACCACCACGAGCACCAGCGCCACCACGATCCGCGGCAGGAACGCGATGATGTCGTTGAGCAGCTGGCTCACCGGGTTGGTCGGCCCGAACACGCCGAACGCCAGCTGCAGCGCGATCAGCAGAATGAAGTAGTAGACCAATTTGACGAGGATCCCGGTCGCGTCGATCTTCTGCTGGCCGACCTTTCCGCTCAGCCCGGTCCGCTCGACCAGTTTCCCGAAACCGGCTTTCCCGAGCACGAGCGCCAGCCCTTTCGAGACGGCTTTCGCGATCAACCAGCCGATCAGCAGGATGATCAGGAATCCCACGAGTTTCGGGACGAACGTGGCCACCATCGCCCACGCCTGCCCGAGCCCGTCCTTCAGTTGCTCGCCCATATCGGCTCCCTCCACGGATTTGCCCCGGATCGTCGATCAAGTACCCAGCTGCGGCAACTCGTGCGCCCCACGATCGAGTGAGACGACTGGCGCGCGAAGATCACCCGTGGCCATACTTGTTCTACCGGTGGGGACCGGGGAGACGAGGCCGTCCGGCGCAGCGTAAACCGCAAGCGCCGGGCGGCCTCGAGCATTCTCCCGGCATAGCGGCGGTGGCCCGGCCGGCCACCCCTCACCGCGGATGCCGCGAATGACTCATTCGGGACCTCGGAGGTCCCGAATGAGTCATTCGCGTCCGTCGGGCGGCGGGAAAACGTCAGGCGGCGCGCAGAGCGTCGCGGAGTTTCACCTTCGCGCCGGTGCGCATCACCGCATTCCGGTAGATCCGCGCGGCGAGCCAGATCAGCCCGGGAATCAGCAGCACCACGAGCCCCACCGACACCACCGCTTCCCAAACGGGCACTCCGCCCATCGCCAGCCGCATCGGCATCAGCGTCGGCGAGAACACCGGAATCACCGAAAGCACTTCGACGAACGTGTTGCCCGGATCCGACGGCAGCACGGAAATGCCGATCACGTACCCGGCGATCACGAACATCAGCGCGGGCATCACCGCGCCGCCGACGTCTTCCTGGCGCGAAACCAGCGCGCCGAGCGCGGCGAACACGATCGAGTACATGAAGAACCCGAGCAGGTACCACACGACCAGCCAGACGACGGTGCCCACGGCCGCCGAGACGGAAATGGTCAGCACGTCCGTGGCCAGCCCGGCGACGACCCCGCCGATCCCGATCACGAGCATCTGGATCAGCCCGACCACGCCGATGCCGAGCACCTTCCCGGCCATCAGCTGCCACGGCTTGATCGTCGACAGCAGCAGCTCGACCACCCGCGACGTCTTTTCCTCGACGACGCCCTGCGCCACGCTCTGGCCGTTGAGCAGCAACGACATGTAGATCAGGATGCCGGCGATGATGCCCAGCACGAGCTGCTGGCCGTTGTAGTCGTATGGCTGCTCCAGCGGCGGGTCTTCGACGAACTTCGCGGACGCGATCGCGGCCTGGAACCGGGCCGGGTCCCCGCCCAGCGCCGTGACCTGCTGGTTCACCGCAACCTGCTGGGACAGCAGCTGCAGGACCCGGGCGAGCTTGCCGTCGAGGTCCTTCTTCACCTGGACGTGCACGGTCTTGCCGTCGCCGGTGAGCAGCGCGTCGAGCGAGCCGTCGGCCAGCTTCGCGCGCCCGGCGGCCTCGTCGGCGACCTGCACCGTGTCGATCTTCTCGTCGACGGCCTGGCCGCCGGCCTTCAGCGGCGCGGCGAGCGGCGCGGTCGCCGAGGTGTAACCGACGGTCGAGTCGGGACCACCCCCACCGGTGATCAGCTTGATCACCACGATGCCGGCCACGATCAGCAGCAGCATGACCGCCGTGCCGACGCGGAAGGCCTTCGACTTCACGCGGGTGCTGATCTCGCGGGAGGCGACCAGGCCCACCGCCGCGGCGGGACTCATCCGGACGTCCGGGACCGGGGTACTCATGCGGCGACCTCCTCGGTCACGACGGAACGGAAGAGGTCGGTCAGCGACGGCTGCTCCCGGGCGAACTCGCGGACCGGCCCGGTGGCCAGCGCGGCCTTGAGCACGGCCTGGTCGTCGGCTCCCTCACCCAGCTCGAGCTCGGTCACCGGACCCGTCCGGCCGAGCACCTTCACCCCGGGCAGGCCGTCGGCCCACCCGCCGTCGGCCTCGGGGACGTCGACCCGCAGGCGCACGGCACCACCGGCGCGCAGCTCGCCGACGGTGCCCTTGGCCACCATCTGTCCACTGCGGACGATCCCGACCCGGTCGCAGAGCCGCTCCACCAGGTCGAGCTGGTGGCTGGAGAACACGACCGGCACGCCCTCGGCGGCCTTCTCCTTGAGCACCTGGCTCATCACGTCCACCGCGACCGGGTCGAGGCCGGAGAACGGCTCGTCGAGCACCAGGATCCGCGGCTCGTGCACCAGCGCCGCGGCCAGCTGGACGCGCTGCTGGTTGCCGAGGGACAGCTTCTGCACCTCGTCGTCGCGGCGGCCGGCGACGCCGAGCCGCTCGGTCCACTTGTCCGCCGACGACCGCGCGTCGCCCGCGGACATGCCGTGCAGCCGCGCGAGGTACGTCAGCTGCTCGGCCACCTTCATCTTCGGGTAGAGCCCGCGTTCTTCGGGCATGTACCCGATGTGGCGGCGCGTCTCGTGTGTCACCGGAACGCCGTCGTAACGGACTTCGCCGGCGTCGGCGGAGAGCACGCCGAGCGCGATCCGCATGGTCGTGGTCTTGCCGGCGCCGTTGCTGCCGACGAACCCGAACAACTCCCCCGGCCGGACGTCGAACGTCATTTCGCGCAAGGCGACGACGTCGCCGTAGCGTTTGGAGATCGCGTCGATCTCTAACCCGGTCATCCCCGTCCCCCGTTCTGTGTGGCCCCGATCGTAGGCAGTCCGTACACGCACTGCCTACCACCGCGCGTTGCCGCGAGGGGCTACTTAAGTTGCGGGCACGTAGGATCGCGTCCGCCATGGATGGAACCACCGCCCCGCGCCGGGTGCCGAAGCACCACGGACTGTCCGCGAAGACGCTCCGGCAGCTCGAACGCGCCTCCGGCAGCCTGGCCAGCGCGAGCATCGCGGTGATGGAGCGGCGGCTGCCGTGGTTCGCGCGGCTGCCCGCCGACCAGCGCGCGAGCGTCCTGCTGATCACCCAGGCCGGGGCCGCGGGCTTCGTCGACTGGCTGCGGGACTCGAAGGAGGCCCTGAAGCTGACGACCGAGGCGTTCCGCGACGCGCCGGCCGAGCTGTCCCGGTGGGTCAGCCTGCGCCAGGCGGTCGGCATGGTCCGCCTGGCCATCGAGGTGTTCGAGGAGCAGCTGCCCGAGTTCGCCGCGAACGAGGCGGAACGCGCGGCGCTGATCGAGGGAATCCTGCGCTACGGCCGGGAAATCGCGTTCGCGGCCGCGAACTCGTACGCCGCCGCGGCGGAGGCGCGCGGCGCGTGGGACGCCCGGCTCGAGGCGCTGGTCGTCGACGGCATCGTCCGCGGCGACGCCGAGGAGTCGGTCCTTTCGCGGGCCACGGCGCTGGGCTGGGAGCCCTCCGCGGCCGCCACGGTGCTGGTCGGCAACCCGCCGTCGGAGGACCCGCCGACGATCGTGTTCGAGGTCCGCAGCCGCGCCGCCCGCGTCGGCCGCCCGGTGCTGCTGTCGGTGCAGGGCTCGCGGCTGGTGGTCGTGGTCGGCGGGCCGACCGACGGCGGCGTGAAGGAGCGCGAGATCCTCGCCCGGATGTCGGTGGCCTTCGCCGACGGCCCGGTCGTGGCCGGCCCGACGGTGCCGAGCCTGGCGGAGGCCCACCACAGCGCGACGGAGGCGCTGTCGGGGCTGCGGGCGGTGGTCGGCTGGCCGGGCGCGCCCCGGCCGGTCCGGTCGGTGGACCTGCTGCCCGAGCGCGCGCTGTCCGGGGACGCGGAGGCGGAACGCCTGCTGGTGGACACGATCGCCCGCCCGCTCGAGGAGGCTGGCCCGACCCTGCAGCGCACGGTCGAGGCGTACCTCGAGAGCGGCGGGGTGCTCGAGACGTGCGCGAAGACGCTGTTCGTCCACCCGAACACCGTCCGGTACCGGCTGCGGAAGGCGGCGGAGCTGACGGGCTGCCAGGCGGCCGACCCGCGCGACGCCCTGGTGCTGCGGATCGCGCTGACCGTCGGACGGCTGGCGCGGGCCCGCGGGCTTTGGTGACCCGGGGATGTCGAGAACGCGCCGCCGGCTCCGTCCCCGGGGCAGGAGCGGCCGGCTCCGCTGAAACCCCGTTGAGAAAGGACCCACCATGGCTGTCGCCGACGACCTCGACCGCGCCACCGACACCACCGACTCGGAGTGGGACTGGGTCGCCGAGCAGACCCGCACGTACCTGGCCTCGGGCGGCACCGAGGGACACGAGTCGAACGGGCTGTACACCCTGATCCTCGCCACGACCGGCCGCCGGACCGGCGTGCCCCGGCGCACCTGCCTGATCTACGGCACCTCGGGGGACGACTTCGTCGTCGTCGCGTCCAAGGGCGGCGCCGACAAGGATCCGGAGTGGCTCAAGAACCTCCAGGCGGAACCGAACGTCGGCGTCCAGGTCGGCACCCGCCGGTTCACCGCCCGCGCCCGGGTCGCTTCGCCTGCCGAGCGCGAGTCCCTCTGGCCGAAGATGGTGGGCATCTTCCCGCTCTACGCGGAGTACGCGCGGAAGACGAGCCGCGTCATCCCGGTCGTGCTGCTGACCCCGGTGGGCTGAGCCTTGCCGAGACGGCCGTCACGTGATGGACTTAACAGCGAAAGGTGATTGAACCCGACAAGGCATCCGGGTTACGCGCGAGGTTCTGCGGCGTGCCTTTGGAGGGTTCCGACAAAGACGCCGCACAGACACTGTGAACGTCGGCATCCCGGGAAAGCCCTCTCGCCGTGTTCCCTTGAAGGGTGACAGTCGCAGTCCTCGCTCCCGGTCAGGGGTCCCAGGCCCCCGGTATGTTCACGCCCTGGCTCGACCTCGACGGCGCGCGCGAGCGCGTCGCCCAGTGGTCCGACCGCGCGGGGCTCGACCTGCTCCGCCTCGGCACCGAGGCGGACGCCGACGAGATCCAGGACACCGCGGTCGCCCAGCCGCTGATCGTCGCGCTGTCGCTGCTCACCTTCGAGCACCTCCAGGCCACCGCGCCGGTGCCCGCGGACGCGCCGGTCGCCGGCCACTCCGTCGGCGAGCTCGCCGCGGCCGCGATCGCCGGGGTGCTGAAGCCCGAAGACGCCGTCGCGCTCGCCGCCGTCCGCGGCGCCGAGATGGCGAAGGCGTGCGCGCTGGAACCGACGTCGATGGCCGCGGTCATGCTCGGGGATCCCGAGCAGGTCGTCGCGTGGCTCGAGGACCAGGGCCTGACCGCGGCGAACCGCAACGGAGCGGGGCAGATCGTCGCCTCCGGCGCCGCCGACGCGATCGCGAAGATCGTCGCCGAGCCCCTGGAAGGCACGAAGATCCGCGCCCTCAAGGTCGCCGGTGCGTTCCACACGGGATACATGGCGCCCGCCGAAGAGGCGATGCGCGCCCACGCCGCCGAGCTGACCCCGGCCGACCCGGTCCGCCCGCTGCTGTCCAACGCGGACGGCGCCGTCGTCACCAGCGGGGCCGAGTACCTCCGCCGGCTGGTTTCGCAGGTCACCCGGTCGGTCCGCTGGGACCTGACGATGGACGGCCTGGTCTCCCTCGGCGTCACCCGCACGATCGAACTCGCGCCCGCGGGCACCCTGACCGGCCTGGTCAAGCGGCAGCTCAAGGGCGTCGTCACCACTACCACCGCGCTGAAGACGCCGGCCGAACTGGCGGCGCTGCGCCAGGAGGACGCCTCGTGACCGACCGACCCGCCCTGAGCCTCAACACCGGCTCCCGCGGCAGCCGCGTGCTGGGCATCGGCAGCGCGCAGCCCGAGAAGATCGTCACCAACGACGACCTCTCGAAGATCATGGACACCAACGACGAGTGGATCCGGGCGCGCGTCGGCATCATCGAGCGCCGCTTCGCCGAGAAGGACGAGGAGCTCACCGACTTCGCCGTCGCCGCGGGCAAGGCCGCCCTCGAAGACGCCGGGGTCGAGCCGTCCGAAGTGGACACGGTCATCCTGCCGAACTGCACGATGCGGACGCTCATCCCGAACGCCGCCGCGCAGGTCGCCGCCCGGATCGGGATCCCGAGCCCCGGCGCGTTCGACCTCAACGCCGCCTGCGCCGGCTTCTGCTACGGCCTCGGCGTCGCCTCCGACCTGATCCGCGCCGGTTCGGCGAAGAAGGTCCTGGTCATCGGCGCCGAGAAGCTCACCGACTCGGTCGACCCGGTCGACCGGGCCAACGCGATCATCTTCGCCGACGGCGCGGGCGCCGCGGTCGTCGGCGCGTCCGACGAGCCGGGCATCGGCCCGGTGTCCTGGGGCAGCGCGGGCGACCTGGTCGACCTGATCTACATGCGCGACGAGAAGTACATCTACCAGGAGGGCCAGTCGGTCTTCCGGTGGGCGACGACCCAGATCGCGCCGATCGCGCTGGGCGCGCTGGAGGCGGCCGGGCTGAAGCCGTCCGATGTGGACGTGCTGATCCCGCACCAGGCGAACCTGCGCATCGTCGAGGCGATCGCGAAGAAGCTGCGGGCCAACGGCGCCCGCGACGACATGGTCGTCGCCGACGACATCAAGTACTCCGGCAACACGTCGTCGGCGTCCATCCCCCTCGCGCTGGACCACATGCGCAAGGCCGGGACGGCGAAGTCCGGCGACCTGGTGCTGGCGGTCGGGTTCGGCGCGGGCCTGTCCTACGCCGGGCAGGCGTTCGTCTGCCCCTGATCACCGTTACGCTCCCCGCGGGCACTCGCCCGAGGGAAACAGACCCCCAGATGGACCGAGAAGGGAACTACCCCATGGCTGACAACGCTGAGATCCTCGCCGGCCTCGCCGAGATCGTCGAAGAGGTCGCCGGTGTGGCTCAGGACGACGTCACCGCCGAGAAGTCGTTCGTGGACGACCTGGACATCGACTCGCTGTCGATGGTCGAGATCGCCGTGCAGGCCGAGGACAAGTTCGGCGTCAAGATCCCGGACGACGAGCTCGCCAACCTGAAGACCGTGGGCGACGCGGTGAACTACGTGTCGGCCAACTCGAAGTAAGTCCTCTTCCCTCCTTGAGGAGACTCCCATGAGCAACATCGACGTCGTGATCACCGGTCTCGGCGCCACCACACCGCTCGGCGGGGACGTCACGTCCACCTGGGACGGTCTGCTGGCCGGGGCGAGCGGGGTTCGCGCGATCGAGGCCGACTGGGTCGAGGAGCTGCAGCTGCCGGTCAAGATCGGCGGCCAGCTGGCCGTCGACCCGGCCGACGTCCTGCCCCGGGTCCAGGCCCGCCGGCTGGACCGCTGCGAGCAGGTCGCGCTGATCGCCGCCCGGCAGGCGTGGGCCGACGCCGGCTACACCGAGCCGACCGACGAGCACACCGACGTCGACCCCGACCGCCTCGGCGTGTCGATCGGCACCGGTATCGGCGGCCCGGTCACCCTGCTCACCCAGAACGACCTGTTGCACCAGCAGGGTCTCCGCAAGGTGTCGCCGCTGACCGTGCCGATGCTGATGCCGAACGGCCCGGCCGCGCACGTGGGCATCGACCTCAAGGCGCGGGCCGGGGTGCACTCCCCGGCCTCGGCCTGTGCCTCGGGTGCGGAGGGCATCGCCAACGGCGTGGAGATGATCCGCTCCGGGCGCGCCGACGTCGTGGTCGCCGGGGGCGCCGAGGCGTGCATCCACCCGATCACCCTGGCCGGGTTCGCCCAGGCCCGCACGGTGTCCACGCGCAACGACGACCCGGCGAGCGCGTCGCGGCCGTTCGACTCCAGCCGCGACGGCTTCGTCCTCGGCGAGGGCGCCGGCGTGGTCATCCTGGAGCGCGCGGACCTGGCGAAGGCGCGCGGGGCGCGCGTCTACGCGACGCTCGCGGGGCACGGCATCACCTCGGACGCCTACCACATCACCGGCAACCACCCCGAGGGCATCGGCCAGATCGCGGCGATGCGCGCGGCCATGAAGATGGCCGGGGTGACCGCCGCGGACGTCGGGCACGTGAACGCCCACGCGACGTCCACTGTGGTCGGTGACATCGGCGAGGCGGCGGCGATCCGCAACGCGGTCGGAGACCACGTGGTCGTGACGGCGCCGAAGGGCTCGCTCGGCCACCTCGTCGGCGGGGCCGGCGCGGTCGAGGGGATCATCACGATCCTGTCGCTCTACCACGGCCTCGTGCCGGCCACCCGGAACCTGACCGACCTGGACCCGCGGGTGCAGCTCGACGTCGTCGCGGGCGAACCGCGCAAGGTCGAGCTGACCGCCGCGATCAGCAACTCGTTCGGCTTCGGCGGGCACAACACCGCGCTGCTGTTCACCGCGGCTTGATGTGGGAAAGAAGGGGCCCGGCCGTGCGGCCGGGCCCCTTCTTCGCGTTCAGCACTTCTCGTGTTCGGGCTGCGGGCCCTTGTCGACGGCGTCGATCTTCAAGGAGCCGTCGACGATCATCGGGAGCACGAGCCGCCACTTGATGCACGCCTCCTGGAAGAACGGCGGCGCGTCCTCGGGCTTCTGGCGGCTGGTGAACCCGACGAGGACCCGCAGCGACTGGCCCGAGCCGCGTTCGATCCGGTAGACGAGGGCGTCGGTGTCCTTTGTGGAGTTCACGCCGTCGAGCCATACGGTGGGTGACTGCTCGGCCACGCGTTGCGCGCTGACCACGCTCGTCCACTGCCGGTAGTTCTTCGCGTTGATGGCGTCGAAGTAGGTCTGCAGGACCTTGCGGACGGCGTCGGCCTGCGGATGCGCCTTCGCGTCATCGGTCATCTTGACCTTGTTCGCCGCGCCCGGTTCGCCGCTGCTGGCCGAGGACGGCGTCGACGCGGCCGCGGAGGTGTCGCCGGCGGGCTGGTCCGGACGGCGGTAGAGCTCGCGCGCGAGCAGGCCGCCGCCGACGGTCACGGACAGCACCACGACCACGACGGGCACCAGCCAGCGCTGGCGAGAGCTGGGGGCGGGGGTGGTCACGCCGGAAAGCGTACCGGCCCCCGTCCCGCCGCTAGCCGACCTGGTGCAGCCAGGTCACCGGCGCGCCGTCGCCGGCGTGCCGGAAGGGCTCGAGCGCCTCGTCCCAGCTCGCGGCCAGGAGCTCGTCGAGCTTGTGCGCGAGGGACTCGCCCCCGCGGGTCATGCTGACGAGCGCGCGCAGCTGGTCTTCGCCCACCACGATGTCGCCGTTGGCGCTGGTCCGGCCGTGCCACAGGCCGAGGCCGGGCGCGAAGCAGAACCGCTCGCCGTCGACGCCCGCGCTGGGCTCTTCGGTGACCTCGAACCGAATCATCGGCCACGCCTTGAGCGCGGCCGCCAGTTTGGCGCCGGTGCCCGCGGGCGCGCGCCAGCCGCACTCGGCGCGAAGCTGACCCGGACTGGCCGGCTGCGCCGTCCACTTCAGGTCAACGCGGGCACCCAGGGTGCCCGAAATGGCCCACTCGACGTGCGGACACACCGCAGACGGCGACGAGTGGACGTACACCACACCTCGGGTGCTGCCACGGGTGCTCACTGCTACCTCCGCTTGCTCGACGAGGGACGTCTTCCCCTACGCCCTACTCCGAGCTGCAGCGCGGCCTCAGCGCGGCTCCCGAATGCCGCCTCCGATGCGTTGTAGCACATTCTGCACCCCAACCGTGCCGTTTGGCCACACGAACACCACAAGTCACCCGGTGCCCCACTTTCGGAGGGCACGCGGCCGCGTCGTCCCCGTGTCGCACGGTGGATACGCCCGCGGGCGCTAGCGTGATGACCCGGAACGACGAGCGGAAAGGGGTTTTCGGTGCGACTGGTGCGCCTGGAGCGGCAGCAGTCCCGGGTGGCCGACGACGTCCGGGCGGCACTGGCGTCCCTGGGCCGCGGCAGCACCGTCATCGGCGGCATCGCACTCGTGGGTGTCGGATCGGTGACCGAGCGCCCGATCGAGGCGGTGGTCCTGCTGCCCCACGGCGTGATCATCGTGATCGGCGTCGACCTCCCGGACCCGGCGCTGCGGCTGGAAGCCCCGCTGGGCGCGGAGTGGAAAGCGGACGGCTGGCCCCTGGTCGCGGACGACGACGCGGTCAACCCGGCCACCGAAGCCCTGGACATCTCCCAGGCGTGCGAACGGCGCATCGCGGCCCTGGTCCCGGGGACGGCCCCGGTGGGGACGATCATCGCGGTGGGCCCGTACGTGGAGACGGTGGACCAGCCGGCGGCCGACCTGGCGGGCCCGGTCCGGGTCCTGCACCCGACCCCGACGACGATGCTGGCGGCGACGGTCTCGCTGGCGACGGCCCACCGGCCGCGGTCGGTGGACCAGGTGCGGGCCCTGATCCGGGGGCTGGCGCCCTCGGCGCCGGAGTTCTCGGACGAGGTGCTGCTGGGCGAGGGTTTCAGCCGGTTGACCGACGACTCGCCACCGGAGTCCCTTTGGGACAGTCCACCCGTGGCGCCCTCAGCCCAGCCGGCGGCGCGGGCCGGTTCGGCGGCGGCCGCCTCGGCCGCGAGTGCTCCGGCGGCCGGCTCGGCCGCGGCGGATTCCGGTGGAGCTGCGGCATCCCCGGCTGCGGCGAACGAAACCGACCGGCGGACCGAGACCCCCGACCCCGCCGAGCCCGACACCACCGCGGCCCCGGAGCCCGAAACCACTTCCGCGGCAGCCGACCCGGCCGCCGCGGCTTCTGTCGCCGCGGAGCCGGCCGCGGTGGGCGAAACCGAGACCCCGGTCCCGGCGGACCTGCCGCCTGCCACCGCCCCAACCGTGCCCGCGGAGCCCGCCGCCGAACCGGAACCGGACCTTCCCTCCGCCACCACCCCTCCCCCGGCGGCCGAGGAGGAACCACTCGCCGAAGCTCTCCCCTTTCCTCTGCGGGGCGAGCCGGTCCGCCCCGCCGAAAACCCGGCACCGCCCGTGTTCCCCGGCGCCGAAACCCCGCCACCCCCGCTCCCCGGCTCAGCGCAGCCCGCTGACCGAGACACCGAGCGAACCGAATCCCCCGCCGCACCCAAGCCGCCGCTGCCCCATCCCCAACCGAGCCCCCGACCCAGACCCCAGCCGCAACCCCAGCCGCAACCCGCCGCCGCGACCTCGCGGACCGTGCGCTGGCTGCCGCTCGGGGCGATCGGGTTGCTGGTCGTCCTGGTCGTCGCCGCGATCGCCGTCGCCACCACCGGGGACGGGACCGCCGCCGCTCCGCCGCCCGCTTCGGTCACCGCGCCGCCGTCCACCGCGTCCAGCCGGCCCGCTCCCGTCAAGAGCCTGCAGTTCGCCCTGCGCGCCGCCGACGGGGACCAGCGGTGCGCGTCGCACGCCTTCGGCGATGCCCAAGCCAGCCTTCAGCAGACCAGTTGCTCGGGCGTGCGGCGGGCGAGCTACGCCGCGACCGTCGATGGCCGGCCCGGCGCCGTCACCGTCGGGATCGTCGATTTCCCCGACGCCGGCCACGCCGCCGCCTTCAAGGCCGTCGCCGACACCCCGGGCGGCGGCGGGATCCTCGACCTCGCCACCGAGACCGGCAAGTGGGGCGCCACCGCGCCGCGCTTCGAGAACGCCGCCTACGCCAGCAAGCTCGAAGGCACCGCCGTCCGGCTGGTGCAGGCCGTCTGGGTGCCGGGACCGTCCACTCCGGATGATCCCGGCCTGGTCCGGGCCGCCAAAGCCGCCCTGGACCTGCCCGCGCGGTGACTCAGAGCCCGTAGGCCTCGAGCAGCCGCAACCACACCTCGCTGATCGTCGGGAACGACGGCACCGCGTGCCACAGCCGGTCCAGGGGCACCTCGCCGACGATCGCGATCGTCGCCGAGTGCACCAGCTCCGCGACGTCCTGGCCGGCGAACGTCACGCCGAGCAGCACGTTCCGCTCGGTGTCGACGACCATCCGGGCCTTGCCGGTGTAGCCGTCCGCGTGCAGCGACGAGCCCGCCACCGCGATGTCGATGTCGACGACGCGGTCCGCCGATCCCGGCCGCGCGTCCGCCAGGCCGACCGCCGCGACCTCCGGGTCGGTGAACACCACCTGCGGCACCGCGTGGTGGTCGGCCGTCGCGGTGAAGCGGCTCCACGGCGCCGTCGACACCGGCGTCCCCGCGGCCAGCGCCGCCACCGTGTCGCCCGCCGCGCGGGCACCGTACTTGCCCTGGTGGGTCAGCGGCGCGCGGCCGGTGACGTCGCCGGCCGCGAACAGCCAGCCACCGTCCACTGCGGACACCCGGCCGGTGTCGTCGGTCTCCAGCGGCCGCCCGGGCTCGATGCCGAAACGCTCGAGCCCGGTGGTCGCCGGACGGCGGCCGGTCGCCACCAGGAACTCGTCGACGACGAGCGTCGAGCCGTCCTTCAGCGTCAGCTCGGTCCCGGAAGCCCCCGCGGCGACCTTCGAAACGCCCGACTCCGTGTGCACCTCGACACCGGCGTCACGCAGGCCTTGCAGCACGAGGTCGCCGGCGAACGACGCGTTGCGCGGCAGCGGCCGCGGGCCGGTGATCACCAGGTGGACCTCCGACCCGAGCGAAGCGAACGCTTGCGCCATCTCGACGCCGACCACGCCGCCGCCGAGCACGCCGAGCCGCGCCGGCACCGCCGACGCCGACGTCGCTTCCCGCGAGCCCCACGGCCGGATCGTGTCGAGCCCGGGGATCGACGGCAGGTGGGGCACGCTGCCGGTGCAGACGATCACGGCGTGCCGGGCGGTCAGCACGCGGTCGCCGCCGACGGTCACCTCCCGCTCACCGGTGATTTCCCCGTGCCCGCGAACCGGTTCGATACCCGCGCCGCGGGCCCAGTCGACCTGGCCCGAGTCGTCGCCCTTGCCGGTGAACCAGTCACGCCGCGCGAACACCGCGGCGGGGTCGAGCCGGTCGCCGACCGGCACGCCGGGGACGCGCTTGGCCGCGGCGAGGAGATTTCCCGGCCGCAGCAACGCCTTGCTCGGGATGCAGGCCCAGTAGGAGCACTCGCCGCCGAAGCGTTCGTGCTCGACGAGGGCGACCTTCAGGCCTCCGTGGGCCGCTCGTTCGGCGGCCACCTCCCCCACCGGTCCGGCGCCGATCACCACTACGTCAAAAGTCTGTCCAGACATGGCTTCAGGTCACACCACTACGCGGGATCGCGCAAGCGAACGGCTATCCTCGTCAGGAAGCTGCAAGTTATCTCGGCGGCACCGGGTGCCGTCGGGCCCGGTGCGCGCGAATACCACACGTTCGAGCACGGGAGGTTTGTCGTGGCCAAGAACACGGCTGTGCAGGTGCTGGATGATCTGACCGGCGAGCCCGCGGCGGAGACCGTCGGGTTCGGCCTGGACGGCATCGACTACGACATCGACCTCTCCTTCGCCAACGCCGAGGCGTTGCGCGGATTCCTGGGCCGCTACGCCGACGCCGGCCGCCGCACCGGTGGCCGCAAGAACCGCCCGCGGCTCGTCCCGGGCGCGAAGCTGCCGCGGGCCAAGGCCACGCCGAAACCGGTCGCCGGTCGCCGCGCGGCCGCCAAGAAGGCCGAGCCCGCCAAGACCCCGGCTCCGAAGCCCGCCGCGAAGGCCAAGGCCACCACGGCGAAGGCGGCCCCGGCGAAGACGACCACGGTCAAGGCCACCCGCGCGAAGACCACGGCTAAGGCGGAACCCGCGAAGACCACCAGAGCCCGGAAGGCGGCGGAGCCGAAGAAGTCCACCCCGGCGTCCACGCGCAAGGTACCCACCGTCACGTTCTCGGCGGCCGAATAGTCCACAGTAGGCACGAGGTCCGTGAAGGCCTCCTTCCCGGCCATAAAAGCCGGGAAGGAGGCCTTCACGGCTTTTCAGGCCGCGCGCTGGGCGCCGTCCGCGTGCCAGGACGGGTAGCGGTAGCGGGTGTGCAGCAACGCCCGCTGCCGCGCCAGTTCCGCCGCGGACGGCGGCCGCGGCACGAACGTCCCGAGCAGCTGCGACGCCGCCGCGCGCACCGCCGCCTCGACCGCCGGGAAGCCGGGCCGCAGGCCGTGCTCGGCCAGCGACGCCACCGGGCTGCGGTGGGAGTCGAGCGGACGCGGGTCCGGCGGTGCGCTCGTCAGGTAGCGGCCGACGAGCCCGGCGGACGTCTCGACCAGCAGCGTCGAGTGGGCCAGCAGCCCGGTCTTGGTGCGGAACACGGCGAAGCCGCACAGCTTGGCGTCGCCGACGAACAGGCCGCGGTCGCCGATCCGCGGGACCAGCCCGAGCTGGTCGACGGCGGCGCTCATCACCTGTCCGAGTGCCTCCAGGGGCCGGTCGGCCGGGCCGGGCAGGACCAGCGTCACGTTCAGGTTGCCGGGGTCGTGGAACACCGTGCCGCCGCCGCTGGCCCGGCGCAGCACCGGGACGCCGTCGCGGGCGCACTCGTCGACACGTACTTCGCGCGCGATCCGCTGCCCGCGCCCCACCACCACGCAAACCGGGTTGCGCCAGAGCCACAGCACCGGTGACCCGGGCGCAACCCGGAGGAGCGCTTCGTCGAAAGCGAGATTCTCGGCCGGATCCGTGAACGCCGCACGAACATCCGACCCGGTCGTCATAGCGCCTTGAGTTCCTCCACGATCTCGCCCACCGACGACTTGGCGTCCCCGAAGAGCATGCTGGTCTTCGGATCGTAGAACAGGTCGTTGTCGATGCCGGCGAACCCGGAGCTCATCCCGCGTTTCAAGACGATCACGGACCGGCTTTCGTTGACCTTGAGGATCGGCATCCCGTAGATCGGCGAGCTCGGATCGGTCTGCGCGGCCGGGTTCGTGACGTCGTTCGCGCCGATCACCAGCGCGACGTCGGTCTGGGCGAACTCGGAGTTGATCTCGTCCATCTCCTTGAGCTGCTCGTACGGCACGTCGGCCTCGGCGAGCAGCACGTTCATGTGCCCGGGCATCCGGCCGGCCACCGGGTGGATCGCGTACTCGACCGTGATGCCCTTCTTCTCCAGCAGTTTCGCCATCTCGCGGACGGTGTGCTGGGCCTGGGCGACGGCCATGCCGTACCCCGGAACGACGACGACCTTGCTGGCGTAGGCCATCTGGATCGCGGTGTCGGCCGCGCTCGTCGAGCGCACCGGCCGCGCTTCCTTCGCCCCGCCGCCGGCCGCGATCGCCGGGCCGCCGCCGAAGCCACCCGCGACGATCGCCGGGATGGACCGGTTCATCGCCTTGGCCATCAGGTTCGTCAGGATCGAGCCCGACGCGCCGACGATCATGCCGGCCACGATCAGCGCCGTGTTGTCCAGCGCCAGGCCCATGGCCGCGGCCGACAGCCCGGTGAAGGCGTTGAGCAGCGAGATGACCACCGGCATGTCCGCGCCGCCGATCGGCAGGACCACCGTGAGGCCGAGGACGCCCGCCGCGACGAGCAGCCCGATGATCAGCAGCTCGTTGTCGCCTCCGGCGATGATGATCACCGCGCAGGCGACCGCGACCGCCAGGAGCAGCGCGTTGACCGGCTGCTGCAGCTTGCCGAGGGTGATCGGGCGGCCGCTGATCAGCTCCTGCAGCTTGCCGAACGCGACGTTCGAGCCCCAGAACGAGATCGACCCGATGATCGCGGCGAACAGCGACGCGATCGCGATGTACACCGGCTCGTGCGCGTAGCCGTCGGTGGAGTTGAACTCGACCCAGGCGATGAGCGCGACCGCGCCGCCGCCGACGCCGTTGAACAGCGCCACCATCTGCGGCATCGCGGTCATCTTGACCTTGCGCGCGGACGGGACGCCGACGAGCACGCCGATCGCGACGCCGAGGACGATCAGCAGCCAGTTGCCCATGCCGGGGGTGAGCAGCGTGGCGATGACGGCGATGCCCATGCCGACCGCGGCGATCCAGTTGCCGCGGACCGCGGTGCGCGGGCCGGTCAGGCCCATCAGGCCGTAGATGAACAGGGCGAACGCGATGATGTAGAGGATCGCGATGAAGTCGGTCACTTCTCGTCCTCCTCGGCCGGCGCCTTCTTGGCCTTGAACATCGACAGCATCCGGTCGGTGACGAGGAACCCGCCGACGACGTTGATCGTGCCGAAGGCGATGGCGATCACCAGCAGGATCTTGTTGAAGACGCCGTCAACGCCGAGGCCGAGCACGACGAGCCCGCCGAGCAGCACGATGCCGTGGATGGCGTTCGTGCCGGACATCAGCGGTGTGTGCAGGGTGTTGGGCACCTTCGAGATGACGGCGAAGCCGACGAACCCGGCCAGCACGAGGACCGCCAGGTTCTGCACCAATGGACTCATGCCGGGCTCCCTTCGCGCCCGGCCACGCAGGCACCGGCGACGATCTCGTCCTCGAAGTTCAGCTCCAGCGCGCCTTCCTTCGTCACGAGCAACTCCAGCAGCTCGACGACGTTGCGCGCGTAGAGCTCGCTGGCGTGCGAAGGCATTTCGGCGGGCAGGTTCAGCGGGGACGAGATGGTGACGTCGTGCTCCACGACGTCCTCGCCCGGCTTGGTCAGCTCGCAGTTGCCGCCGGTTTCACCGGCGAGGTCGACGACGACCGAGCCGGCCGGCATGCCCTTGACGGCGTCGGCGGTGACCAGCGTCGGGGCCTTGCGGCCCGGCACCAGCGCGGTCGTGATCACGACGTCGAACTTCGTGATGGCCTCGGTGAGCCGCCGTTGCTGCTCCTCGCGCTCCTCCGGCGTCAGCTCGCGGGCGTACCCGCCTTCGCCGGCCGCCTCGATGCCGAGGTCGAGGAACTGCGCGCCCAGCGACTTGACCTGCTCGCCGACCTCGGGCCGCACGTCGTAGCCCGTGGTCTGCGCGCCGAGCCGTTTCGCCGTGGCGAGCGCCTGCAGGCCGGCGACGCCGGCGCCGAGCACCAGCACCTTGGCGGGCGGGACCGTGCCGGCCGCGGTGGTGAGCATCGGGAAGAACCGCGGGAGTTTCTGCGCTGCGAGCAGCACGGCGCGGTAGCCGCCGATGCTGGCCTGCGACGACAGCGCGTCCATCGCCTGGGCCCGGGAAATCCGCGGGATCGCCTCCATCGCGAAGGCGCGCAGGCCCGCTTCTTCGAGCTTCGCGAGCCCTTCCGGGTTGCCGCGGGGATCGAGGAAACCGACGAGCACGGTGCCCCGGCTCAGCTTCGCGATTTCCCCGGGCGAGGGCGGGTTGACCTTGACGACGATCGGCGCGCCCCACGCGTCGCCGAGTTCGGCGCCGGCCTGGGTGTACGCGTCGTCACTCAGGTGCGCCCCGGCCCCGGCGCCCGGCTCGACGAGGACGCGCAACCCGCGTTGCGCGAGCCTCCCGACGAGCTTGGGCACCATGGCCACCCGGCGCTCCCCGGGGCGTGACTCGGCCACCACACCCACGGTGAGCTGCTGACTCTGTTCGCTGTCCGTCACACGACCTCCTCATCGGCGAGGCACGATCCGAGGGTTGTACCACGCCGGACCGACAGTCCCCAGTGACGTGAGTCGCAAGTCTCCCGTTTGTCACAGAAGTACGGATGGTGTGCGTGAAACGTTCAGGCGCTTTTCCAGTGCGGCACCCCGAGCAGGACCAGACGCAGCCGTTTTTCCGCCGTTCCGGTGATTTTCTCGTCTTCACCTGGGCGGGCTTCCAGCAGTTCGACAATCGTCGTGAGCATCACGGAAACGATCAAGTCGGCCAGCATGTGCAGGTCTTCGGTGCTCCACGACCGCAGCGGCGCGAACCGGGCGAGGTCGATCGCGAGGTCGCCGGAAAACAGGCGGAGTTCGACGCCGATGGCCTTGGCGAGCGGGCCGCCGCCGTAGCGCTCGCGGGTCAGGAACCGGAAATGGTCCTCGTTCGCCCGGACGAACCGGTGCACGGTGACCACCGAGGCGCTGATCATCCCCTGGTAGGTGTCCGGGTCGGTGCGGGCCGAGCGCATCATGCCGCGCAGCGTCCGCGTCGCTTCTTCGACGAGCGCGACGCCCAGTTCCTCCATCGAGGCGAAGTGCCGGTAGAACGCCGTCGGCACGATGCCGGCGCCCTTCGCGACCTCGCGCAGGGAAAGCGTCGCGAACGGGCGGTCGGCCAGCAGGTCCAGCGCGGTGTCCAGCAACGCCTGGCGCGTGCGCAGCTTGCGCTCTTGACGGGTCACCGGCGCCGGCGGGTCTTCGGACACGTCCATCAGCGTACGGCTGTCCACCGCGTTGCTCACGTCACATCCTCGCCTTCCCGCGTTGACAGGGCGTCCACTCCTGCAGTGCACTATTCAGTGCACAGGCGTTCACTGTAACCGAGGAGGACCCGATGACGGCGCTCATCCCCCGGCGGGTGCGCGGTCTCGCCTCGCTGGCCGAGGCGCTGCTGACGCCGCACGGGATGGACCGGTACCTGGAGCTCGTCGACCCGATGCTGGTCCGCCGCGAGATCCGCGGGCTGGTCACGGCGGTGCGCAAGCAGACGCCCGACAGCGTCACGCTGACGGTCGAGCCCAGCCGCGCGTGGCCCGGCTTCACCGCCGGGCAGTACGTCCGCCTGCAGGTGGAGATCGACGGCGTCCGGCGCACGCGCTGCTATTCGCCGTGTGGTTCGCAGTACGACGGCGAGCTGGAGTTCACGGTCAAGGAGCAAGGCCTGGTGTCCGGGCACCTGAACCGCTCGATCGCCGTCGGCTCGGTGGTCGGTCTGTCCACTCCGGACGGCACGTTCACCCTCCCCGCCGTCCGGCCGGACCGCGTCCTGCTGATCGCGGGCGGCAGCGGGATCACGCCGGTGCTGGCCATGGCCCGGACGCTGGTCGACGAAGGGCACCCCGGCGAGATCGTGTTCCTGCAGTACTCGAACGGCCAGGCCGACGCGCTCTACCGCACCGAACTGGCCGATCTCGCCGCCCGGCACCCCGGGCTGCGGGTGGTGCACGCCCACACCCATTCGAAGGGCGGCGACCTGACCGGGTTCTTCTCGGTCGAGCACGTCGAGCCGCGGTTCCGCGACGCGGAGACGTTCGTCTGCGGCCCGAAGGCGCTCATGGACGCCGTGCGCGAGGAGTTGGGTGAACGCGTGCACACCGAGGAGTTCACGCCGCCGGCGTTGACCTTCGACACGGCGGCCGCCGAGGGCCAGGTGCGCTTCAAGCGCAGCGGCCGCGAGTGCGCCAACTCCGGCAAGCCGCTGCTGGAGCAGGCCGAGGACGCCGGGCTTTCGCCGGAGCACGGCTGCCGGATGGGCATCTGCTTCTCCTGCACCCAGCTCAAGACGGCCGGGCGCGTCCGCAACGCCCGCACCGGCGAGATTTCCGGCGAAGAAGACGAAGAAATCCAGCTCTGCATCTCCGTCCCGGTCGGGGACGTCGAGATCGACGCTTAGAGGAGACTGCCATGACCGGTCTGCAGGACCGCCTGACCCCGGAACAGGTCGAGGAGTTCGGCCGCGAGCTCGACGCGCTGCGGCAGCGGATCGTCGACGATCTCGGTCAGGAGGACGTCGACTACATCCACGACATCATCAAGACCCAGCGTGGCCTCGAGGTCGCCGGGCGGGCGCTGCTGTTCGCCGGGTTCTTCCCGCCCGCGTGGCTCGCCGGAGTCGGCGCGCTGTCGGTGGCCAAGATCCTGGACAACATGGAGATCGGCCACAACGTCATGCACGGCCAGTACGACTGGACGCGCGACCCGGCGCTGAGCTCGCAGCGCTTCGAGTGGGACACCGTGGCGCCGGCGGAGAACTGGCGGCATTCGCACAACTACATCCACCACACGTACACGAACATCCTCGACAAGGACCGCGACATCGGTTACGGCATCCTGCGGATGGACGACGCCCAGAAGTGGCACCCGTACTACCTCGGCAACCCGGTGTACGCGACGCTGCTGGCGATCTTCTTCCAATGGGGCGTCATGCTGCACGACCTCGAGATCGAGAACGTCGTCAAGGGCTCGCGGACCTGGGCCGAGAACGTTCCGGTGCTCCGCCGGATCCTGCGGAAGGCTTCGCGGCAGCTCGGCAAGGACTACGTCCTGTTCCCGCTGCTGACCGGCCCCCTCGCCCCGCTGACGTTCCTCGGCAACGCGACGGCGAACCTGACCCGCAACCTGTGGGCGTTCGCGATCATCTTCTGCGGCCACTTCCCGGCCGACGTCGAAAGCTTCACCGAGGACGAGACGGCTTCGGAGACGCGCGGCCAGTGGTACCTGCGGCAGATCCTCGGTTCGGCGAACATCAGCGGCGGCCCGCTGTTCCACATCATGAGCGGGAACCTGTCGCACCAGATCGAGCACCATTTGTTCCCGGACATCCCGGCGCGCCGGTACCCGCAGATCGCCGGCGAGGTGCGGGCGATCTGCGAGAAGTACGGCCTGCCGTACCACACGGGCCCCTTGCACCGGCAGCTCTGGTCGGTGGCGAAGAAGATCGTGAAGCTGGCTCTCCCGTTACCGCGGGCTTCGTCGGTTACCGTGGAACCCGACCGGCAGCTCCGAGCAGCGTGAGGGTGACATGGTGGGTCAGTTCGAGCGGGAAAAGGACACCCTGCAGGTGATCACCGAATCGGCCGCGACGCACGTCGGCAACATCGCGAGCATCATCACCGGGGCGATCCGCGACATCGCCCGCGAGACGGGCGACTGGCTCACGGACGTGATCGAGATGCGCGAGGCGGCGCAGAAGGCCCGGGACGACGACCCGGACACCCCCTGACGCGGCCGAAACTGTCGGTGCCCGCCGGTAAAGTGGAAAACGGGGGGCGCCCCCGCGGCGCACCCCCGTCCGGACGTCACCAGGGAACGACGCCCTCGTCGTCGAAGAAGCCGCCGCGCGGGCCGTCGTCCGGCAGGGTGGCGAGCCGGATCGCGATCGCGGCCCCCTGTTCGGGCGTCCTCGGCGCGTTGAAGCCGGTGAAGTCGGTCGCGACGAAGCCGGGGCAGGCGGCGTTGACGATGACGTTCGTGTCGGCGAGCCGCCGCGCGTACTGCGTCGTGATGCTGTTGAGCATCGACTTCGAGGGCGCGTAGGCGGCCAGGACCGGACCGGGCTGCAGTGCCAGCGAGCCCATGGTGCTGGACATGTTGACGATGCGGGGCGAGTCGGCGCGGCGCAGCAGCGGCAGCATCGCGTTCGTCACCCGGACGACCCCGAACACGTTGGTGTCGAGGACGGTCCGCACGACGTCGAGGTCGAGCGTCGTCGGGTCCTGCGCGTCACCGTCGAGGCGGCCGGCGATGCCGGCGTTGTTGACGAGGACGTCGAGCCGGCCCGCCGTCTGTTCGATGGTCTTCGCGGCAGCAGCGACGCTGTCGTCGGAGGTGACATCGAGGGCGACGCCGAACGCGTCGATACCCTCGGCCCGCAGCTTCTCGACGGCTTCCGCCCGCCGGACGTCGTCGCGCGCGCCCACCGCGACGGTGAAACCGGCCGTTCCGAGGCCCTGCGAGATGGCGAAGCCGATTCCCTTGTTCGCGCCGGTGACCAGCGCGGTCTTCTTGTCGTTCACCAGTCCATGTTCGCGGCGCCGCCCGCTTCGCGTCCAAGATCGTCCCGGTGCGCTGTGATACTCGTGCGGTATCAGGCGGTAGGCTTCACCGGTGCACGACCTCGAGACCCGCGAACTCCGTTACTTCGTCGCCGTCGCCGAGGAACTGCACTTCGGACGCGCCGCCGTCCGGCTGGGGATCGCCCAGCCACCACTCTCCCGCGCGATTCGGCAGCTGGAGAGCAGGCTCGGCGTCCGGCTATTCGATCGGGACCGTCGCGGCGTCGCGCTCACCGACGCCGGACGGGTGTTGCTCCGCGAGGCGGGCACGGCGCTCGACGCGGTCGCGGCGGCGGCCCGCCGGACACGGCGAGCGGGGGACCGGCGGCGCCCGCTGGTCCTCGCGACGAAGGCCGGGGCGGCCCACGACGTGCTGCGACGGCTCCTCGACGCCCAGGCGAGCGAACCCGGCGCGGCACCGATCGAAGTCCTCCTCTGCGAGGTCGGCGAGCAGGCAGGGCTGCTTCGCGACGGGCAGGCCGACGTCGCCCTGATGCTCCGCCCGTTCGACGACCTCGCCGACTTCGACACCGAGGACCTGCACACCGAGGGCCAGGTCGCGATCGTTCCCGCGGGACATCCGCTGGCCTCGCGCGACCACCTCACGCTGGCGGACGTCCGCGACCTGCCGGACCTGCCGATGGCCCGCTGGCCGCGGCCCGACGGGAGCTACCCGGACGGGCCCGGACCGGAGGTGCGCACCCAGGCCCAGCTCGCCCAGCTCGTGGCGCTCGGCAGGACGCTGATCCTCACTCCCGTGTCCAGCCGCGCCTGGCAGTGGCCCGAGCACGTCGCGGTGCCGGTCGTCGACGCCCCGGAGATCACGACGGTGATCGCGTGGCCGCCGAACAGCCGCTCACGGGCGGTCGCCGCCCTCGTCCGCTCGGCGGCCGCGCTGCGTGACGACCCCTCCGGAGGGGCTCTCCCGGACCGTTCGGCACCCGGAACTGTCGGTGCTCCCCGGTAGAGTGGAAGACGGGGGGCGCCCCGCGGGCGGCGGCCGGAAACCGCGTGACGCAGCCGGGACACGGAAGCTTCCCCGAGCCGCAGTAGGGGGAAAACCGGATGGGCGCGCCCGCCGAACCCGGCGAGACTGAACCCGTGACCAGCCTCGACCTGCCGCGACCCCGCCCGCTGCGCCGCGTGTTCGGCCCGCTCGCCTCGCGGGACTTCCTGGCCGAGTACCTCTGGCTTTGGCTCTCCGCGCCGCTGACCGTGTTCGCCCTGGTCAGCTTCCTGGTCGTCCTCGCCGCCGGCGTCTGGCTGACGCCGGTCCTGCTCGGCTTCCTCGTGCTCGGCGGGGCCCTGCGCTACGCCCGCGGCCTCGGCGCCGCGCACCGGACGCTGGCCAAGCGACTGCTCGGCGTCAGCGTGCCCGCCCCGGGCCGTCCCGAGCTCAAGCCGGGGCTGTGGAGCTGGGTCAGAGCCCGCGTCGGCGATCCGGCCGGCTGGCGCGCGGCCGGTTACCTGCTGCTACGCCTCCCCCTCACCTTCGCCGGGCTCTTCACCGTCTTCACCGCGACCCTCTACGGCTTCGCCGCCACCACCTACTCCTTCTTCTGGTTCCCGCTCGGCGAACGGCAGCTGCCCGTCTTCGACATCCGCGCCGAGCACTGGGCCGGCGCGCTGGCCTGGTCCGCGTCCGGCTTGCTGGTCCTCGTCGCCCTCCCGTGGGTGGTCCACGCCTTCACCGCGCTCGACCGGCTGATGGTCGTCGGCCTGCTCGGCGAGCGGGAGCTGTCCGAACGCGTCCGCGACCTCGAGGCGAGCCGCGCGACCGCGGTCGAGGACGCCGCCCTGCGCCTGCGGCGCATCGAACGCGACCTGCACGACGGCGCCCAGGCCCAGCTCGTGGCGCTGGCGATGAAACTCGGGCTGGCCAAGGACGAGCTGGCGGACGTCGACCTCCCCCAGGTCAAACGGCTGGTCACCGACGCGCACGCGAACGCGAAACAGGCACTGACCGAGCTGCGGGACCTCGCCCGCGGCATCCACCCGGCCGCCCTGGACGCCGGTCTCGACGTCGCCCTCGCCACGCTGGTCGCGACGTCGGGGATCGACGCGCGGGTCACCGTCGACCTGCCGCGCCGGCCGCCGCCGTCGCTGGAGACGATCGTCTACTTCAGTGCCGCCGAGCTGCTCACGAACGCGGCGAAGCACGGCGGGACGACGCTGGTCGAAGTCACCGAAGAGCGGGACGTCCTCTGGCTGCGGGTCCGCGACCACGGCCGCGGTGGCGCGCGGATCGTGCCGGGCGGCGGGCTGGCCGGCGTCGCCGACCGGCTGCGGACGGTCGACGGCGAACTGGCTGTCACGAGCCCGCCGGGCGGTCCGACCGAAGTGACCGCGCAGGTGCCGCTGCCCCGCTAGGGTCGCGGGATGCGGATCGTCATCGCGGAGGACTCCACCATCCTGCGGCAGGGCCTCGTCGAGCTGCTGACCTTCCGCGGCCACGAGGTCGTCGCCGCGGTGAAGGACGCCGACGCGCTGCGAGCCGCGGTCACCGGCCACGCCCCCGATGTGTCCATTGTGGACATCCGGATGCCGCCGTCCCACACCGACGAGGGCCTGCGGGCGGCGATCGCGCTGCGCCGCGAGCTGCCTGGTTGCGCGATCCTGCTGTTCTCCCAGTACGTCGAGACGAAGTACGCCGCCCAGCTGCTGGCCGATCGCGCGGGCGGAGTCGGGTACCTCCTGAAGGACCGCGTCGCCGAGGTGTCGGACTTCCTCGACGCGCTGCGCCGGGTCGCGGACGGCGAAACGGTGCTCGACCCCGAGGTCGTCAGCCAGCTGTTCTCGGCCACGCGCCGGACCGACGCCCTCGACGGGCTGACTCCGCGCGAGCGCGAAGTGCTGGGCCTGATGGCGGAAGGCCGGTCCAACTCCGCCATCGCCGCGAAGCTGTTCCTGTCCGCCGGTTCGATCGAGAAGTACGTGTCGTCGATCTTCGGCAAGCTCGCCCTGCCACCGTCCGAAGAGGACAATCGCCGGGTGCTCGCGGTGCTGCGCTACCTCGAGTCCTGAGCCTAGGCTGGGACGCATGTACTCCACCGAGATCGAGGTCCGCACCGGCTCCGACGCCGTCGTCCACGACCTCACCCACGAGGCCGAAGCCTTCCTGCGCGACGCCGACGCGGCCGACGGGCTGCTGCACGTCTGGGTCCCGCACGCCACCGCCGGGCTGGCGATCCTCGAAACCGGCGCCGGCAGCGACGAGGACCTGCTGACCGCGCTCGACGAGCTGCTCCCCCGCGACGGCCGCTGGCGGCACCGGCACGGGAGCCCGGGTCACGGCCGTGACCACGTGCTCCCGGCGCTGGTGCCGCCGTACGCGACGATCCCGGTGCTCGGCGGCGTCCTCGCGCTGGGGACCTGGCAGTCGATCTGCCTAGTGGACACCAACCTCGACAACCCGGTCCGCAAGGTGCGGTTCAGCCTCCTGGCGGGCTGAGGCACCCGGCCACAGCGTCACCAGCAGGCCCGCGGCCAGCAGCGCGCCGAGCACCCAGAGCCCGGTCGTGACGTCGGGCGCGCCCGGCACCCCCTGCAGCAGGCTGCGGAGACCTTCGGTGGAAAAGCGGAACGGCGTCCACGACCACAGCAGCGCGCGGTAGGCCGGGTTCAGCAGCTCCGGCACCTGCCCGGCCACCGCGGGCGCCACCAGGTACAGCGGGCCGAGGACGGCCATCGCGCGCAGGCCGAGCAGGCGCAGCAGCCCGGCCTGCAGGGCCGCGAACGCCGTGGCGGTGAGGAAGACGAACCCGAGGACGCCGGCGTCGAGCGGCAGCGCGGAGTCCCACAGCGCGAAGAAGCCGGCCACCACCGCCGTGACGAGCACGCCGATGCCGACGACCTGCAGGAACCGCTCACCGGCGCCGACCGTGCGGCCGGTGCGCTTCGCGAGCTGCGTCAGCGCCAGGCCCGCGACGAGCGCGCCGATCCAGGCCAGCGCGCTCGCGGCCAGCGGCGCGATCCGGCCGGCGAGGCTCACCGGGTGCAGCACCTCCTGCTTCGGCGCGCCGGCCAGCGCGGTCGCGGCGCCGGTCAGCGCCTGCTGCGCGACCTGGGTGCCCGCCGGGTTGACCGCACCCGACGTCACGACCGTCGCGGACGGCCCGGGCGCGAGTTCGAGCACGCCGTAGACCTTCTTGTCCTCCAGCAGTTTCCGCGCGTCCGCCGGGGTCGTGACGGTCCAGGCGAGCTGGCCGCCGCCGTGCGCGGCGATGCGCTGGGCGATCTCCGGCGGGGCGGCGACGGCGACCGGGACGCCGTCCGGCGCGACGGTGGCCTGCGCGCCGAAGGTGAGGAATCCGAGCACCACCGCCACCAGCGCGCCGGCCACGGCGGCGACCAGGGCGAGCACCCCGGCGGGGCGCCGGGCAGGACTGGTCATGAGAGCCTCCATTTATTCGTCGCTTGTTGAATTCCTGCTCAAGGTACGACCCGGTCCCGCGAAAGTCAACGCTTGTTGAATAATGCCCCCGGTAACCTCGACCCCGTGACGAAGACGCGCCTGGTGCTCTGGGACATCGACCACACGCTGGTGGACTTCACCGAACTCGGCTCCGCGTGGTACTCCGCCGCCTTCACCGCCGCGACCGGGGAGACCCTGCGCGTGCACCCGGTGTTCGGGGGCCGCACGGAGCTCGCCACGACGACCGACCTGCTCACCGCGAACGGCTTGGAGGCCGCGCAGGAGACGATCGACGCGCTGTTCAAGGCCTTGGTGGCGGAGTCGGAACGGGCGGCACACCGTTTCCCCGCCGAGGCCCGCGTGCTGCCCGGCGCGGCCGAAGCGCTGACCGCGTTCGCCGGGCACGGCGGCGTCGTCCAGACGCTCGTCACCGGCAACCTCCCCGAGATCTCGCGGCACAAGCTCGCGGCGTTCGGCCTGCACGAGTACCTGGACCTGGAGATCGGCGGCTACGGGACGCTTTCGGTGCACCGCCCGGACCTGGTCCCCCACGCGATGGAGCTGGCGTCGGCCAAGCACGGCACGGAGTTCGACGCCGGCGCGGTGGTCGTCATCGGCGACACCCCGAACGACGTCAAGGCGGCGCTGGACAACGGCGCGGTCTCCGTCGCGGTGGCCACCGGCCACTTCTCCGCCGACGAGCTGCGCGCGGCGGGGGCGCACGTCGTGCTGCCGGACCTGGCCGACACCGACGCCGTCCGGGCCGCGGTCCTCGGTTGAGCAGCGGCCGGCGACGATGAGCAAGAACAAGAAATACTGGCTGATCGCCGCTGCGGAGACCCTGGTGGGCGTGGCGGGTTTCTCCGCCGTGTTTTCCGATCCGCCGATCTGGTGGGCCGGGATCCTCGCCGCCGCCATCGTGCTCTTCCTGCTCCTGCTGATGCTCTGGATCGCCCTGCGTCCGGAGCGCGCAGAAGCCCGATCGCGCCGGTGAGCTGCGCACATCCTCCTTGGGAGGGGGATTACCCTCGGTCGAAAGGACGAGTCCCTTAGGGGAAATCTCGTTCCCCTGCCCGATGCCGCTCCCGGCGTGAAATCGCAAGACTCTTCCGCATGACCGAAACAGCGCCGGCGGTCGAGCCCGCCGCAGGGGGACGCGTCCGCGGCACCATCGCGGTGCTCAGGCGGCGGCTGCCGTTCACCAGCAGCGTCACGTTCGCCATGCTCGTACTGGCTGTCGCGAGTGGAGCGCTCTGGAACGCGGCCGAAGACCGGGCGGCCTACCCGTTCGTCGCCTACGGGCTGCCGTCGCTGGAGGCCGGCCGGTGGTGGACGATGCTCACCGGACCGTTCTTCGCCGTCATCCCGTGGTACTACCTCCCGATGGTCGGCAGTTTCGCGCTCTGCGCCGGCTTCGCCGAGTGGCAGCTGGGGACGCGGCGCGCGATGGCGGTGACCATCGGCGGCCAGCTCGCCTCGGTGCTCGTCGCGATCCAGTTCCTCGCCCTGTGCCGCGACTCCGGCTGGCTGTGGGCCGAGCGGGTCGCGGGCAGCCTCGACGTCGGGTTCTCCGGCGGCGCGCTCGCCGCGGTGGCGGTCGCCAGCGCGACGCTGCGGCCGCCGTGGGCGCTGCGGCTACGGGCCGGGTTGTGCGTGTACGCCGGAGTCGCGATCGTCTACGTCGGAACGCTGGCCGACCTCGTGCACTTCTTCGCGCTGCTGCTGGCGATCCCGCTCGGGCGGCGCCTGGTGGGCGACCGGCGGGCGGCCGACACCGCGGGCCCGAACCTGCGGGAATGGCGGCTGCTGACCGTCGCCGGCCTGCTGTTGCTCACCATCGCCGAGATCGTGATGTACCTGGTACCCGGCGACGGCCCGTTCGGCTCGACGGAAGGCGTTTCGCTGTCGGGGCCGGAGCTGGCGATCCTCGTCCTGCTGGTGGTCCCGATGCTCAACGGGCTGCGCAAGGGCGGCCGGGTGGCGTGGCGCTGGGCCGTCGCGCTGTCGGCTTTCGTGACGCTGCAAGGGCTCGCCGTCGCCACGGTCATCGGGCTGGCCGACGTCTTCGGCGGGGACTACGACGTCGAGGGCCTCCCGTTGTTCTTCGTGGACAATCTCTTGTGGACGGTCGAGCTGGTCGTCCTGATCGCCGCGCGGCACGCTTTCCGCGTGCCTTCGCGACGCCGGCTGCGGCGCCACGCGCAGGGTCCCGGGCCGGCGCTGGCCCGCACGCTGCTGGACCGCCACGGCGGCAGCACGCTGTCGTGGATGACGACCTGGCCGCGCAACACCTACTTCGTCCGCGAGGACGGCCGTTCGTACCTCGCCTACCGGCGGCACGCGGGGGTCGCGGTCGCACTCGGCGACCCGATCGCGCCGGACGGCACGGCGGCGGCCACCGTCACCGAGTTCACCGCGATGTGCGAGAACTCCGGCCTGGTGCCGTGCGTGTTCTCGGCGACCGAGGCCACCGTCGCGGCGACGCGCGAGCTGGGCTGGCGGCACGTCCAGGTGGCCGAGGACAACGTGCTCGACCTCGACGGCCTGGAGTTCCGCGGCAAGGCGTGGCAGGACGTCCGGTCGGCGCTGAACAAGGCCGCCAAGCAGGAGATCGACTTCCGGCTGGTCCGCTTGGCCGACCAGCCGGAACCCATCCTCGCCCAGGTCCGGGCGCTGTCGGAGGAGTGGATGTCCGGCAAGGCCATGCCCGAGATGGGCTTCACCCTCGGCGGTCTCGACGAGGCGATGGACCCGGCCACCCGGGTCGGCCTGGCGGTCGACGCGGAGGGCACGGTCCACGGCGTGACGTCGTGGCTGCCGGTGTACACCGGCGCGGGCAAGGTCGGCGGCTGGACGCTGGACGTCATGCGCCGCAGCGCGCACGGTTTCCGCCCGGTGATGGAGTTCCTGATCGCGTCGGCGTGCCTGGCCTTCCTCGAGGAGGGCGCGCGGTTCGTGTCGCTGTCGGGCGCCCCGCTGGCCCGCAGCGACTCCGGTGCCCCGGCGCGTTCGGTGGACCGGGTCCTGGAGTCGCTGGGCCGGCTCATGGAGCCGTACTACGGTTTCCGTTCGCTGCACGCGTTCAAGGCCAAGTTCCAGCCGCGGCGCGTCCCGCTGTACCTGGCCTTCCGCGACGAAGCCGACCTCCCGCGCATCGGGCTGGCGCTGAGCCGGGCCTACCTGCCCGACGTCCGGCTGCGGCAGCTGGCGAAGCTGGTCAGTAGCTCTCGGGCACGCTGATCCGCTGCGGGAAGCGGATCTTCCGCCTGCTGACGACGTTCTGGTCCTTCGGGATCAGCCGGCCGTCGGTCAGGCGGAGCCAGTGGCCGTTCCGCGAGTCGGTGAAGGCGAGCATCACCCCCGGTGTCATGTCCGGGCGCTGCCACTCCTCGCGGATCGGCATCCGCCACTTCCCGGGCGGGAGGATGGCGTAGAGGTATTCGTCGTCCTCGATGTCCGGCCCGCGGTGCAGGGTGGACCCGGTCATCGGCAGGTTGTGGACGAGGTCGAACGAGACGACGACGTGGTTGACCGCCTCGGCGTTCGCGTTGGACACGACCATGTACCCGGCGGCGTCGGAGCCGGGCTCGGCCAGCTCGATCCACGCGGTGACCTTCGCGGCCTGCTCCTGCCGCTCCCGCAGGTCCCGTTCCCGCCGGTCCGCCTGCGCGAGCCGCCCGTCCCGGATGGCGATCCACAGGGCCACGACGACGGCCGCGATCGTGCCGATGCCGCCGACCCACTGGCCCGAGGCGCCCCACCAGTTGGGATCCCGCGGCCGGACGAGCCATGTCCAGGCCTTGGCCAGCAACGGCCCGAAGAGCAGAAGCACCCCGGAAACGGCCAGCACTCCGAACGCGACGGCGCGGATCCGGCCGAGCCGTCTGTCCGCATCACCCCTCATGGGGACACAGCCTGCCGAATCCGGGCGCTCAGCGGAAGCGGCAAAACGCCCGGGACACCTCGAGCACGACGGCAAGAACCGGGACCGCCGTCGACCTCGATGCGCCTAGCGCAAGGGTGTCGGCGGCGGCGTGGTGGTGCTCCGGTCCTTCGCCGGGACGAACCGGTAGCTCCGCACGATCCGCACCAGGTCGTCGCGCACCGAAGGTCCCGGCCGGTCGGTGTCCGCGTACGCCACCATGACACCCGACGCGCCGGAGCCGTTCCCGAATCCCATCGCGACCACCTGTGCGTGCTTCGTCGCGCACCCGCCCATTTGCGTCGGCACCACTTCGGCGACGACGATCCACGCGGGAACCGTGGTCCCGTCGGCTTTCGTGACCCGTGCTTGCGCCGTCGGGCCCACCTGCGGTGTCACGCCGTACGCGCCCGCCGCCACGTCCGTCGCGGCCCTGCGCGCCGCCGCCTCGGGGTCTTCCAGGGGTTCCGTCGCGACGCCCGCGCCGCCCAGGACAGTGGTACCGCACGCGAACTTGCCCAGGAACGCGCTCGTGACCAGCTTGATCCCGGGCTCGCCCCAGCCCTGTTGCGTATCGGGGTCCGGTTGCCAGCTCGGCGGGACGTCGTAGGCGTACGCACCATCGCCGCCCGGCACGGACTGCCAGCCCGCGACCGCGGGCGGAACCACCACCCGCGGCGAAGGCGTCACCACCGGCGCCGACGGCGGTGACGACGACGCCGGGTGCGGTTTGCCGACACCCAGTGCGTTGAGCACGCCGGCGACCAAGGCGATGAACGCCAGGCCGAACCACGGCGCCCGCCGCCACTTCAGCGGCTTCGGCCGCGGGCGGATCCGCTTCGGCTGGGCGCGCGGCGCGTCCGCGGGTTCGTAACCGCCGAACCCGCGAAGCGCCGCGTTGTCCTCATACCCCGGCGTCGCGCCTTCGCGGCGCCGGGAGAACCGGGCCATCAGGACCGGACGAGCTTGACCAGGTGCTCGACGACGGCGTCGACCGCGATCTCCTCGCGGTCGCCGGACCGCCGGTCCTTGACCTCGACGACGCCGTTGGCCAGGCCGCGCCCGACCACCAGGATGGTCGGGACGCCGACCAGCTCGGCGTCGGCGAACTTGACGCCCGGCGTCGCCTTGCGGTCGTCGAGGATGACCTCGATACCCGCCGCGTCCAGCTCGGCGGCGATCTTCTCGGCGCCGGCCGCGACCGCCTCGTCCTTGCCCGCGATGACGATGTGCACGTCGAACGGCGACACCACGCGCGGCCAGATCAGGCCGAGGTCGTCGTGGTTCTGCTCGGCGAGCACGCCGACCAGCCGCGAGACGCCGACGCCGTAGGAGCCCATCGTGATCCGGATCGGCTTCGAGTCGGGGCCGAGCGCGTCGACCTCGAAGGCGTCGGTGTACTTGCGGCCGAGCTGGAAGATATGCCCGATCTCGATACCGCGCGCGGCGACCAGGGTGCCGTGCCCGTCCGGCGACGCGTCGCCCTCGCGGACCTCGGCGGCCTCGATGGTGCCGTCCGGGGTGAAGTCGCGCCCGGCGAGCAGGTCGACGACGTGGTGGTCGACCTTGTCGGCGCCGGTGACCCAGGCGGTGCCGGGGACGATCCGGGGGTCGGCGAGGTAGCGCACGCCGTTGTCCTGCAGGGCCTTCGGGCCGATGTAGCCCTTGACCAGGAACGGGTTCTTCGCGAAGTCGGCCTCGTCGAGCAGCGCGACCTCGGCGGGCTCCAGGGACGCTTCGAGGCGCTTCATGTCCACTTCGCGGTCGCCCGGGACGGCCACGCAGACGAGCTCCCACTCGTCCGAGCCCGGCTGACGCGACTTGAGCATGACGTTCTTCAGCGTGTCCGCGGCGGTGAACGTGCGGCCGAGGTCCGCCTTGTTCAGGAAGTCGACCAGGCTCTCGATGGTCGGCGTGTTCGGCGTGTGGTGCACCTGCGCCTCGGGACGGCCCTCGACGGGCTGCGCGGGCGGCGCGGGCGTGACGACGGCTTCGACGTTCGCCGCGTAGCCGGACTCGGTGCTGCGGACGTAGGTGTCCTCGCCCGTCTCGGCGACCGCGAGGAACTCCTCGGACGCCGAGCCGCCCATCGCCCCCGACGTCGCCTTCACGACGACGTACTCGAGGCCGAGGCGGTCGAACAGCTTGGTGTAGGCGTCGCGGTGGGCCTGGTAGGAGCGCGCCAGGCCGTCGTCGTCGAGGTCGAAGGAGTAGGAGTCCTTCATGACGAACTCGCGGCCGCGCAGGATGCCGGCGCGGGGACGCGCCTCGTCGCGGTACTTCGTCTGGATCTGGTACAGCGTGACCGGGTAGTCGCGGTACGAGCTGTACTCGCCCTTCACGGTCAGCGCGAACAGCTCCTCGTGCGTCGGGCCGAGGAGGTAGTCGGCGCCCTTGCGGTCCTTGAGCCGGAAGAGGCCGTCGCCGTACTCGGTCCAGCGGCCGGTGGCCTCGTAGGGCTCCTTCGGCAGCAGCGCGGGGAACTGGATCTCCTGCGCGCCGATGGCGTTCATCTCCTCGCGCACGACGGCCTCGATGCGGCGCAGCACCCGCAGGCCCAGCGGCAGCCAGGAGTACCCGCCCGGGGCGACCCGGCGGACATAGCCGGCGCGTACCAGGAGCCGGTGGCTCGGTACCTCGGCGTCCGCCGGATCCTCGCGCAACGTGCGAAGGAACAACGACGAAGTCCTGGTGATCACTGCGGGGCTCCCTGCGCCGGGCGGGTGTGAAAAGTCCCGCTCAGGGTAGTCAATCCCCCGGCCGTGACTCCAACGGGTTACTCGCGGCCCGGTTTTGTCGGTGGTGCCCGCTAGCTTCGGATCCATGGCGATCCACATGGGCATGATCACGATCGACTGCGCCGACCCGCAGGGCCTGGCGCGGTTCTGGACAGCGGCGCTGGGCACGAAGGTGGCGAACGACTACGGCGAGTTCGTGGTGCTCGCGGCGCCGGAGGGCGGGCTCCCGCTGGGGCTGCAGCGGGTTCCGGAACCCCGGGCCGGCAAGAACCGCGTCCACATCGACTTCGGCGGCGACGATCGCGCGGCGGAGGTGAAGCGGCTGGTCGGGCTGGGGGCCGAGGAGGTGGCCGAGCACGAGGTGCCGGGACTGGCGTGGACGGTGCTGACCGATCCGGAGGGGAACGAGTTCTGCGTGTCGGAGGGGGTGCACTAGGCGAAGGCGGACCGACTTTCGGCTACTGGCGACGCGCCAACGCAAGCCGTTAGCATCTGCGCGGCAAGGAACGGGGGGACCTTGGTCCGGGGATGACCGCGACGAGTCCCGTTCGCGACGAAATTCGATGTACAGGGGGGATCCATGTCGCCCGTCAAGGGTGTCTTCAGCGCGTCCGGAACCGGCGCGTCCAGAATCGGCGCGTCCAGAATCGGCAGAGCCGGGGCGGTGCTCGCCGCCGCCGCGGCGGTGAGTCTCGTGACCGCCGTGCCCGGTGCCGCCGTCACCGGCGGCAGTCCCGCCGCGGACGGGGCCTACGCCTTCGCCACCCAGGTCGAGGTCGGCGGTGTCCACGGCTGCAGTGGCGCCCTGGTCGCACCGCAGTGGGTCGTCACCGCCGCGAGCTGCTTCCCGGAGAACGCCGGGCAGGCCGGGCCGCCGAAGCTCGCCACCAAGGCCACCGTCGGGCGGCGGGGCACCGCGGGGGCCGAACGCGCCGTCGTCGACGTCCTGTTCCGGGCGGACCGCGACGTCGCGCTGGCGAAGCTGGCCGCGCCGGTCACCGACGTCACGCCGGTCGCCATCGGCACCACCGCCCCGGCGCAGTCCGAGGCCCTGCGCATCGCCGGCTACGGCCGCACCGCCACCGACTGGGTGCCCGACCGCCCGCACACCGCCCCGGTCACCGTGCAGAGCGTCACCGCCACCACCTTGGCGGTCGCCGGAGACCCGGCGGCCGCGACGACGTGCCAGGGTGACGCCGGCGGTCCCCTCCTGCGCGAACACGGCGGCGTCGTCGAGCTCGCCGGCATCCACCACGCGTCGTGGCAGGCCGGCTGCCTCGGCTCGACCGAAACCCGCCAGGGCACGGTCGAGACCCGCGTCGACGACATCGCCGCCTGGATCGGCCTCCGCCTCCGCGGCGACGCCTACACCGCACTGCCCACCGCGCAGCGCGTGCTCGACACCCGCACCGACCTGGGCGGCCACAAGAAGCCCGTGGCGGCGGGCGAATCCGTGTCCGTGGCCATCCCCGGCCTGCCGGTCAACGCCGGCGCCGTCGCGGTCAGCCTGGTCGGCGTCGGCGGCACCGCGAGTACCTTCCTGACCGCCTACGGCGACGCCCTGCCCTCGACCTCGAACCTCAACCTCGGTGCCGGCCGCGTCGCCGCCGGCATGGCCATCGTGCCGGTCGGCGCGGACGGCAAGATCAAGGTCCGCAACAACGCCGGCGCCATCGACGTCATCGTCGACTACCTCGGCTACTACAGCGCCTCCGGCGAGTCGACCTACCAGCCGAAGGACAAGCCCGAACTGGTCCTCGACACCCGCACCCCGCTCGGCGGGCACCCGGGCAAGCTGACCGCGGGCGAGGTCCTGACGGTGCCGGTCCGCGGCGTGGCGGGCGTCCCGGCCGACGCCGTCGCCGTGGCCGTCAACCTGACCGGGACCCAGAGCGACTCCGAGACCTTCTTCAGCGTCTACGCGCAGGGCACCCCCGGTTCGTCGACGCTGAACATCCGGCCGGAGGAGCACCGCGCGACCCAGTCGCTGGTGCGGATCGGCGACGACGGCGCCATCCGCGTCTTCCTCCACCACGGCCAGAGCCACGTCCTGCTCTCGGTGGCCGGCTCGTTCGTGCCCGGCGACGCGGGCAGCCGCTATGCGGCGCTGAGCACACCCGCCCGCCTGCTCGACACCCGCGCCGGTACGCCGACGCCGCTCGGCCCGGGCGGGATCCGCACGGTGCCGGTCACCGGGCTGCCGGCCGGGGCGACCGCCGCGGCGGTCAACTTCACCGGCGTCCAGCCGAGCGCCTCGACGTTCCTGGCCGCCTGGTCGCACGACCTGCCGTACAGCGGCAGCGTCCCTTCGACGGTGAACATCATGCAGGGCGAAAACACGTCCAACGCCGCGACGGTCCGGCTCGGCTCGGGGGCGCGGTTCGACGTCCGCAACGCGGACGGCTCGTTGGACCTGGTCGTCGACCTGCAGGGCTACTACACGCGGTAACGGGTAGAAAGGCGGCATGAGCGCTCGCGTACTGCTGCCCTGGACCGACATCGACGTGCCGGAGGGGCTCGACGCCGCCTACTACGACGGCGTCGAGCCCCCTCCGGCCGATCTCGGCGAGGTCGAGTTCTACGTGCTGCCGTACGACAGCGGGCCGGAGCCGCCGAAGCTGATCAAGGAACTGCCGTCGCTGCGGGTGGTGCAGTCGCTGTCGGCCGGGGTCGAGGCACTCGTGCCGCTGCTGCCGGCCGGCGTGCGGCTGGCCAACGGGCGCGGGCTGCACGACCTGAGCGTCGCCGAACACGCCCTCGCGCTGATCCACGCGTCGCAGCGGGACTTGCCCCGCTGGTTCGCGCAGCAGGCGAGGGGCGAATGGGCGCGCGAGCACACGCGCTCACTCGCCGACAGCCGGGTGCTCCTGGTCGGGTACGGCTCGATCGGGCAGGCGATCGAGCGCCAGCTCGTCGCCGCGGAGGCGCTGGTCACGAGGGTGGCGAGCCGTCCCCGCCCGGAGGAGGACGTCCACGGCGTCACCGAGCTGCGCGAACTGCTGCCCGAAGCGGACATCCTGGTGCTGATCTTGCCGGACACCCCCGCGACGCGAGGACTGATCGGCCGGGACGAGCTGGCCGCCCTCCCCGACGACGCCTTGGTCGTCAACGTCGGCCGCGGAACGGCGATCGACACGGACGCGCTCGTCGCGGAGACCCGCACCGGACGGCTGCGCGCGGGCCTCGACGTGACGGACCCGGAGCCCCTGCCCGCGGACCATCCACTGTGGACGGTCCCGGGCGTGATCATCACCCCGCACATCGCGGGCGGGTCGGCGTCGTTCTACCCGCGCGCGAAGAAACTCGCGGCGGAGCAGCTGCGGAGGTACGCGAAAGGCGAGGAGCTGCTCAACCTCGTGCAGCCCTGACGACCCCTGCTTTCAGGACAGCACGTACACGTGCCATTCGTCGTCGACGCGATAACCGCACCGTTCGTAAACACCCAGGGCCCGGTGCGCATTGTCGACGTCGACGTTGAGGGCCGACCGGTCGAATCCGGCGTCCTTCGCGGCCCGGAGCGTGTGACCCAGCAGTCCCGACGCGACGCCGCGGCCGCGCAGTGCCTCCCGCGTTCCCACCCAGGTGGCGTAGTGCTCGCGAATGCCCGTCGCCTCGGCTTCGGACGCGTAGAAGTGGCTCAGCACGAACGCGAGGACCTTGTCGCCGTCGAGGATGAGGAACGACAAGTCCGGGCGGAAGTCCTTCGAGCCGGTGACCAGGTGGCGCCAGGCGTCGGGCTGGTAGACCGTGCTGCCCCAGTGGTCGGCGAAGGTGTCGTTGCGGGCGTCGAGCACCGCGAGGTCGTACTTGAAGTCGAAGGGCACCGCTTCGAAGCCGTCCGGCAGCGCGGGCTGCGGCGGCAGGTCGGCGAGGCCGACGCGCATGTTGACCATCGTCCGGCCGTGCGTGTAGCCCCGCGCCGGCGAGGACACCGGCGATCCAGCGCTCGTTCTGGTGGAGACCGTGGTGCAGTTCGACCGGCGCGCCCGGGAAGGCCCGCTCGTGGACTTCGCGGCTCGTGCGCGCGAACCACTCGACGAGGTGAGCACCGACGGCGTCGTCCCGGTGTTCCGGGTGCACGACGGACTGGAGCCGGATCATGTGCACCGGCTCGGCGGCGTCGCGGCGGCGGACGAGGCCGTAGCCGACGAGCCGGTCACCCGAGAAGGCGCCGACGCTGGCGCGGACCAGGTCGATATTGGGACCTTCGAGCTCTTCACGGAGGTCGTCCTCGCTGAAGTGTTCACCCGTCCGATCGACTTCCTCGGCCGCCGCGTACAGCCTGGTGAGGGCCGGGACATCGCCGAGGGCCAACGGGCGCCAGGTCAGATCCATGCCGGGAGGCTAGGCCGGACGGTGACGTCCGCGCATCCCGATTTACGCTCGGGGCGTGCTGGTGCTCCTCCCCCCATCCGAGACCAAGGCCGACGGCGGCCGCGGCGGCCCGCTCGACCTGGGCGAGCTGTCGTTCCCCGAGCTGAACCCGACCCGGGCGAAGCTCGCCGACGCGCTGGCGGAACTGGCCGCCGACGTCCCGGCGAGCATCGCGGCCCTGGGCATCACCGAGCGCCAGGCGGGGGAGGTAACGCGCAACGCGCAGCTCTGGTCGTCACCGACGATGCCGGCACTGCGCCGCTACACGGGAGTCCTCTACGACGCGCTCGACGTGAAAAGCTTCACGAAGGCCGGTCTGGAGAAGGCACACCGCCGGCTGGCAGTGACGTCCTCGCTGTTCGGCGTGGTCTCGGCAACGGACCCGATCCCGGCATACCGGCTCTCGGGCGGCAACACGCTGCCCGCACTGGGGACGGTCCGCGGCCTGTGGAAGCCGGTCCTCGAGCCGGTGCTGCAGGCGGTCGAGGGCCTGGTGGTGGACCTGCGCTCAGGCACGTACTCGGCATTCGCCAAGCTCCGCCCGGACGCGGTGACGGTCCGGGTGGTCACGGAGAACGCCCGCGGCGAGCGCGTGACGGTAAGCCACTTCAACAAGGCCTACAAGGGCCGCCTGGCCCACGTACTGGCGGCGACGCGCGCCGACCCATCCACTGTGGACCAGCTGGTGAAGGTGATCACCAAGGCGGGCCTGGTGGTCGAGCGCACCGGCGAGCACGCACTGGAGCTGGTCACCGAGGGCTGAGCAAGCCGGCTACGGTCACGACGGACGGCATGCTTCCAAGTTGCCACGCACGGTTCCGGTCAGCGGATGGTCCTCACCCAGGACCCGGCCGGCATTGGCGAGCGTTTGTTCGTAGAGGAGGATCGCCCGGTCCAGCCGGCCTGCCGACCGGTAGGCGGCCGCCAGGTTGTTGGCCGAGGTCAACGTGTCCGGGTGATCTTCACCAAGCACGCGGCGCCGGTCGGCAAGGGTTCGCCCCAGAAGAGAGACAGCCTCGTCCAACCGCCCCACCGACTGGTAGGACATTGCCAGATTGTTGGCCGAGGTCAAAGTTTTCGGGTGCTCATCGCCCAGAACACGGCGAATATCAGCGAAAGTCTTCTCAAAGAGGGAAATTGCCTCGCCCGGCCGCCCCTTGGACCGGTAGACACCCGCCAGGTTGTTGGCCGAGGTCAACGTGTCCGGGTGATCTTCGCCAAGGACACGACGTCGATCGGCAAGGACCTTGCGGTAGATGGAGATGGCCTCGTCCAGATAGCCCGTCGATTCGTAGGCACCTGCCAGGTTGTTGGCCGAGGTCAACGTGTTCGGATGGTCTTCGCCGAGGACGCGACGTCGGTCTGCAAGGGTTCGCTCGAGGAGAGGAATGGCCTCGTCCAGCCGCTCCGCCGAAGTGTAAGCGCCCGCCAGATTGTTGGCCGACGACAACGTGTCCGGGTGATCTTCGCCAAGCACCCGGCGCCGATCGGCAAGAGTTTGCTCAAGAAGAGGAATGGCTTCATCCAGCCGCCAGGCCGACTCATAGGCGAATGCCAGGTTGTTGGCCGAGATCAACGTGATCGGATCGTCTTCCCCGAGGACGCGACGAATATCGGCAAAGTTCTGTTCATAGAGAGCAATGGCCTTGTCCAGCCGTCCCGCCGACCGGTAGGCGAATGCCAGCTCGTTGGCCGAGGTCAACGAGTGCAGATGATCCTCCCCAAGCACACTCCTCGCATCGTTGTACACAGCCTCTGCCAACGGTATCGCTCGAGCGAGCAAAGCAGTAACGGCGAGATGTTTGAAAGCCCAAATGCGTAGCTCGAGTATTTCCGCAACAACTTCGATATTCTCCGATTTATCCACGTTATCCCAGAGTGCCTCGATTTGACGAACCAGCTCATCACCCTCGGACCGCCAGGCCCAGGAGTACGTGGTATCGAAGGTCAATTGATCAAGACGCTCTGCCTCGCGCAGCATCACACGTTTGTAGGAACCGGTCGTCCGACATCGGTCACGAACGACCCGCTGAACCAGCCGATGCATGATCACGGCTTGCTCGCCAGGGCCCGCGAGTTCGACCACCGAGGCGTTGTGCAATCGCGCCAAAGCTTCGTCGACCGACGAGGCTTCCTGTTCGACGGCAAGTATTTCTCGGGATACGCCGTCCGGCGACAAGACCGCGAGGCCGTCGAGCAGCTCGGAGTCAGTCGTCGACTCAGCCGAGTAAAATGATTCGAGGGCCATCAGGATCACCGTTGCGACGCCGAGCGGATAGCTGTCGCCGTCGCGTCGTATCAGGTACTGATCCACCGGAAAGCGCCTGAACTGTGCCAAGTAGGAAGCATAACTTCGGGCGATCCGGATACGCGGAGCTGCCTGAGTGAGGGCCAGCGGCAGAAACCCGAGTTCATGCGCGACCTGACGAGCACCATCGATGTCATCGATTCCGGTTGCTTCCTGGAGGAAGTTCAGTGCGGTTTCCTCGGTGAACACGTCGACCGGCACAGCGCGGCCCACTCGTTCCGTGCCGCGGTCCGTGCTGGTTATCACGACCTGCACGGCTCCCGCGGCCGGAAGGTGTGGCTTCACCGCGTCCGGTGCGGCGAGGTTGTCGAAGACGAGCAATGCCGGCGCACGCCGCGTTTGGAGATAATCGCGCACTCGCGCCACCGTGGTATCCGCGTCATCTTCGGGGCTTCGCAGGCCCAGCCGGTCCGCGAGCTGAGTCATGCCTGCTTGCAGGAGATCAGCGGATTCCGCGCTGATCCAGGCGACCAGCCAGCCATCACGCACTCGGCGCCGAGCGTAGGCGGCTGCCACCTGCGTCTTTCCCACGCCTCGCTGCCCCGTTACAGCGCATACCACGCAGATCTCGCCGGACAAACCAGCCAGCGTTTCGACCTGCCAGGGTGGCTGGAAGTTGGGCGGTTCATGAGGGATGAGCCCCACCACGACCTGCCCGTCCGCCGCGGTCGGCGCCTTCTCCGCGTGCACGTGGACATCCCCGTGGATGTCACGGACCTGGACGACCGCGGAAGCATTCCCGCTCATCGTGTTGCGCACTTCGGAATTCGATCCGAGTGCTGGTGGGTGCGCGGCCCGTTCCCGGCCTGCCCACCATGCCAACGGCAGAGTCAGGAGAGCACTGGGAATGGCGGCCAGGCCGATGGCGTCCCCGGACGGATATCCCAGATACAAGCACAGCCAACATCCGCTAGCGAACACCCCGGCACCCGCCGCGATGGTGATGCACCATTTCAGCGCCCTCGACATCGAGCCCCTCCGGCCGTCGGCCACCCTCCGCTCCGCCTCAAACTCGGTCACGGAGTGTACAACCGATGCCGCTCCCGGAGCACTGACGTTGACCCATGGTCACGTGAGCGACATCCGGCTCAAAACCGGTCCGGGGAGAACGGGCTCAAGTCGAAGCCCGGGTCTTCGCCCAGCGCCACCGCCGCGACGAGCTTCCCCGCGAACGGCGCGTTCGTCAGCCCGCCCGCGCCGAAGCCCGTCGATACCGCCAGACCCGGGCGCACCAGGCCCAGGATCGGCAACCCGTCCGGCGTGCCCGGGCGGAAACCCACCCGTGTCTCCGTGAGAGTCGCGTCCGCGAGGCCGGGTGCCACCGCCAACGCGTTGTCCAGCACTTCACGCTGCCCCGCGACCGTGACGCGGTAGTCGAAGCCGGACTCCGCCTCGCGGGTCGCGCCCGCCACGACGCGGCCGCCGCCGAACGCCAGCAAGTAGTGGCTGCTGCTGCGGGGCAGGACGACCGGCCATGCCGCCGTGTCCGTGCCCGGCAGGTCGAAGTGGCTGATCTGGCCGCGGTGGGGCGTCACCGGCAGGTCGATGCCCAGCGGCGCCAGCAGTTCGCGGCTCCACGCGCCGGCCGCGACCACCACGCTGTCCGCTTCCAGAGGGCCTTCGGGGCTCGCCACCGTGCCGTCGGCCCGGAACGCGACCTCACCCTCCACGAACTTCGCGCCCCGGCGCTCGGCGGCGGACAACAGCGCGCGGCGCAGGAGGTGCCCGTCGACGCGGCCGGCGCCGGCCAGGTGCACCGCGCCCAGCCCGGGAGCCAACGCCGGGAACAGCTCACGGGCCTGCGCCGGGTCGAGCCGGCGCACCTCGCCGATCTCCGGTGCGTCCCCCGCCCGGGAGGTCAGCCGTTCCTGGGCCTCGGCCAGCTCCGCGTCGTCGGCCGACACGATCATTCCGCCGACGACCTCGAACGACGAATCCTCGAGCTCGGCCGTGAACTCGCGGTAGTACCGGCCGGCGGCCGCCGCGAGCGGGTACACCGCGTCTTCCCAGCGGGACGTCCACGGGCTGACGATGCCGGCACCCGCCTCCGTCGCCGTTCCCGGCCGTGCCGCGTCCGCCACGACCACTTCCGCGCCGCGGCCCGCCAGGTGCCAGGCCGTCGCCGCGCCGCCGATCCCGCTTCCGATCACGAGCACTCGCATGTTCCCCACCCTGCCCGAAAATGCCGCGCCGGGGCCAACGAGATGCGCCGCGCGCACAGCCGGGCGGCCGTATGCTGCGCGCCATGCCGAGCCGTGCCGAGCGGTATGTCGCCCATCTCGACACCCTGACCGGGACCACCGCGCCCCGCCTGCAGCCCATCCCGTCCACCCACGCCGGGCTCGACGACGTCATCGCGCTCGTCTACGCCGACGAGCCCGAACCGCGGTACCTGACCGGCGCGACCTACGGCCTTTCCCTGGCCGACCACCCGGACTGGCACGGCATGAAGCCGGAACTGTGGATCAGCGTCCGGTCCGACGACCCGGTGTGGGCCCTGGCGATCGGCTACCTCGCCGAGCAGTTGCGCGGCACCTGCCCGTTCGTCTGGGGCGACACGATCGACTTCGGGCAGCCGATCGCCCCGGAGTCCGCCATGACGGCGTTCGCCGTCTCGGCACCCGCCGGCCTCGACGCGCACCAGTACACGCTGATCGACGTCGGCGGCGCGCCGATCAGCATCGCCGGCTGTTACCCGGTGCACGACACCGAGCGGAAGTACATCCGCGAGCACGGCATCGACGCGTTCTGGCAGCTGGACTGGGACCTCTACGACGTCCGCCGCGCGCCGGTGGTCTAGACACGAGGCCGCACGAGTTCGCCGACAGCGGCCACGAACGCCTCGACGTCCAGGTCGTCGTCCCAGGATGCCTGCAGCAGCAGCCCCTGGTAGATGGCGACGAGCACGCGGATCAAGGCTTCCGGCGCGGCATTGCCGAACGCCTCGAGCTGGTCGTCCACGCCCTGGCGCGCGAGGGCACGGATCCGGGGTTCGCGGACGGTCTCGGCCCAGGCCTGCATCCCGAGGTTCCGCTGTTGCGCCGCTTCCGGGGCCGCGATGGCCCGCAAGAGACCGAGGTAGGCAGCGAGGGGATCGCTCGCGCTGTCGAGGCCGGCCGAGCGGGTCGTGTGCCATTCCCCGACGATCGCGAGGATCATGTCCTCCTTGCCGGTGAAGTACCGGTAGATCAGCCCGGCGGACAGACCGGACTCCTTGACGATGTCCTGCATCGAGGTGCGGTGGAAACCGTTGCGGGCGAAGCAGCCGGCCGCGGCGTCGAGGATCTGCCGACGGCGGTTCGTCAGGTGCTCCGCGCTGACCTTGGGCATCTACCGGACCACCGCCCACGCGATCCGGTAGAAGCCGGCGGCGGGCTCGTCGCGGTGATAGCGGGCAGCCGCGTCCTTCGCGGACAAGTCGCCCTTCAGGTCCAGGCCGCGCTCGGCCAGGTAGCCGGGAACATCGTCGGGGTGGAAACCGAACGTCCACGGCTCGCCGACCTTCTCGACCTTCTGGTGCCACGCGGTGCCGTCGCCGAGTGCCGCGCGGTCGACGTAGGTGAAGATCACGGTGCTCCCCGGCCCGACGATCGCGGTCAGATCGCGGAAGGTCGCGTCGACGGCCCGCTCGGTGAGGTAGTTGGTGACGCCCTCCCAGATGACTGCGGTGCGCTTGGCCGGGAAGCCGCCGAGAGCCGCGGCGAGGCTTTCGGCGTCGAGGTCGACGGGAACGTAGTGGACGTGCGGGCGGTCGGCAACGTGCTGCCGCTTCGCCCGTTGGGTGACCGGGTGGTCGACCTCGTAGGTCGGGGGCATCCCGGGGATGCGGTGGGCCCGGCTGTCGTAGCCCGCGCCCAGCAGCAGCACCTGTTCCGGTTCGGCTTCGCCGAGCAGGTCGTCGATCAGCCGGGTGCGGGCGACGGCGGATGTGCGCGGGCCACCCGGGTAGTGGTGGTCGATGAGCCGCGCGATGCCATGCCCGACGGGCCGGATCGCGGCGGCGCGCACCAGCCAGCGGTAGCGGGCGGGCAGGAACCGGATGGCGTGGTCGTCGGCGAAGAGCCGGTCGCGGCGGCAGGTCTCGAGGGCGCGGAACAAGGCGACGTGCCCGGCGGTCCGGCTGGCGTTGCGCATGCGGCCAGCATAGTGAATGAACGTTCGTTTTTCCATCGCCGCGCTTAGCTCCGGTACGCGGCCACCGCGAGCTGCGCGAACGACCGGACCAGCGGTCCGGTGTCCTTCCAGGCGACGACCACGGGGTTCGGCGCTAGGTCGGTGAGCGGCACCACGACCAGCTCACCGGGCGGCCGGTGGCCGAGCGGCATCAGCCCGACCGTGGCGTTCCAGAGCACGGCCTGCAGGCATTCCTGGACCGCGCGCACCACCGGCCCTTCACGGGGTTCGCCGCCGTGCCAGTAGGACTGCCAGAGCGGATCGGTGCCGTCCGGGAACCGGAACCAGCGCCGTCCGGCCAGGTCGGCCAGCTCCAGGTGGTCGCGGCCGGCCAGCGGGTCGTCGGCGCGCAGCACCGCGCCCACCGGGTCGGCGCGCAGCCGGTGCACCGTCAGGCCGGTCTCGTCGAACGGCCCGCGGGTCAGGGCGACGTCGACCAGGCCGGCACGCAGCCCGCACGTCGGGTCGGTCAGGTCAGCGTCTCGGACGCGGACTTCGACGTCCGGGTGCCGCCGGCGGTAGGCGTCGGCGAGCCGCGTCGCGCCGGGGTCGGCGCTGTCGCCCAGGATGCCGACGGTGAGGGTGGCCGCGCCCGCCGCCGCGGCCACGCGCACGCGGGCGCGGTCGGCCTGGTCCAGCAGCGTCCGCGCCTCTTCCAGCAGCGCCGCCCCGGCCGGGGTCAGCGTGACGCCCGCGGCCGAGCGGAGCAGCAGCTCGGCACCGACGTCGGTCTCCAGCTGCTTGATCGCCCGGCTCAGCGGCGGCTGGCTCATGTGCAGCCGCGCGGCGGCCCGGCCGAAGTGGAGTTCTTCGGCGACGGCGACGAAGTACCGAAGCGTGCGCAGCTCCATGACCGGCGACGATATTCGCCCGGTATCGGCACCACCGAACCGGTCTTGGACGGCCGCGGCCGGACGGCGGTGGAATCGGGTCATGACCGAACTGACCGATCCCGCCGTGCGTGTCGGCGGCGCCCGCGAGATCGCCCCGGACCTGCTGGTGATCCCGAACGACCACGTCGACCTGGTGCCCAACATCGGGGTGGTCGCCGGCACCGAGGCCGTCCTGGTCGTCGACACGGGCATCGGCACCGCGAACGCGTCCCAGGTGCTCGCCTTCGCGGCGGAGGTGGCGAAGGGCCGTCGCCTGTACCTGACCACGACGCACTTCCACCCGGAGCACGCCTTCGGCGCCCAGGTGTTCGCCGGCGAGGCCACCTACCTGGTCAACCGCGCGCAGGCCGACGACCTCGTCACCAAGGGCCCGGGCTACCTGGACATGTTCCGCGGCTTGGGCGAGGTGATCGCCAGCCGGCTCGACGGCGTCCGGGTGCCCGCTCCCGACGTGGTCTACGACGGCGAGTACGCCCTCGACCTCGGCGGCCGGACCGTCCGGCTGCGCCCTACCGGCCGTGGCCACACGAAGGGCGACCAGGTCGTCGAGGTCCCGGACGCCGGCGTGCTGTTCACCGGCGACCTGGCCGAGACCGGGCAGTTCGCGATCTTCCCGTGGTTCCCGCCGCATGACATGGACGTCTCCGGGGTGGGCTGGCTGGCGGTCCTCGACCGGCTGGCCGCCGCCGGGCACCGGGTGGTGGTCCCCGGGCACGGAGAGGTCGGTGGTGGGGCGGTGCTCACCGACGTCCGTGACTACCTGCGGGAATTGCGGGACGAGACCTGGCACCGGCGGGACTCGGCGATGGGCGTGGACGAAATCACCGCCGAGGTCCGTTCGCTGCTCCTCGATCGCCACCCGGAATGGGCCGGACGGGAGTGGATCGAGCCGGGCGTCGCGTGTCTGTGCACCGAACACGACGCCTGACCCGGATCACCCCGCGCCGAGGACCGCCATCGCCGCGTTGTGGCCGGGAATGCCGCTGACACCACCTCCTCTCGCAGCTCCCGCGCCACAGAGCAGGATGCGCTCGTGCGCTGTCTCCACACCCCAGCGGCCGGCCTGGGCCGGGTCCTCCGCGAAGGGCCAGGAGAGGTCCCGGTGGAAGATGTGGCCCCCCGGCAGACCCAGCTCGGCTTCCAGGTCCACCGGGGTTTTGGCTTCCACGCAGGGTTTTCCGTCCGGCCCGGACAACAGGCAGTCCTCGATCGGCTCGGCCAGCACGCTGTTCAGCGAAGCGAGCGTCGCGCGTAACGCCGCTTCGCGTGCCTCTTCGTTGCGCCCCTCGAAGAGACGGGCCGGCATGTGCAGGCCGAACAGGGTGAGCGTGTGCGTGCCGGCCGCGCGTTCGGCCGGGCCGAGGATCGACGGATCCGTCAACGAGTGGCAATAGATTTCGCACGGCGGCAGCGTGGGGATCCTTCCCGCCGCCGCTTCGCGATACGCCGCCTCCAGCTGGGTGAAGCTCTCGTTGACGTGGAAGGTGCCCCCGAACGCCTCGGCCGGGTCGACGTCCGGGTCACGCAGCCTCGGCAGCCGCGTGAGCACCATGTTCACCTTCAGTTGCGCACCTTCCGGGGTTTCCGCCGGTTCCTCGCCCAGCAGTCGCGCCAGCGTGGACGGCGCGACGTTGGCGAGGACGTGGCCGCCCCGGACGACGAGCTCGGCGTCGCCACGCCGGTAACGCACCTCGCCGTCCGGGTCGACCGACAGCACCTCCGCACCGGTGACCAGGCGCGCGCCCGCCGCGGCGGCCGCCGCCGCGAGCGAACGGGTGACCGCGCCCATACCGCCGACCGGGACGTCCCAGTCGCCGGTGCCGTTGCCGATCACGTGGTAGAGGAGGCACCGGTTCTGCCGCAGGTCCTCGCCGTCCGCCGGGGCGAACGTGCCGATCAGCGCGTCGGTGAGCACCACGCCGCGCACCGTGTCGTGGCCGAACCACGACGTGAGCGTTTCGCCGATCGGCCGTTCGAACAGCAGGGACCACGCCTCGGCGTCGCCGAGGCGCTCGCGGAAGTCCACTTCGGACAGGAGTGGTTCGGTGAGCGTCCCGAACGCGCGCCCGGCGACGCGCCCGGTCAGCTCGTAGAACCGCTGCCAGGCCGAGAAGTCCGCTGTGGACCCGGTGACCGCCCGGAACGACGACACCGTCCGGACGGCGTCGTCGTTGTCGACAAGGAGACCGGAGCCGCCCGACGGGGTGTAGGACGACATCCGGCGCCGTCGCAGCTCCACGTCGAGGCCGAGGTCGGCCACGATCTTCTTCGGCAGCAGGCTGACCAGGTACGAGTAGCGCGAAAGCCGGACGTCCACGCCCTCGAACGCGCGGAACGAGACGGCGGCGCCACCGGTCTCACCCCGCCGTTCGAGCACGAGCACGGACCGGCCCGCCCGCGCCAGGTACGCGGCCGCCACCAGGCCGTTGTGCCCACCGCCGACGATCACCACGTCGTAGCTGTTCATCCGCCCCTCCTCAGGTTCTGCCTGCCCGTTCATCGTGACCAGGCCGCCCGGCCGAATTCAAGAAAACGTCACGAATGGACCGTTCGCGCTATTCGGTTGCGCGGTCCCGGACCGGTCCGGCAAGCTGGGCTCGTCCGGCAGGGAGCCGGTGCGTGCGACAGCAGGGAGGTGCCTGACGTGATGACTGTCCGGGCCTTTCCGCGCCCGCACCCACTCGCCCCCCGGCGCTGACCACGCGCCCGGTGGGGCATCCCTGACCAAGGAGAAACCCACCAGTGCGCCAGCACGACTTCGAAGACTACGACCTGTTCGACGAACAACCGTCCCGCCGCCGCGAAGCGCGTTCGCGTCGGCGAGGACGGTTCGACGAACCCGAACCCACGCGCAGCGGCCGGCTGACCGAAGGCGAACGCGTCCGCCTCGCGAAGCTGCGCGACGACGCCTACACGGAAAACCAGCTACCCGACGGCGCCGACCGCTGGTCCACCTGGGACGACGCCGAGCACGGCCCGCTCCCCCGGCCGGACTGGGTCGTCACCGAGCTCGCCGCGGTCGACACCGACCTCGGCGTCCTCAAGACCGGCAAGGAGGCGGATGTCCACCTGCTGCGGCGCGGGTTGCCAGGCACCCCCGGCACCCTGCTCGCCGCGAAGCGCTACCGCAGCGACGAGCACAAGCTGTTCCACCGCGACGCGGGCTACCTCGAGGGACGGCGGATGCGCCGGTCCCGCGAGATGCGCGCGATCGAGCACCGCACGGCGTTCGGCCGCAACCTGATCGCCGAACAGTGGGCCGTCGCGGAGTTCGCCGCACTGAGTCGTTTGTGGACGCTCGGCGCGCCTGTGCCGTACCCGGTGCAGCGCGAGGGGACGGAACTGCTGCTCGAGTTCCTCGGCGAGGACGACGGCACCGCCGCGCCCCGGCTGGCCCAGGTCCGCCCGGACCCGGACGAGCTGAAGGACCTGTGGTTCCAGGCCACCGCGGCACTCGAACTGCTCGCGTCCGAAGGGCTCGCGCACGGCGACCTCTCCGCGTACAACCTGCTGGTGCACCGGGGCAGGCTGATGGTGATCGACCTGCCCCAGGTCGTCGACGTCGTCGCCAACCCCGGCGGCGTCGAGTTCCTGGCGCGGGACGTGCGCAACCTGGCCGGCTGGTTCCACGGGCGCGGTCTCGGAGAGCACCTCACGAACACCGGAGAACTGCTGGCGGAGCTCGTTTCCGCGGCTGGGCTCGAGTGAACCCGGGGCGGCGTCGCGACTGTGGTGTGGAACACGTCTGCGACGCCGCCCACAACCGGTGACCTCGATGCGTAGTCCCAGCTCCGGCTCGGGTACAGTGAACACAGACCGCAACCGGCGGCGTGGATGAGTTGGTGTCCGTCGCCTCCAGAGTCGTTAAAAGGCAGAGTCGTTAAAGGCACAGCCACCGAATGGCTCGCGGTGATCCGAAGTAACCCAAGCGGCGCGCAGTGTCGGCAAGCGATGACACGGTGTGCCGGGTCCGTCCCTGTGAACGCCCATCGCACACCATCTTGCCCTGCCTGCGCGCGGGCAGCCCGGGCCTCCCTTGCGACGAACCACGTCCGAGAGGCATTTGTGACAGTCACGTTCAACTCCGGCCACTCCTCGGCGTCCGCTCGCGCGGGCCGTCCCGACCGCAAGCCGCGGCAGCGGCCGTCGGGCGGCGACATGCTGCGCGACGACGCGGTCGAGACCGTGGTCACCAAGACGTTCGCCCAGCTGGGCCTGCCGGAGCCGCTGCTCCGCGCGCTCGCCGAGGCGGGCATCGACCAGCCCTTCCCGATCCAGTCCGCGACCATCCCGGACGCCCTGGCCGGCCGGGACGTCCTGGGCCGCGCCCAGACCGGCTCCGGCAAGACGCTCGCCTTCGGCCTGGCCATGCTGGCCCGGCTCGACGGCGGCAAGGCCCGCCCGAAGCGCCCCCGCGCGCTGATCCTCGTCCCGACCCGCGAGCTGGCCATGCAGGTCGCCGACTCGCTGACCCCGCTGGCCAAGGCGCTCGGCCTGTGGTGCCGCACCGCCGTCGGCGGCATGGCCTTCGCCCGCCAGGCGGACGCGCTGTCCCGAGGCGTCGACCTGCTGATCGCCACGCCGGGCCGGCTGTCCGACCACGTCCGCCAGGGCACGGCGGCGCTGGGCGACTGCAACTTCATCGCCCTCGACGAGGCCGACCAGATGGCGGACATGGGCTTCATGCCGCAGGTCCGCGAGATCCTCGACCTGACCCCGCCGGGCGGGCAGCGACTGCTGTTCTCCGCGACGCTCGACGGTGACGTCAACCGCCTGGTCAAGCAGTACCTGACCGACCCGGTGACGCACTCGGTCGCCCCGTCGACCGCGAGCGTCACGACCATGGACCACCACGTTCTGCAGGTCTCGCACCAGGACAAGCAGGACGTCATCACGCAGATCGGCGCCCGCGAAGGCCGCACGATCATGTTCGTGCGCACCAAGCACCACGTCGACCGGCTCACCGAGCGGCTGCGCGAGCAGGGCGTGCACGCGGCGGCGCTGCACGGCGGCAAGACCCAGGGGCAGCGCAACCGCGTCCTCGCCGACTTCAAGGACGGCCTCACCCCGGTGCTGGTCGCCACGGACGTCGCCGCCCGCGGCATCCACGTCGACGACATCTCGCTGGTGCTGCACGTCGACCCGGCGGCCGACCACAAGGACTACCTGCACCGCGCCGGCCGCACGGCCCGCGCCGGGGCGTCCGGCGTGGTCGTCACGCTGGCGACGCACGACCAGCGCCGGATGGTCCGCCGCCTGACCGACCGCGCCGGCGTGCGCGCGGAGTCGACGACGGTCCGCCCGGGCGACGCCGAGCTGTCCCGCATCACCGGTGCCAAGGAGCCCAGTGGCGAGCCGGTCGTCGAGCGGCGGCGCGAGAACCCGCGTCGCGGCGGTGGCTTCCGCGGCGACCGTGGGTTCGGCGGCTCGAACCGTGGTGGCGAGCGCGGCTACGGCGATCGCGGTGGCTACGGCGACCGTGACCGCGGTGGCGACCGTGGCGGTTACCGCGGCGGCGACCGTGAAGGCCGTCCCGGCGGCTTCGGCGGCCGTGGCCGTCAGCCCCGCTCGGGCAACGGCGGTGGTTACGGCCGCCCGAGCCGTGGCCCGCGTCGCGGCTACGACAGCTGATTTCCCTTCGGAAGCCCCGGACCGGTGGTCCGGGGCTTCCGGCGTTTCCGGGCCCGCTTCGCGGCCGCGCGAAGTCCGGATGGGAGACTGCGGGACGTGACTACGCCGCCCACGCCCCCGCCCGACGAGGTTTTCGACTGGCTCGACATCGAGGCGGAGAAGCGCGCGAACGCGGGACTCGTGCGGCAGCTGCGGCCGCGTCCCGCGCGGGCCGACGAGCTGGACCTGGCGGGCAACGACTACCTCGGGCTGGCCCGCGACAAGCGCGTCGCCGGGGCCGCCGCGGCCGCCGCGCTGCGCTGGGGCGCCGGCGCGACCGGGTCGCGGCTGGTCACCGGATCCACCGAGCTGCACACCGAGCTCGAGCTGGAGCTCGCCCGGTTCTGCGCCGCGCAGGCGGCGCTCGTGTTCTCCTCCGGGTTCGCCGCGAACCTCGGCGCGGTGACCGCGCTGTCCGGGGCCGAATCCGCGATCGTCACCGACAAGTACATCCACGCGTCGCTGATCGAGGGGTGCCGGCTGTCGCGGGCCGACGTCGCCGCGGTCGCGCACTCGACGCCGTCGGCGATCAAGCACGCGCTGGCGACCCGGCGCAAGCCGCGGGCGCTCGTGGTGACCGACTCGGTGTTCTCGGTCGACGGCGACCTCGCCCCGCTCGGCGAGCTGGCCGGGATCTGCCGTTCGCACGGCGCGGCGCTGCTGGTGGACGACGCCCACGGCTTCGGCGTCCTCGGCGAGGGCGGCCGGGGCGCGGTCCACGCGGCCGGGCTGTCGGGCGCGCCCGACGTCGTCACGACGTTGACACTGTCGAAGTCCCTCGGTGCCCAGGGCGGGGCGGTGGTGGGCCCGCGTCGCGTGATCAAGCACCTCGTGGACACGGCTCGCAGCTTCATCTTCGACACCGCTTTGGCGCCTGCGAGCGCCGCTGCCGCCTTGGCCGCGTTGCACGCGCTGAAGGAGGAGCCGGGACTGGCGGAAAAGGTGGTCGAGAACGCGGGCAACCTGGCGATGTCGCTGAAGGCGGCCGGGCTGAAGGCGAGCCTGCCCGACGCCGCCGTCATCTCGGTTCAGGCGCCGTCCGCGGAGACGGCGGTCGCGTGGGCCGCGGCTTGTGCCGAGCAGGGCATCCGCGTCGGGTGCTTCCGGCCGCCGTCGGTGCCGGACGGGATTTCCCGGCTGCGGCTGACGGCGCGGGCCGACCTCACGGAGTCCGATGTGGACCGTGCGGTGAAGGTGATCACCGCGACCGCGCCGCGGGGTGCGCTCGCCTGAGCCCTCCGCGGCGGGTCGGCTCGCGTGATCCTGCGCCGTTCTCGCGTGATTGAGGAGGCATCACGTGTGATTGGAGGGGCATCGCTGCGGTCAGTTCGGGAGGCGGCGCATTTTTATGTGGGGAATTCCGTCTTCGTCGATGTACTCCGGGCCTTCCGCGACGAAGCCGTAGCGGGCGTAGAAGCCTTGGACGTAGGTCTGGGCTTCCAGGACGTACTCGGCCGGGGTCGTCAGGGCCGCTTCCATCAGGCGGGCCGCCAGGCCGGCGCCGCGGGCGGGGGCGGCCGTGACCACGCGGCCGATGCGGCGGACGCCGTCCGGGTCCAGGAGGACCCGCAGGTACGCCGTGACGCCGCTTTCCTCCTCGAACCACAGGTGCCGGGTGTCCGGCCGCAGGTCGTGGCCGTCGACGTCGAGGTACGCGGCTTTCTGCTCCACGACGAAGACTTCGGCGCGCAAGCGGAGGATGTCGTGCAGCTGGGCAGCGGTCAGCTCGGGACCGGTCACGTCGTGCAGAGTCGGCATACCCCTGCCTAGCACGCTCAGCCGAGGAGGCGCGGGGTGGCCTGGGTTTTGATGTCGTCCGCATACGTCGAGACGCGCGTGTAGACGCCCGGTTTGCCCGCCTTGGCGCAGCCGTCGCCGAAGGAGACGATCCCGATCAGCGTGTCGCCCACGACGAGCGGGCCGCCGGAGTCGCCCTGGCAGGCGTCGATGCCGCCCTCGGGGTACCCCGCGCACACCATGCTCCGCTGGTCGTAGACCGTGTAGTCGGCGCGGCATTCGCTGTCCGAGACCAGCGGGACCTGGGCACTGCGCAGGTAGTCGGAGCGGGCGCCGCCGTCGGCGATGCGGCCCCAGCCGAGCACCGTCGCCTGCGTGCCCTTGTTGTACAGCCCCGCGTCACCGCTGCCGGGCAGCTTCGCGGGCCGGTAGTCGAGCTGGCCGCGGACCGTCAGCACCGCGATGTCGCCGCCCTGGGTCGGGTCGCGGTAGTCCTGGTCGACCCAGACCTTCGAGACGCCCAGGACCTCGCCGTCGCTGGTGCGCTTGTCCTCGCGGCCGGCCACCACGCGCATCTCCTGCTTCGCCACCGCCTTGGCGCAGTGCGCCGCCGTCGCGACCGCCGTGGAGCTGACGATCACCGCGCCGCAGAACTGGTTGCCGCCCGAGTCGGTCAGGTACACCGCGTACGGGTAGTTGGCGAGGGACGCCTGGTTGCCGCCGACGATCCGGGGCTGGTTGGCCGACGCCTGGTCCGCCGACGCCGTGCCGACCACGACCGGGACGGCCACCGCCGCGACCGCCAGGAGCGCGCCGCACGCGAGCAGCAGGGATCGGCGGGACTTCACGGACATGGGTTTTCCCCTTTTCGATGCGCGGCACAGGGCAGAGCACTCGGCAGTCAGACGACTCCGATGCGTGAACGAGTGGCCCTGAATACCCTAATCCGAGTAGGCCCGAAACGGTGTCACTGGAACGGGTGGACTCCGCGCTCACCCACCGCTTCTGCCAAGCTGGCCGGATGCGGCGGAGAGCGACGGCGGCGGCGTGGGCACTCCTGTCCTTCGCCCTGACCGCGTGCTCTTCGGAAGTCCCGTCGACGCCGCAACCGGCCCCTTCGGTCACGACCACGACGAGTACCGCCGCCACGCCGGCCGCCGTCTGGCAGGTGGGCGCGCGTCTTCTCCCCCGCCGTCCCGACGGCTTCGGCGAGGTCGAGCCGACGCCACCCGAACTGGTGAACCGGGCACTTCCGACAAAAGACCTCCTCCCGCCCCCGGCCGGCGACCGCTACGCGGCGACGATCGGCGCCGTGCCCGCCGACGTCCTCGCGCGCAGCACGTGGCAGCCCGCCTGCCCGGTCAAGGCCACCGACCTCCGCTACCTGACGCTGGCCTTCTGGGGCTTCGACGGCCGCGCGCACACCGGCGAAATGCTGGTCAACGCCTCCGGCGCCGACGGGATCGCCAAGGTTTTCGGGGTGCTCTTCGCGGACCGGTTCCCGCTGGAAGAGATGCGCGTGACCAGCGCGAGCGACCTCGATGCGCCGCCGACCGGCGACGGCAACACCACCAGCGCGTTCGTCTGCCGGCCGGCACGTGGCCAGACGACGTGGTCGGCGCACGCGTACGGGCTCGCCGTGGACGTCAACCCGTTCTGCAACCCCTACACCCAGGGCGACCTCGTGCTGCCCGAGCTGGCCTCGGCCTACGTCGACCGCTCGCGCGTCCGGCCGGGCATGGTCCTGGCCGGCGACGCGACCGTGCGCGCGTTCGCGGCCATCGGGTGGAGCTGGGGCGGGAACTGGCGCAGCCCGACCGACCTGATGCATTTCACCGCCACCGGGCACTGACCGCGTAATACGACGTTAAACACAATGAGGAACACTCACCCTTCCGGCGAGGTTGGCTAGGGTGAAACGACCGGACCCGGACCCGCGGAGGATGCAGTGCCCCACTACGACCTGGTGATCGTCGGGACGGGATCGGGAAACTCCATCCTCGGCCCGGGCTTCGCCGGCCAGAAGACGGCGATCGTGGAAAAGGGCACCTTCGGCGGGACCTGCCTCAACGTCGGGTGCATCCCGACGAAGATGTTCGTGTACGCCGCCGATGTCGCGTACACGCCTTCGCACAGTTCGAAGTACGGCGTCGACGAAGAGCTGAAGGGCGTGCGCTGGCGCGACATCCGCGACCGGATCTTCGGCCGGATCGACCCGATCGCCGCGGGCGGCGCCGAGTACCGCCGCAGCCACGAAGACAACGCGAACGTCGACGTCTATGAAGGCACCGGGCGCTTCACCGGGCACAAGGAGCTGCGTGTCAGCTTCGCCGACGGACGCCCCGACGAGGTGCTGACCGCCGACAAGTTCGTGCTCGCCGCGGGCGGGCGTCCGGTGATCCCCGACATCCCCGGTCTGGACACCGTCGACTACCACACCTCCGACACCGTGATGCGGCTCGACGAGCTGCCCGAGCGGATCGTCGTCCTCGGCGGCGGGTACATCGCCGCGGAGTTCGCGCACGTCTTCGCCTCCTTCGGCGTGCAGGTCACGCTGGTCAACCGGTCCGGACGGCTGCTGCGCTCGGAGGACGACGACGTCAGCGAGCGGTTCACCGAGCTGGCCGCCGAGCGGTTCGACGTCCGGCTGGACCGCAAGACCGTGCGGGCGTACGGGACCGATGGCGGTGTCGCGCTCGATCTCGAAGGGCCGCACGGCGTCGAGACCGTCGAGGGCGACCTGCTGCTGATCGCGACCGGCCGCAGGCCGAACTCGGATCTGCTGGACGTCGCCGCCACCGGTGTGACCACAAAGGACAGTGGGCACGTCGTGGTCGACGACTACCAGGAGACCACCGTCGAGGGCATCTACGCGCTCGGCGACCTTTCGTCGCCGCACGAGCTGAAGCACGTCGCGAACCACGAAGCACGCGTGGTGCAGCACAACCTCCTGCACCCGGACGAGCGGATCACCGCCGACCACCGGTTCGTGCCGCACGCGGTCTTCACCCACCCGCAGGTGGCGTCCGTCGGGCTCACCGAGCGGAAGGCCCGCGAGCTGGGTGTGTCCTATGTGGTCTCGAAGCAGGACTACGCGGGGATCGCCTACGGCTGGGCGATGGAGGACACCACGGGCTTCGCGAAGCTCCTGGCCGACCCGGCGACCGGGCAGCTGCTCGGCGCGCACATCATCGGGCCGCAGGCGTCGTCGGTGATCCAGCCGCTCATCCAGGCGATGAGCTTCGGCCTCGACGCGCGGAGCATGGCGCGCGGCCAGTACTGGATCCACCCCGCGATGCCGGAGCTGGTCGAGAACGCCCTGCTCAGCTTGCCCCTGGACTGACGCAGGCTCAGACGAAGCGGGCGCGGCCGGCCAGGACGCCGAACGCGACCTGGACCAGCAGCAGGCCGAGGAGCATCGCCAGCGGGACGGTCCAGCCGCCCGCGACGTCGTGCAGCAGGCCGAACAGGAACGGCCCGAGCGCGGCGAAGAGGTAGCCGAAGCCCTGGGCCATGCCGGACAGGCGGGCCGTGTCCGCGCCGGTTCGCGCGCGCAGCGCGATCACGGTCAGGGCCAGCGAGAACACACTCATCCCGAGCCCGACGAGGATGCTCCAGAGCAGCGGCGACCATGCCGGGGCCAGCATCAGCCCGGCCGTCCCGGCGAAGCCGAACACGCCCAGCGCCACGATCCAGGGGCCCTGCCCGCCGCGAGCGCGAGCCGCCATCGGCGCGATGACGAGGCTGATCGGCACCGCGATCAGCGAGACCAGGCCGAACAGCAGCCCGGCGTCGCCGCGTGACACGCCGGCGTCCATCAGCACCTGCGGGAACCAGCCCATCGCCGCGTAGGCGTAGAACGCCTGCAGGCCGAAGAAGACGGTGACGACCCAGGCCAGCCGGTTGCGCAGCAGCGACCGTCCGGCCTCGGCGGCGCCGGCGTGACGCGGTGCCCGTCCGGTGCCTCGGGCTGCGAGAATCCACGCCAGCAGCGCGACGACGGCCAGGACCGCCCAGCTCCCCAGCGCCGGGCGCCAGCCGCCGAACGCGTCGCCGAGCGGCGGGGTCACCGCCGACCCGAGCGCGCCGCCGCCCTGCAGCCCGGCGGTGTAGACGCCGGTCAGCACGCCGATCCGGGCGGGGAAGGAGTCCTTGATGACCACCGGGACGAGCACGTTGATCAGGGCGATCCCGGCGGTGGCCACCAGCGTCCCGCCGAGCACCACGACCGGGCCGTCGAGCACGCGCAGCACGAGGCCGGCCGCCAGCGCGGCGAGCGCGATCGCGATGGCGGCGCCGATCCCGGCCCGGCGGGCGAGCAGCGGCGCGGCCAGGCCGGCACCGGCGAAGCAGAGCGTGGGCAACGTCGTGAGCACGCCCGCCCAGAGCACGGACGCGCCCAGGTCCGCGCGCATTTCGGCCAGCATCGGGCCGACCCCGGTGATGGCCGGGCGCAGGTTGAGGGCGGTCAGGACCACGGCGACGGCGAGCAGCGTTCCGGCCGCGACCACGCCCGGGGTCCGCGTCGCGGCGACGCCGTCCAGTTCGGGTTCCCGGTGTTCGACGCGCATGGCCGCTACTATCGCATACGTAGGATGATTGGATGAAGGGATAAATCCTGTGCCTCTGGCCACCCCCCGGCGAGCAGGCCTCGTCGACCAGGTCATCGAGCAGCTGCGGACCGCGGTCACGCAGGGCGAATGGCCGATCGGCGAACGCATCCCCACCGAGGCCGAGCTCGTCGAGCAGCTCGGCGTCGGGCGCAACACCGTCCGAGAGGCCGTGCGCGCGCTCGCGCACACCGGAATCCTCGAGGTGCGGCAGGGCGACGGCACCTACGTGCGCGCCACGAGCGAGGTCTCCGGCGCGATCCGCCGGCTCTGCGGCTCGGAACTGCGCGAAGTCCTGCAGGTCCGCCGCACCCTGGAGGTCGAAGGCGCGCGGCTCGCCGCCGTCGAGCGGACCGAGGACGAAGTCGCCGCGCTGTGGTCGCTGCTCGCCCGCCGCGAAGTCGAGCTGCGCGAAGGACATTGGCAGGACTTCGCCCGCATCGACGCCGAGTTCCACTGCGCGGTCGTCGCCGCCGGCCACAACCGGCTGCTGACCGAGCTCTACCGCGGCCTGACGGAGGTCATCGCGGCCAGCATCGCGACGACGTCGACCATCGCGCCGGGAGCGGACCACGCGCCGGAGATCGGCCACGAAGGCCTCGCGCAGGCCATTGCCGACCGGGATCCGGACCGCGCTGCCGCCGAGGCCTGCGGCTTCCTCGACGAGCTCCTGGAGCGCATCGAACGCGCCTGACCTGCGCGTTCTACTCGTGTGGCACCACCATTGACCCCTAAGGGTGCCATTTCAGGGTTGTCGTGGTGCCACGATGGCGCCATAGTTGTGCCATGGACCTGACGCCCTTCGTAGACGAACTCCGCCGGGAGCTCGCGGTCGCCGCCGAGGCGGCGGGCGAGGACGCCGTCGCCCTCGCCGAGCGGCTCACCGCGCCGCTCGAATCGGCGATCCGGCTCACCCTGCTCGACGCCCTCTCGGCCGCGGCCGACGAGATCACCCGCGACCTCGCGCCCGGCTCCGTCGAAGTCCGCCTCCGCCGCCGTGACGCCGAATTCGCGGTAACGCTCCCCACGACGGCCGAGCCGGCCGCCCAGGAAGAAGAGCCGCCGCCCCCGCCCGAGGCCGACGACGGCGCCGTGGCGCGGATCAACCTGCGGCTGCCCGAGCAGCTCAAGCAGCGCGTCGAGGAGGCCGCGAGCCGCGACCGGCTCTCGATCAACGCCTGGCTCGTCCGGGCCGCGAACTCCGCACTCGGCCCCGACAAGAGCACCACCCGCCGCCGCTCGCTCTACGGCGACAAGTACACCGGCTGGGTCCGCTAGACCCGCCGCTCTCACCAGCGAAATCACACCCAAGCAGCCCAGGAGGGCACAGCCATGCCATTTTTCGCCACCCCCGAGCCGATCACCGCCACCCTCGACTTCAGCGTCGCCGACGTCCGGATCGTCGCCGGCGACCGCGCCGAAACCACCGTCGAGGTCGAGCCGGCCGACCCGGGCGACACCGAGGACGTCAAGGCCGCCGCCAAGACCCGCGTCGAGTTCACCGACGGCGAGCTCCTGGTCAAGGGCCCGAAGTACACCCACAAGCTGTGGGGCAAGGGCGGCGCGCTGCACGTCGTCGTCGAGCTGCCCGCCGGTTCGCGGCTCAAGGGCACCTCCGCGATGGGCGACTTCCGCGTCAGCGGCCGCATCGGCGAAAGCCGCTTCAAGACGTCCATGGGCAACATCGACCTCGGCGAGACCGCCCGGCTCGAGGCGACCACGGCGATGGGCGACGTCACCGTCGGCCGGGCCACCGGCCACGCCGAAGTCGGCACCGGCTCCGGCGAACTGCGGATCCGCGAGATCGACGGGACCGCCGTGCTCAAGAACTCCAACGGCGAGACCCGCGTCGGCGAGGTGACCGGCGACCTGCGGGTCAGCACGGCCAACGGCGACATCGTGGTCGACGTCGCCCACGCGGGCGTCGACGCGAGGTCGGCCGCCGGCGACATCCGGATCGGCCAGGTCATGCGCGACGCGGTCGTCCTCGAAACCGCCGTCGGCGAGATCGAGGTCGGCATCCGCGAGGGCAGCGCCGCGTGGCTGGTCCTCAACACCGTCACCGGCACCGTCCACAACACGCTCACCGCGGCCGACGGTCCCGGTGGGACCGACGAGACCGTCGAGGTCAAGGCCCGCTCCACCACCGGCGACATCGTCATCCGCCGCGCCTGAAGCTCCACCGGACAAAAGGGGAAGATCCATGACAGACGCCATCGTGGCCGAGGGGCTCGTCAAGAAGTACGGCAGCGTCACCGCGCTCGACGGGATGTCGCTGAGCGTGCCCGAAGGCACCGTGCTCGGCGTGCTCGGACCGAACGGCGCCGGGAAGACCACCACCGTCCAGATCCTCACGACGCTGCAGAAGCCGGACGCGGGCCGGGCGACCGTCGCCGGGTTCGACGTCGTGAAGGACGCGCACGAGCTGCGTTCGCACATCGGCGCTTCGGGGCAGTACGCCGCCGTCGACCCGGAGCTGACCGGGGCCGAAAACCTCGAGATGGTCGGCAGGCTCTACCACCTGGGCACCAAGCGCGCCAAGGCCCGCGGCCGGGAGCTGCTGGCCCGGTTCAGCCTGGGCGACGCCGCCGACCGGCCGGTCAAGGGCTACTCCGGCGGCATGCGGCGCCGGCTCGACCTGGCCGGCGCGCTCGTCGCCAACCCGCCGGTGCTGTTCCTCGACGAGCCCACCACCGGGCTCGACCCGCGGGCCCGCACCGAGCTGTGGGACGTCATCACCGAGCTGGTCGCGGGCGGCACCACGCTGCTGCTGACCACGCAGTACCTCGAAGAAGCCGACCGGCTGGCCGACAGCATCGCCGTCGTCGACCACGGCCGCGTGATCGCCCGCGGCACCGCCGACGAGCTCAAGGACCTCGTGGGCGGCGAGCGGATCGAGCTGACCGTCGGCACGCACGCCGACGTCGGCGTCGCGCAGCAGGCGCTGGCCCGGCTGGCCAGCGGCGAACCGCAGGCCGAGGGCTTCCGGCTCACCGTGCCCGTGACCCACGGCGCGAAAGCGCTTACCGAAGCGCTGGCTCTGCTCGCCGCGGAAGGCGTGGACGTCCGCGACGTCGGCGTCCGGCGCCCCACCCTCGACGACGTTTTCCTCACTCTCACCGGCCACGAGACGGCCGAACCCGCGAAGGAGGCCGTGTGATGAACGCGGTGCAGATGGCCGTCACCGACGGCGTGACCGTCGCCAAGCGCAACTCGATCAAGATCCTCCGGTCGCTGGACCTGCTCGGGTCCATCGTGTTCATGCCGGTGATGTTCGTGCTGCTCTTCGGTTTCGTGTTCGGCAGCGTGATCGACATCCCCGGCATGTCCTACCGCGAGTTCATGCTGCCGGGGATCTTCACCCTCGCCGTGGCGATGGGCAGCATCGTCACCGGCTACGGGCTGACCGACGACCTGCAGAAGGGCCTCATCGACCGGTTCAGGTCCCTGCCGATGTCCCCGGCCGCGGTGCTGATCGGGCGGACCACCGCGGACCTGATCCTCAACGTGACGAGCCTGCTCATCATGGGTCTGGTGGGGTTGCTGGTCGGCTGGCGCATCCACACCGGCGTCTTCGAGGCGCTCGGCGGCGTGCTCCTGCTGCTCGCCTTCGCCTACGCGCTGTCGTGGGTGATGGGGACGCTCGGCCTGGCCGTGCGCAAGCCCGAGGTGTTCAACAACGTCTCGAGCGTGGCGATCTTCCCGCTCACCTTCCTGGCCAACACGTTCGTCGACAGCGCACGGCTGCCCACGCCGCTGCGGGTGATCGCGGACTGGAACCCGGTCTCGGCGATCACGCAGGCTTCGCGGGAGCTGTTCGGCAACACGAGCACGGCCATGCCGGCGCACGATGCCTGGCCGATGCAGCACGCCGTGCTCGCGTCGGTGCTGTGGATCGCGCTGCTGCTGGCGATCTTCGTGCCGCTCTCGGTGCGCTGCTACAAGAAGGCCACCAGCCACTGACTCGCAGATCTTCGACGGCGGGTTCGCCATAAGGCGGCCCGCCGCCGGGCACGCGACGCAAACCACCCTCCGCATGCGCTTTACATCACCCAAAGTGGCTGGTATAAAATCCGGCATGAAATCGCACCCAGAACCACAGGTGGTGCTAGACGAGCTTGGCGACAAGGTCGTCCATGCTGTGAGTCGCGGCGTTGCCCATGCCAAAGAGCAGCTTGACGTGTACCGAGAGTCACACCCAGCGTGGCTCAATGGGAACGCGCCGCGGACAATCGCGTGCTTGATTCACGACTGGATGTGGTCCTCGCTGATCGACGACGTTCGCGACTTCAGCCACGTCGTGACGTCCGACAACGGCACTACGCGGGAACTTGTCGTTCAAGTGGACTCCAGGGAACGACTCACCTACCGCATCCGCGTGAAGCGACACCACCTCGATGGGCGCACCAGCAGCTACCCGACGCAGACGGTCCTGGATTTCGAAGCTCAGGGTCTCAATCAGACGTTCCCTGGCTTCGGCGAGTGTCGCCTGGAAGTCGGGTACGAGTGGGACACCGCCACACGGACGATGGGCCCTGCTGTCATCACTCTTCGGGACGGTCAGGAGAACGTCCTTTGGACAGTGCAGTTGCCCGCTCCACCCGCGTCCGGTGGCGCTACAGTCACTCGTCCGACAACTCCTGGCCCCACTCAGCCGTTCATCGACGTGGCAGGCTCGGAGACCCACGACAGCACAGGATCGGATTGGTAATGACGGCGATCGGTGGTGCACTTGCCACCCTGCGCCTCGCTCGTGGCTACACCCAGGAACAGCTCGCGACGATGGTCGGCGTGTCCCAGCCGGCCATCAATCGGTACGAGCAGGATCTTCGCGAACCGGACCCAGACATCCACCGGCGACTCGCGGACGCGCTGGGAGTCACCGAGGACTTTCTGCAACACGCAGGCTCTCTCAAGGGAGCCATGGCCGTCGATGCACACATGCGCCGACGGGCATCTGCCAAAGCGACAGACTGGCGGCGACTTGAAGCCAAGCTGAACGAGCATCGCATGCACGTCAGCAAGCTCTTCGAACAAGTATCGCTACACGCGAACCAGATCATCCCCACGTTCGATCCGGAAGGCATGCCTGCGGCCGATGCAGCACGACTCACCCGGATGCAGTGGCGTATGCCTGTCGGCCCAGTCAAGGATCTTGTCGGATGGCTCGAGGCGGCAGGCTGCGTGATAGTCGCAGAGGACTTCGAAACGGCACGTGTCGACGGCCTGTCGCAATGGATCAATGATCACCCGGTTGTGATGATCAACCAGTCATTTCCAACCGATCGCCGCCGATGGACGCTCGCCCACGAGCTCGGGCACCTCTGCCTACACTCGGAGTACATCAGCTCAGACCCCGAAACGGACGCGAACGCATTTGCAGCAGAGTTCCTCATGCCAGAAGAGGTCATTCGACCTCAGCTGCGCGATCTCACAACCGGGAAACTCGCGGATCTGAAGCGCCAGTGGGGAGTCTCGATGCAAGCCCTCGTCGAGCGGGCTCATCAACTTCGAATCATGTCGGCCGCCGACCGAACCGCGATGTACAAGAAATTCAGCCGCCTCGGCTGGCGAGTGCGCGAACCTGTAAGTGAAGAACTCAAACCGGAAATACCTCGCTTGACCCACTCGATTGCCGAGACTCTGCTGTCCAAAGGGTTCTCAGCTGAGGAAGTGGCGACGACGGCCGGTTACGCGGACGAGACGAGGAACGAGGTCTTCGTACCGGCCGCCCACAGGTTGCGTGTTGTCTGACGCTGTCTGTGGGCAGCCACTGACTCAGGGCAGCGTGAGGATCTCGCTGCCGTCGGCCGTCACCACGAGGGTGTGCTCGAACTGGGCCGTCCACTTCTTGTCCTTCGTGGTGACGGTCCAGTCGTCGGCCCAGATGTCGTAGTCGATGGTGCCCAGGGTGATCATCGGCTCGATCGTGAAGGTCATGCCCTCCTCGATGATCGTGTCGACGGAGGGCTCTTCGTAGTGCAGGATCGTCGGCGGCGTGTGGAACGCGGGGCCGACGCCGTGGCCGGTGAAGTCGCGGACCACGCCGTAGCCGAAGCGCTTCGCGTAGGACTCGATGACCCGGCCGATGACGTTGAGCTGCCGGCCCGGCCGGACCGCCTTGATCGCCCGCATCGTGGCCTCGCGGGTGCGCTCCACCAGCAGGCGGGCCTCCTCGGAGACGTCGCCGGCCAGGAACGTCGCGTTCGTGTCGCCGTGCACGCCGCCGATGTAGGCGGTGACGTCGATGTTGCAGATGTCGCCGTCTTCGATCACCGTCGAGTCCGGGATGCCGTGGCAGATCACCTCGTTGAGCGAGGTGCAGCACGACTTCGGGAACCGGCGGTAGCCCAGCGTCGAGGGGTAGGCGTGGTGGTCGAGCAGGAACTCGTGCACCACCTTGTCGATGTCGTCCGTGGTGGCGCCCGGCTTGACGGCCTTGCCGCCCTCCTCCAGGGCCTGGGCCGCGATGCGGCCGGCGACCCGCATCGCCTCGATCACCTCGGGCGTGCGCACGCCGTTGCCGGTGTCCCGTTTCGGCGCCGGCTTGTCCACGTACTCGGGACGGGCGATGGAACTGGGGACGTCACGGCGCGGCGTCTGGACGCCGGGAACGAGCGGGGCACGAACGGACATGCCTCCACCTTACGACGGCCCGCTCAGCCGATCCCCGCCAGGAACCGGTGCGCGGCCTGCACCGCCGGTTTGGAGGAGCCGGCGTCGGTCAGCAGCACGGCGAACGCCAGGTCGCCGCGGTAGCCGGCGAACCAGCCGTGCGCGCGGGAGCCGTCGCCGAACTGGGCGGTCCCGGTCTTGCCCGCGACGTCGGGCAGGTCCCGCAGGCCGGTCGCGGTGCCCGCCGTGACGACGTCCCGCATCATGCCGCGCAGCGCGTCGAGGACCTGCTGGGACGGCGCGTCGCCGACCTTGTCGGCAGTCGCGGGCATCCCCTTGACGATCGACGGCGTCGGCACCTTCCCGGCCTGCACGACCGCTGCGACCAGGGCCATGCCGAACGGGCTGGCCACCACCGTGCCCTGGCCGAAGCCGTCCTCCGCGCGCTGCACGGCCGAGTCGCTGGCCGGGACGTCGCCGGTGACCGTGGTCAGGCCGGGCACCACGAAGTCGGCGCCGAGCCCGAGGGACCGGGCGGCGTCGGTGAGCGCCGACGCCGGGAGACCGGCGGCGAGCCGGGCGAAGGTCGTGTTGCAGGACCGCGCGAACGCCGTCTTCAGCGGCACCCGGCCGAGGTCGAACCGGCCCTCGTTCGGCACGACACGGTTCTCGATCACCGTGGTGCCGGGGCAGTCCACCGGGCTGCCGGGCTCGACGTCCCCCGCCGACAGCGCGGCCGCCGCCGTGACGATCTTGAACGTCGACCCCGGTGGGAAGCGCCCGGACAGCGCGATCGGGCCTTCGTCGTCGGCGGCGTCGTTTTGCGCCACGGCGAGGATGTCCCCGCTCGACGGCTGGATCGCGACCAGCGCGGCCGGATGCGTCTCGGTGTCCAGGGCCTTTTCGGCGGCGGCCTGGATCCGCGCGCTGAGCGTGCTCGTGATGGCCGGCCCGGGCCGCGGCGGTTCGGCCCGCAGCTCCGACACCTCGCCACCGGTGACGTCCCGGGTGACGATCCGCCAGCCCGCCGCCCCGGCCAGCTCCTGCTCGACCAGCGCGCGGATGGCCGGCAGGACCTGCCGCCCGGACCCGCGGGTCACCGGCAGCAGCCGCTCCTGGCTGGCGAACCGGACGCCGGGCAGGTCGTAGATCGCCGGCTTGACCTGGTGGTAGTCGCCGGCCCGCAGGGTGATCACCGGGTAGGCGTCGCCGGGCTTGGTCTTGTTCATCCCCTCGAGCACCGACCGGCCGGTGACCGACGGTTCGAACCGGTGCAGTGCCTTGGCCAGCGACCCGGCGACCGCGCTCGGGTTGCCGGTCTTCTGCGGGTCGACGACCACGCCGATCACGGTCTGCGGGCGCATCAGCGGCACGCCGTCGCGGTCGAGCACCGGCGCCGTCTCCGGCAGCTGCGGCAGCAGGCCGATGGTCTGGCCGACGGTCAGCTGCGGGTGCACGACCGTCGGCTGCCAGTGCACCTGCCAGCCGTGCTCGGCCGCCCGCAGCTGGACGTCGGCGCGGTAGGACCAGGTGCGGTCGTGCGACAGGTGCCAGGTGAGCCGGTAGCCCGCGGTGACGACGTCGCCGTCCGGCTGCTTCACCTCTTCTTCGTCCGCTTCGAGGGATTCGGGGTCGAGCGCCCCGCGGACCTGCGAAAGCACGATCTTGGCCGCGTCGGGCGAGTCGGTGGCCGCCGCCGCGGCGGCGACGTCCCCGGACGCGAAGGCGTCGAGGAAGGCGGAAAGGGCGTCCTCGGGCCCGTCGCCCGAGCACCCGGCCGTGGTCGCGGCGGCGAGCAGCAGCACCGCGAGCGCACTGCGGCGTCGACGTGCACTCATGGCGGGATCGTGCCTGGTCAGCGAGTTACCCTCGGGCTGAAACGCCGCCACGGAAGAGTGGCTGGAACAGCCGTTTAGAACAGCACCGTGGCGTACTGGCCGACCTGCTTGAAGCCGATCTTGCGGTAGGCCGCGAGGGCGGGGGTGTTGAAGGCGTTGACGTAGAGGCTCGCGGTCCGGCCGAGACCGCGGACGAGCCGGTGCGCGACCGCGGCCGTGCCGGCGGTGCCGAGCCCGTCGCCCCGGCGTTCCGGGTGCACCCAGACGCCCTGGATCTGCCCGACGGTCGCCGACATCGCGCCGATCTCGGCCTTGAAGACGACCTCGCCGTTTTCGAACCGGGCGAACGCGCGCCCGGCGCCGATCAGCTCCGTGACGCGGGCGCGGTAGCTCGCGCCGCCGTCGCCGCTGCGCGGGTCGACGCCGACCTCTTCGATGAACATGGCGACGGCCGCGGGCAGGTACCGCTCGAGCTCGTCCGGCCGGACCGCGCGCACCAGCGGATCGGCGGCGACCAGCGGCATCGCGTCGAGGGCCATCAGCGGCTGGTCGTCGCGGACCTCCCGGGCCGGGCCCCACTCGTCCTCGAGCTCGTCCCAGAGCCCGAGGACCTGCTCGGCCGGGCCGACCAGGGACGAACACGTGCGCTGCCGCCGCAGCGCACGGTCGGCGAAGGAACGGAGGGCGGGCGCGTTGCCGCGCAGCGGGATGAGGTTGGGCCCGGAAAAGCACAGCCCTTGGAGCCGCCCGGCACGAACCGGGCGGCTGTCGGCGGCCCAGAGCTCACCACCGAGCCGCCACGGATCAAGGCCCGCAGCCTCGACCCGGGCGCTGACCATGCAGCTGCCCACCGGGTCGGCGGCGAGCGCGGCACGGACCGCCGGATAGTCCCGATCATCGAGCAGCCGTGCACCTGCAAGCCGCAACACGGGCTCCAGGGTGCCAGATCCGGGCCCTAAACGGAACGCGAGGCTCTCGACACGCTGAGATGAAGCGCCCAGGTCGGGCTTCCGCGCGCAGCGCTCGGTGGTCCGTGAGCCGTCAGGGCGCGCCGCGGTAGGTCCCGATCGTCCAGGAGTTGCCCTCCGGGTCGCGGAGGCTGAACGTGTGCGAGCCGTAGTCCGTGTCCGTCAGCTCTGCCGTGATCTCCGCGCCTGCCTGCCGGACCCTCGCATGAATTTCGTCCACTTTGTCCGATACGACGTAGACCGCGCCGGTGCCGGGCTTCATCGCGTCGTGGACGCCGTCCGGCGGGCGGACGCTGCCCAGCATCACCGCGCCGCCTTCGGGCCAGCGCAGCTCCGCGTGCGCGACGAGGTCGCCTTCGGGCACCACCAGCGTCTCGGTGAAGCCCAGGACGTCGACCAGGAATCGGATCGCCGCCGGGGCGTCGTCGTAGCGGAGGGCGGGCCATACGTTCGGTTCAGGAGTCATGCCCGGAAGTCTTGCTCCGCCGCCACCTCCTCGTCTTGGAGGAACGGGAGCTCCTCGGCGATCCACCGCCCGGGCGTGCACCCCGCCAGCGCACGCCACTCGTTGCTCAGGTGCGCCTGGTCGTAGAACCCGCAGTCGGCGGCCACCGACGCCAGGTCGCGCCGGCCACCGCGCAGCAACCGGCCCGCCCGCTCGAACCGCAGGACCCGCGCCGCCTGCTTCGGGGCCAGGCCCAGCTCCGCCCGGAACCGCTCCCCCAGGTGCCGACGGCTCCAGCCGACCTCGCCCGCCAGGTCCGTGACGCGCACCCGCCCGTCCGCGCCCCGCATCCGGCGCCACGCCTCCCCCAGCTCGGGCGGCGGCACCACCGGCTCGACGGCCCGGGCGGCCAGGACGTCGTCCAGCAGCGCGAACCGCTCGCGCCAAGGCAGCTCCCGCAGCCGGTCCGGCAGCGAGCCGAGGCCGAACTCCGCCAGGTCGGCCACCTCACCGCTCAGCTCCGCCGCCGTGACGCCGAACAGCGTCCGCACGCCCAGCGGGTCCAGCTCCAGCTGCAGCCCTTCCTGCACGCGGTCCTGCCGGATCAGGACCGCGCTCGTGTGCAGGCCGCCGACGAGCCCCTGCAGGCTGCGCCCGGCCATCCGCACAGGGCCGGCCAGGCTGATGACGAGCGTCACATGCCGGGACGGCAGCCCGCGGTGGACGGCCAGCGTGACTTCGTCCTGCGCGTAGCCGACATAGCGCGCGACCAGGGGCCGCACCACGGGGTGCGGCTGCCGGACGGCCCAGGTCACGCTCACGAATGCGAGCGTAATCGTCACCACCGACAGTTCCCGCGTCTGCTAACACGGAAGGTGCGTCCCCACCGCGGAAGGAACCACCCGATGACGATCCAGGAGCAGGCGCAGCAGCTGGAGCTGCTCGCCGACCAGGTGCCCACCGGCATCGCGCTCGCCACGAAGAGCGACCTCGAAGACCTGCAGGCCCAGGTGCTGGGCCTGCTCGGGGAGACGTCCACCGCGACCTCGATCCAGGGCGCCATCCAGCTGGCGGCGCAGCAGATCGACGAGGTCGCGGCCGCGCTGGAGAACGTCCGCCTGCAGATCCGCGACGCCGCCCAGCACCACCTCCAGGGCTGAAACGCCGTGAAGGCCTCCTTACCGGCCATAAGAGCCGGTAAGGAGGCCTTCACGGACTTCCGGAAACTCAGCCGGCGGTGACCACCGGGGCGCCCTCGCCGAGGGATTCGCCCGCTTCTTCGGCGATGCGCATCGCCTCTTCGATCAAGGTCTCGACGATCGCGTGCTCGGGCACGGTCTTGATGACCTCGCCCTTGACGAAGATCTGGCCCTTGCCGTTGCCCGACGCGACACCGAGGTCGGCCTCGCGGGCCTCGCCCGGACCGTTCACGACGCAGCCCATCACGGCCACGCGCAGCGGGATCTCCATGCCCTCGAGCCCGGCGGTGACCTGCTCGGCGAGGGTGTAGACGTCGACCTGCGCCCGCCCGCACGACGGGCAGGACACGATCTCCAGCTTCCGCGGCCGCAGGTTCAGCGACTGCAGGATCTGGATGCCGACCTTGACCTCTTCCACCGGCGGCGCGGACAGCGACACGCGGATCGTGTCGCCGATGCCCTGGCGCAGCAGCGCCCCGAAGGCCACCGCCGACTTGATCGTGCCCTGGAACGCCGGACCCGCCTCGGTGACACCCAGGTGCAGCGGGTAGTCGCACTGCTCGGCCAGGATCTCGTAGGCGCGCACCATGACCACCGGGTCGTTGTGCTTCACCGAGATCTTGATGTCGTGGAAGTCGTGCTCGGCGAACAGCGACGCCTCCCACAACGCCGACTCGGCGAGGGCCTCCGGCGTCGCCTTGCCGTACTTGTCCATGATCCGCTTGTCCAGCGAACCCGCGTTGACGCCGATGCGGATCGGCGTGCCGTGGTCCTTGGCGGCCTGCGCGATCTCCTTGACCTGGTCGTCGAACTTCCGGATGTTGCCCGGGTTCACCCGCACCGCCGCGCAGCCGGCCTCGATCGCGGCGAAGACGTACTTGGGCTGGAAGTGGATGTCGGCGATCACCGGGATCTGCGACTTCTTCGCGATCGCCGGCAACGCCTCCGCGTCATCGGCCGACGGGCACGCGACCCGAACGATGTCGCAGCCGGCCGCGGTCAGCTCGGCGATCTGCTGCAGGGTCGCGTTGACGTCGGAAGTGAGCGTCGTCGTCATCGACTGGACGGAGATCGGGAAGTCACTGCCGACGCCGACCGAACCCACCTGGAGCTGGCGGGTCTTGCGACGCTCGGACAGGACGGGCGGGGGCAGGGCGGGCATACCGAGTGCGACGGTCACGGCTTCCAGCGTACCTACCCCTACTGGGCCGCCTTCACCATGTCAACCGTCACGGTGAGCAGCATTACGGCCCCGGTGAACCGCCGCGGAGGGGCCGGAACCCCTCCGGGGCGGCTCATTGCTACAGACGGATCGGGTTGACGATGTCCGCGGTCACCGTCAGTAGCGTGACCGCACCGCCGATGAGGACCAGCACCATCGTGATCCCGGACAGCTTCGTGTAGTCGACCGGGCCACCGGCCGCCTTGCCGCGCAGCCCGCGGATCCAGTCCCGGACGCGCTCGTACCAGACCACCGCGATGTGCCCGCCGTCGAGCGGCAGCAGCGGCAGCAGGTTGAACACGCCGATGAAGAAGTTCAGGCTGGCCAGCAGCAGGAAGAACAGCACCCAGACACCCTGCTCGACCGCTTCGCCGCCGAGCCGGCTCGCGCCGACGACGCTGACCGGGGTGTCCTTGTCGCGCTCGCCGCCGAAGATCGCGGAGACCACGGCCGGGATCCGCTCGGGGAACTGGACGAGCCGCTGCGCGGTCTCGGCGAACATCGAGCCGGTGAAACCGAACGTGGCGCCGATCGCGGAAACCGGGCCGTACTGGACGGTCAACGGCAGCTGTTTCGGCGAGGCGCCGATCATGCCGACCTCCTTGGTCCCGGACGGGGACCAGCGCTTCACCTTCGGCACGTCGACGACGAGCCGCAGCCGCTCGGTGCCGCGCTGGACCTCGAACGGCGTCGGGCCGCTGGTGGCCTGCACGGCGGCGAGCATGTCATCCCAGCTCGAGACCGGCTTCCCGCCGACGGCGAGCACCTTGTCGCCGGCTCGCAGCCCGGCCGTCGCCGCCGGGGTCGGTGCGCCCGGCGGGCAGGGGGAATTGGACTGGGCCTGGACTTCTTCCTTCGTCGCGGCCGAGCGGGCGCACGAGGTCTCCGCCAGCACCGGCTCGGTCGGGGCGGCGGCCGCCGGGTTCGGCAGGCCCATGGTCACGGCCATCAGGTAGAGCACCACGAAACCCAGGATGAAGTGGGTGATCGACCCGGCCGACATCACGACGGTGCGCTTCCAGGTCTTGAACCGCCACATCGCGCGCGGCGCCTCGTCCGGGGTCACCTCGTCGAGGGCGGTCATGCCGGCGATGTCGCAGAACCCGCCGAGCGGGATCCACTTCAGGCCGTATTCGGTCTCGCCGCGGCGCCAGGAGAACACCGTGGGCCCGAAGCCCACGAAGTACCGGCGGACCTTCATGCCGAAGGCCTTCGCGGTGACCATGTGCCCGGCCTCGTGCAACGCCACGGAGACGCAGATCCCCAGTGCGAAAAGCACGATGCCGATGATGTAGGCGAGCACCCGCTACTTCCCCTCGATGATCGACCCTGCCCGGGCGCGAGCCCAGCGCTCGGCCGCGAGTACGTCTTCGACGTCGCGTGGTTCGCGACGCCATTCGTCGGCGGCTCCCACCACCTCGGAAACAGTGTCCACTATCGACGTGAAGCCGGTGTTCTGCGCGAGGAAGGCGGAGACGAGCTCCTCGTTCGCGGCGTTGTACACCGCGGGCAGGCAGCCGCCGGCGGTACCGCAGTGCCGGGCCAGCTCGACGGCCGGGAAAGCTTCGTCGTCCAGTGGCTCGAACGTCCAGGTGGCGGCCTTGTCCCAGGTGCACGCGGGGGCGGCGTCGGGCACGCGGTCGGGCCAGTGCAGTGCGAGCGCGATCGGCAGCCGCATGTCGGGCGGGCTCGCCTGGGCGATGGTGGAGCCGTCGGTGAAGGTCACCATCGAGTGCACGATCGACTGCGGGTGCACGGTGACGTCGATCTTGTCCGGCTCGACGTCGAACAGCAGCGCCGCCTCGATCAGCTCCAGGCCCTTGTTGACCAGGGTGGCGGAGTTGATCGTGATGAGCGGGCCCATGGACCAGGTCGGGTGCGCCATGGCCTGCTCGACGGTGACCCCGGCCAGCTCGGCGCGCTTGCGGCCGCGGAACGGGCCGCCGGAGGCGGTGAGCACGAGCCGGGCGACCTCGCCGCGGTGCCCGGCGCGCAGGGCCTGCGCGATGGCGGAGTGCTCGGAGTCGACGGGCACGAGCTGGCCCGGCTTGGCCGCGGCGAGGACCAGCGGCCCGCCGGCGATGAGCGACTCCTTGTTGGCGAGGGCGAGGGTGGCGCCGGTGGCGAGCGCTTTGAGGGTGGGTTCGAGCCCGCGGGAGCCCGGGAGCGCGTTGAGGACGGTGTCGACCTGCACGGCGTCGATCAGCTCGGTGACGGCGTCCGAGCCGGCGAACAGCCGCGGGAGCTTGAACTCGCCCTGGGCGTAGCCGCGCTTCTGCGCCTCGGCGTACAGCGCGAGCTGCACGTCTTCGGCGGCCGTGGCCTTGGTCACGGCGACGGCCTCGACGCCGTGGGCGAGCGCCTGCGCGGCCAGCGCGGCCGGATCGGCCCCGCCCGCGGCGATCCCGGCCACCCGGAAGAGGTGCGGATTGCGCGCGGCGACGTCGAGGGCCTGCACGCCGATGGACCCGGTCGAGCCGAGCACGAGAACGCTTCGCGAGGTAGTCATCGCCGGTCATTGTCGCGCGGGGCGTCTCCGCGGCGCACCCGGAGGTGTGGGATCATCGGCGGGTCCGAGGTTCACGGGGTTTGAGGAGTTCATCGTGGCAGGCAAGGCGGTCGAGAAGAGGCGGCCCGAGGTCGACCCGCGCGACGAGCCGTCCGCGGCCTGGGGCTGGCACGGCTCGTTCCCGAAGGCCACCCGCATCGCCGGCTGGGTCAGCGCGATCATCCTGCTGGTGATGATCAAGGGCAACCACGAGAACAACACCGAGAACGTCTGGCTGGTCGGCCTGTCGCTGTTCCTCGTCCTGCTGCTCGTGCTGGACATCCGCAAGCAGCGCACGGCCTGGCGCAAGTAGTCGGTTTTTCGCTAACGTCCCCGGCATGAAGCTGCGCTGGGGACTGGCTCTTGTGGGTGTACTGGGTGCCCTGGTGGTGCCTGCCGCTCCGGCATCGGCGGTCTCCGCGCCGGTGGTCCGGTGCACGTTCACGCCGACGCCCTCGAATCCCGCCGCGCGGCCGGTGGTGCGTCCGTTGCCGGTGGCTTCGACGCGCGGGACCGTGGACGTGACGTTCCGGTTCAACTACGGGCCGGTGACGGTGCGGCTCGACCGCGCGGGAGCGGCGCCTTGTGCGGTGCACAACATGGTTTCGCTGATTCTCCAGCGGTTCTACGACCATTCGCGGTGCTGGCGGCTGACGAACTCCGCCCGCCTCGGTGTCCTGCAGTGCGGGGACATCTACGAGGTCGAAAAGGGCGGGCCGGGGTATGCCTTCCCGGACGAGGTGACCGGGGCGGAGACCTATCCGCGCGGGACCGTGGCCATGGGGAACCAGGGGCCGGGGACCAACGGGTCGGAGTTCTTCATCGTGCACTCGTTCGCGAACATCCCGGCGAAGTATTCGGTGCTGGGCCGCGTGATCCGGGGGATGTCCGCGATTGATCGGATGGTCGCGGACGGGATCATTCCCAGCGATCCCAACGGGCCGCTCGATGGCGCGCCGGCGCATCCGGTGAAGATCCGGCGGGCGTCAGCAGGCTGGTGACGCACTGAAGCCGGTGAACCGCTGAATCGAGCACGTCCACCTCGATTGTTCTACCTGCAGGATCCTTCCTGTTCGCCGGTTGCTTCGCAGCCGAACCGCCCGTAGCGACTGCGGCGGTACCCTGAACGCGAAGCGAACAGGAGGCGTTCGATGCGCGACGCTGTGCATACAGACGAGTACGAAGTCAGCATAGTTTCGTGCGATATCCTGGGGCATTCCGCCACCTCGGGCGAAGATCAGATCATGCGAGTGGCCGCGATCAACGAAATCGTCGCCGACGCGATCACCTCAGCCCCTCCGGATGAGGTCATTTGGGCGTCCGGGGGCGACGGTGGCCACGTGGCGTTTCGCCAAGCCGCCTGGCAGAAGCCCGCCTTGCGACTGATCACCCAGCTTTACACCTGGGCAGCCGGGGTCGACGTTCCGTTACGCATCACCGGCCACCGTGGGCCCGCGAGCCCCCTCCTGGGCGCGGATGGAAGAACCCAGCTGGTCGGCGTCGGAATGAATTATGCCGGCTGGCTCCTACGGCAGGTGACCCGCGAAGGTGTGGTCGTTTCCGACGCATTCCGACGCGGTGTCGAGCACACACGGGATGCACTGGCCATAGAGTTCCACCACCCTCGCCTTTTGCCCAACATCGAATTCGAGCCACAGTTGCTCTACTTGATGTCCACCGACTCCATCACGTCAGAGTGGCTACACCCGGAGCCCGGCGATCGCAACGCGTTGCTCAGCTTGGACACCACCGAAGAGTTCGACTGGGACACGCTCTACTACGTGCAGCGGATCTGGCAAGTCAACTCCAACGACGAACTGGCCGAACGCGTCATGCAGCGCGCCAAGTCCCACAAGCTCTCATATCGTGACCACAAGTCATCCAAGGACGAGCCGAATCCCTTCCTCGAGAACCTGGACACCGGCGAGCTGAATGAGATTCTCCGACTGGGCCAGCTCGTCGAACGCCAACGCGGAGAGCTCATCTGCCGCTACGACGACCCGGGTGACGCGATGTTCATCATCCTGCGCGGAAAAGTCGGCGTCTTCAACTCGGAAGGCGGCGGCTTCAACGGCGATCCCGAACCAAAACACGTCCAAGGACCTGGCGAAATCGTCGGAGAGCTCGCTTACGCGTTGTCGCGAAACAGAACCGCAGACTTGACAGCATTGACCGACGTCGCCCTTCTGGCATTCAACAGCGCAGCCCTCCACTCCAGACTGCCCGACACCCCCACGGGAAGATCCGCCGCCACCCGGGTGGACAATTTCTTCAGCTTCCGCGTCTTGCAACACGTTTGCGACAATGCAACCTACTTACTCGGGCAAAGACGCACCGGGCCGCTCGGATTCGGCCCCCTCCCCTGGCACGAGAGCGTGACAAAGCTGCGCAATCACTGCGAATTGATAAATCTCGCCAAACCGGGCATCGAACTGACGAAGAACGCCGTGACCGACGGACAATCAGACCTGGACGGAATTTACATTCTCGTCGCCGGCCGCCTACGCGAAGGCGAAGAAGAGAAGCTGTTGGACGGAAAGGATTTTCCGCTCCTATGGGTACACCTACCCAAACTTCTCGCCCAGCCGCCCAGGACCTACCGAATCGACGTCGAGCCGATCACCATCTTGAGGATCGCCACTTCTGGAATAACCGAGCTCGTCGTCGGAAAACGCAAAGAGCTCATCGAAGCACTTCCTCGGGCGCTTCGAAGAATGGATGACGACTACGAATTCGATGTTTTCATCTCCTACACTTCCGCCGACTGGAACATCGTATCGGAGCTCTGCGACCGCCTGAGCCAGAATGACATCAAGTACTGGCTGGACAGGAAACAGAAGTACCGAGGGGTCGGGCAAGTGACTGCCAAGACGATCGAGCGAGGTCTTCGCAGCAGCCGATACTTTCTCGCCTGCCTCAGCACGAATTACAGAAGATCCCACTGGGGCCAGTTCGAGATGGACATCTCGATATACCGCAGCGTGAACGAATCCAATGATGTCGAATCCATCATTCCACTCGTACTCGATGAGCGAGATGACGGAGAAGACGTGGTGCCATTCACCCTGCAGCACCTCATCAGACTCACCTACTCACAACCAGGCGACATCGAGACCCTGATCGACCTTCTGAGGACGAAGACCCGAACGCCCCGGCGGACCGGCCGAGCCGAAGCGTAAGGGCCTGTTCCATGCCGCACCGGATGCGCCCCGGCCTCTGTTGAGCGACCGCACCCATACCCGGTGGAGGCCATCCCGGAACTTCGAACCCGCGCGCCCGGTGCGAACGAGGCTCAGTCCTCGACCAGCCGATCGAGGTGCGCGACAGTCATCGCCGTCCAGCCTGGGCCGGCACATCAGCTCCGCGCCTTGGCGCACGGTGCCCCGCAAGCGCGGGACATCCTCTACCACCCGGCTTCAACCTGACGTCAGCGTTCGCGGGTCGGCGACACCAATTCGCTCGGCCCGCCGCCCGACTCGCCGGCGACCGCCGCCAGCTCTTCGCCCACCGACTCGCCGTTCTCCGAGCGGGTGTCCTTCGTCAGCAGGGATGCCACCGCGCCGATCAAGCACACCACGATCGCGAAGCCGAACGCCACCGCCAAGCCCGACTGGAACGGGCCCGAGATCAGGTTCGGGAAGAAGCTGCGGCCCGTCAGGAACGACGCCTGGTCCGGCGGGAGCGCCGACAGCTGGCCGCCCAGCAGCTGCTGGATCGGGTTGTAGCCCAGGAATGCCGCGAACAGGACCGCCACCGCCGGGAGGTTCGCGATCTGCGCCGCCGACGCCGCCGGGACGCCGTGTTCCGTCAGGCCCGCGCTCATCGTCGACGGCAGGCTCGAAGACAGGCCCGCGATGATCAGGCTGAAGAAGAAGCCGATCGACAGGACCATCGCCGCGTTCTGGAACGTCGTCATCATGCCCGCGCCGGAGCCGCGCGCGTCCGCCGGGAGGCTGTTCATCACCTCGGCGCGGTTGGGCGAGGAGAACATGCCCATGCCGATGCCGTTGATCAGCAGGATCGCCGCGAACGCCCAGTAGTCGAAGTTCACCGGCAGGATGATCAGCAGCAGGAACGTGATCGCCGTGATGAGGAGGCCACCGGAGGCGAGCAGGCGGCTGCCGATGCGGTCGGCGAGGATGCCCGACGTCGGCGCGGCCAGGAGGAAGCCGACCGTCATCGGCAGCATGTAGATGCCCGCCCACAACGGCGTCTGCTCGAACGTGTAGCCGTGCTGCGGCAGCCAGATGCCCTGCAGCCAGATGATCAGGATGAACTGGAGCCCGCCGCGGCCGAGGGATGCCGTCAGGTTCGCGACGTTGCCCCAGGTGAACGACCGGATCCGGAACAGCGACAACCGGAACAGCGGGTTGTCGACCTTCGACTCGATGACCACGAACGCGACCAGCACCGCGAGGCCGCCGATCAGGCAGCTGAGCACGAACGGGCTGCCCCAGCCGGTCGGCGACGAGCCGTACGGCTGGATGCCGTAGGTGATGCCGATCAGGACGGCGATGAGGCCGACGGCGAAGGTGATGTTGCCCCACCAGTCCATCCGCGCGTGCTTGCGGACGCCGGTGTCGTGCAGCTTGAGGTAGGCCCAGACCGTGCCGATCACGCCGAACGGCACGGACACCAGGAAGATCAGGTTCCAGTCGACCGGGGCGAGCACCCCGCCGACGACCAGGCCGAGGAAGGAGCCGGCGATCGCCGCGACGCCGTTCATGCCGAGCGCGAGGCCGCGCTGGTTGGCCGGGAAGGCGTCGGTCAGGATCGCCGAGGAGTTCGCCATCAGGAAGGCGCCGCCGACGCCCTGGACGATCCGCCAGCCGATCAGCCACAACGCGGCCGCGTCGCCGTCGAACCAGGTGATGGCCAGCATGATGGAAGAAACGGTGAAGACGGCGAACCCGAGGTTGTACATCCTCGCGCGGCCGTACATGTCGCCGAGCCTGCCGAAGCTCACTACCAGCACCGCGGTGACCACGAGGAAGCCCATGATCATCCACAGCAGGTAGCTGGTGTTGGCCGGTTCGAGGGGGTTGATGCCGATGCCCTTGAAGATGTCGGGCAGCGCGATCAGCACGATCGAGGAGTTGATCGTGGCGATCAGCATGCCCAGCGTCGTGTTGGACAGCGCGATCCACTTGTACCGCGGCCCCAGTTCCGCGATCGAATACGTCCGGCGTTCCGCCACTGTGCAACCCTTCTTCTCGCCAGTCCCTTAGCTAGGCTAAGCAACTTGCTTGCGGATGGCAACCAATGACGCGAACGGCTTGGGAGAGCATGATCACAGTCGCTTGACTGTCCTTTGAGGACTGTTTACCGACGGACTCGGAGGCGCCGCGGCTGTGGACACTTCGCCGGCCTGTGGACAACTCGGCCGCCCGGGGTGCGCTGTGGACAACTCGAGCGCGTGCGGGCGGAACTGTCGGTGGCCGCCGGTAACGTTGAAACCGGGGGTCCCCCTCACGGCCCCGGGGTTCCGGCGAAGTCGATCGCTGCCGCGGTGCTCCGTGGTGCAAGTGGCACTGTGCGCTGCCGGCCGGGTGTCGCGAATGACTCATTCGGGACGTGCGAGGTCCCCAATGACTCATTCGCGACCTTCGGCAGCGTGGCAAGCCTCGGCAACCAGCGTCGCAGCGGTCAAGGAGGGCGACTCGGGCGGCGGGCGAACAGTCCGGGCGCGCCTTGGCCGGAGCCCTGCCTCACGGCCCGGGGTGGCTGAGGCGGCCGTCGCCCACCTCACCGCAGGAGCTTCCCCAGCACGGCCACCCCCTCGGCGATCTCCGTCCCCGTCCGAGCCGCATAGCCGAGCACCAAACCCGGCCGTCCCGGCCGCTGGCGGTGCCACGACAACGGCTGCACCTTCACCCCCGCCTCCAGCGCGGCCGCCGCCAAGGCGACATCGTCCACGCCGTCGCCGAACGTGACCGTCAAGTGCAACCCCGCCGCCGCGCCATGGACGAACGCGGACGGCAGCGCATCCGACAGCGCACGGATCATCGCGTCGCGGCGACGGCGGTGGCGGGCCCGCACCACCCGCAGCTGCCGCTCCAGCTCCCCCGTCTCCATGAGCCTGGCCAGCACCAGCTGCGGCAGCACCCCGTTGCCGAGGTCCGCGAACCGCTTCGCCGCCACGAGGTCGTCACGGAACCGGGGCGGCGCCAGCAGCCAGCCGATGCGCAACGCCGGCGCCAGCAGCTTCGAAACGCTGCCCAGGTAACACACTTCCGGCACCATCGACCGGACCGCGGGCACCGGTGCGCGGTCGTAGCGGTGCTCCGCGTCGTAATCGTCCTCGACGACGATTCCGCCTTCGGCCGCCCAGCGCATCAAGTCGCGGCGGCGCTCGCCGCCCAGGACCACTCCCATCGGGAACTGGTGGGCCGGGGTCAGCAGCACAGCCGGCGCGCTCAGCTCGGCGACGCGCAGGCCGTCGTCGTCCACCGGTACCGGCGGTGTCGCCAGGCCGCAGTGGTGCAGGTGCTGCCGGGCGCCGAGCGAACTCGGGTCCTCCACCGCCATTTCGGTGATGCCGTGCCGCCTCAGCACGTCGCCGAGCAGGGTCAGCGCCTGCGCCACCCCGGCCACGACGATGATCTCGCCCGGGTCGGCCCTGATCCCGCGGCTGCGGGCCAGCCAGTGCGACACCGCCCGCCGCATCGCCGGCGCCCCGCGCGGGTCGCCGTACCCGAACTGGGCCGGCTCGAGCTCGTCCAGCACCGACCGTTCCGCCCGCAGCCAGGCCGCCCGCGGGAACGCCGTCAGGTCCGGGACGCCGGGGGTGAGGTCGATCCGGGCCGGGGCCGCGCGCATCGCGTCGAAGATCTCCGGACCGGGCGAGGACGTGATCACCTTCGCCGTCGACGAAACTGGGACCGGCTCGGGCGGCACCACGGGCGCGGCCACCACGACGGTGCCCGCGCGGCCGCGGCCCACGGCATGGCCGTCGTCGACCAGCCGCTGGTAGGCGTCGGTCACCACACCCCGCGACACGCGCAGCTCGGCGGCCAGCACCCGGGACGCGGGCAGCCGGCCGCCGACCGGGAGCCTGCCGTCGGCGATCGCCGCGCGCAGCCGGCCGGCCAGCCAGTCCGCGAGCCCGCCCGGCGGCGCCTCGCGGATGTCCAGCTGCAGGAAGTCCGAGCCTATGGACCCCTCGGCAAGCATGGTTTTGGCTCTGTCCATCAGACCATTATCGCAGCACGCTGGGCTCATGGACACCGCTTACGTGCACGGATACGCCGAACCCGAAGCCCGCCGCCTCGGCGACCAGGCCGACACCCTCGCCGAGCTGCTGCACGCGGGGACGGCCTACCCGGCCGGGAGCCGCGTGCTGGAGGCCGGCTGCGGCGTCGGCGCCCAGACCGTCCACCTCGTGGCCCGCAGCCCCGGCGCGCACCTGACCGCGGTCGACGTTTCCGCCGCCTCCCTCGCCCAGGCGCGGCAGCGGGCCGGGAACGTCGAATTCCGGCAGGCCGACCTCTTCGACCTCGACGGCGAGTACGACCACGTCTTCGTCTGCTTCGTGCTGGAACACCTGCCCGAGCCGGAGAAAGCCCTGGCGCACCTGCGGACCCTGCTGCGGCCGGGCGGCACGATCACGGTGATCGAAGGCGACCACGGATCCGCGTTCTTCCACCCGCGCAGCGACTACGCCCAGGCCGCCATCGACTGCCTCGTCCGCCTGCAGGCCGACGCCGGCGGCGACGCGCTCATCGGACGGCGCCTGTACCCACTGCTCACCGGCGCCGGGTTCGACGACGTGACCGTCGAGCCCCGGACCGTCTACGCCGCCCCGTCCCGGCCCCACCTCGTCACCGGGTTCACCCGCGACACCTTCACCGCGATGGTCGAAGGTGTCGGCGAAACCGCCGTCGCCCGCGGGCTCGCCACCGCGGACGGCTGGGCGCGCGGGGTCGCCGACCTCCACCGCACCGGCACCGGGGACGGGACCTTCCACTACACGTTCTTCAAGGCCACCGGGAGGACAGCATGATCACCTGGCGCCCGCGGCCGCGGCTCGCCGGCTGCACCGACATCGTCGACCGCGACCTCCAGCGGGTCGAAAGCGATATCGCCGCCCTCGAACGCCCCTACCCCACGACGCGGTCCAAGGCCGTCAGGTGGTTCCGGACCCGGGTCGCGCCGGGCACGCATTCCCCGGCGTAGCAGGCCAGCGCGCGTTCCCAGTGCTCGCGCGCGGCCTCCGGGTCGCCGAGTCCACAGTGGACTTCGCCGAGCCCGCAGTGGGCACGTCCCTGCTCGGGGAGGCAGCCCGTCTTCTTCGCCACCGCAAGGGCTTCGCGGTGATACCTCAGCGCGTCCGCCGCAGCGCCGCGCGCGGTGGAGAGGGCACCGAGGCTGTTGAGCACGCGGGATTCCACGCCCCGGTCGCCGCATTCGCGGGCCAGGCTCAGCGCCTCTTCGAGGTGCCGGGCCGCTTCCGCGTGCCGGCCCTGGGCCAGCCGGACGTCGCCGAGGTGCTTCAGCGCGACACTGCGGTTCGTCGGGCTGCCCGTCTCCCGCGCGATTTCCAGCGCCCGCTCCAGGTGCGCCGCGGCTTCCGCGTGCCGGCCGCGGGCGTGCTCGACGTCGCCGAGGATGCCCAAGGCGTATCCCTCGCTCACCCGGACGCCCATCGCGCGGAGGTGCTCCAGCCCCTCTTCCAGAGCCTGGACCGCCTCGTCGTGGCGTCCCAGTGCCGACAACGCGTCGCCCATGTTGACCAGCGCGTAGCCCTCGCTGGTGCGGTCGGCGATGTCGCGCGCCAGAGCGAGGGCCGCTTCGAAGTGGCCGATCGCTTCGCCGTACCGGCCGATGCCGCGACACGAACAGCCGAGCACCACCAGGACCAGGCCTTCGCTGGTGCGGTCGCCCGTCCGCCGGGCCAGCTCGAGCGCCTCCGCCGAGTAGCCGATCCCTTCGGCGAACCGGCCCAGCGCGCGGCAGACCAGGCCGAGGGTGTTGACCGCGTGGATCTCGGTCCGCCAGTCGCCGGTCTCGCGGGCGAGGACGAGCGCCTCCTCCAGGTATCGCCGCGCTTCCCGCGACCGCCCGACGCGCCAGTGGCCGAGCGCGATGAGGATCAGCGGCTCGGCTTCGGCGGCCCGGTCGCCGGCGTGGTGGGCCAGCGCCGACGCGTGCGTGTGCAGGACCAGCGCTTCCTCGTGGTAGCCGCCGACGTCGAGGTAGTGCCACAGGATCCCGGACAGCAGCCGCAGGTGCTCCGGCCACCCGTGGCGCGTCGCGTGCGCGGCCACCGCGAGGAGGTTGCGGCGCTCGGCCTCCAGCCACGCCTGCGCGTCGATCACCTTGACGTCCGGGTCCGGCACCCGCGGGCGCAGGTGCCGCTCCTGCGGCAGGACGACGTCCATGGCCTGCGCCGCCGACCGGACGTAGAAGTCGAACAGCCGCTCCTGCGCTTCACGGCTTTCGCCCGGATCGGCGGCCGCCAGCTCGGCGGCGTAGACGCGCAGCAGGTCGTGCAGCTGGACGCGGTCGTCGCCGGTCTGCTGCGCGAGGTGAGCCCGTACCAGCGTGCCGGCCAGCCGTTCCGCCTCGGGCAGGGGAACGCCGGCGAGCGCGGCGAGCGCGGCCGGCGTCAGGTCGCGGCCCGGGTGCAGGCCGCAGAGCCGGAACACGCGCGCGGCGTCGGGCGCCAGGTGGTGGTACGACCACGAGAACACCGCGCGGACCGCGGTCAGCGGGTCGCCGCCGCCGTCGAGCAGGTCGAGCCGCCGCCGTTCGTCGGCCAGCTCCGCCGCGAGTTCGGCGAGGCGCTCCCCCGGGCGGCCGATCGCCAGCTCCGCGACCAGCCGCAGGGCCAGCGGCAGCCGGGCGGAGTACCCGATCAGCGCCGCGGTGGCGTCGGGTTCGTCGTCGACGCGCCGGCCGAGCAGTGCGCGCAGCAGGTCACGGGCTTCGGTCTCGGTGAGCAGGTCGACGAGCACGCGGCGGGCGCCGTGGCGGGCGACCAGGCCCGGCAGCGCGTCCCGGCTGGTCACCAGCACCAGGCACGACGCCGAACCCGGCAGCAGCGGGCGGACCTGCCCGACCGAACCGGCGTTGTCCAGCACCAGCAGCATCCGGCGGCCGGTGAGCACGGTGCGGAACTTCGCGGCCCGCTCGTCCGGCTCGGCGGGGATGTCGGCGCCGCCGACGCCGAGGGCGCGGAGGAACCCGGACAGCGCGTCACCCGGCTCCACCGGCCGGACCGTGCCGTAGCCGTGCAGGTCGAGGTAGAGCTGCCCGTCCGGGAACGCGCCGGGCGAGCGCTGCGCCCAGTGCACGGCGAGCGCGGTCTTGCCGACGCCACCGGTGCCGGACAGGACGGCGATCCGCGCGCCGGTATCGCCGTCGGGGCGGTGCAGCAAGGCGTCCAGCTCGGCCAGCTGCGCCGCACGGCCGCGGAACCCGAGAACGTCCGCGGGCAGCTGCGCGGGCACCCGGGACGGCGGCTCCGGGGCGGCGAAGTCCTGCCGCAGCACCTGCCGCCGGGCCGTGCGCAGCTCGGGCCCGGGTTCGATGCCCAGCTCGCCGGCCAGCCGGCCGCGCACGTCCTCGAACACGTCCAGCGCGGCGGCCTGGCGCCCGGACGCGGCGAGCGCCAGCATCAGCTTCGCGTGCGCGGCCTCGTCGAGCGGCTCCTGGGCGATCAGTGCCCGCAGCCGCAGCGCCGCGTCTTCGGGGTCCGCGATGTCGGCGTAGGCCAGGACCGTCTTGGCGTGCCGCATCGCCAGCGCCAGCCGGACGGGGTGCTGCCGGAGCCGTTCGACGTCGGCGAGCACGGGCCCGCGCCACAGGTCCAGGGCTTCGCGGTAGGCCGGCGGCTCCTGGCTCAGCAGGGCCTCGAACTCCAGGAGGTCGAGCTCGGCTTCGCCGGCGGAAAGCCGGTAGCCGCCCTTGTCGGTGGCGATGAGGCCGGCGGGCCGCAGCGCCCGCCGCAGCCGCGCGACATAGGTGTGGAGCAGCTCCAGGCACGACGGCGGCGGCTCGTCCCAGATGACGTCGACGAGGTCCTCGCGCCGGACCGTCCGGTTCGGCTGCAGAGCCAGCAACGCCAGCAGCAGGCGCTGTTTCTCCGCGCCGATCTCGACCGGCTCGGCCCCGCGCGTCACGGTGAGCGGTCCCAGGACACCGATCCGCACCGGCTCGGGCGGGGCTTCGGCAAGCGCTTCCCGCAACCGCCGCTCGGTCTCCGGGCGGGGCCGCCGGACGCTGCCGAGCTCGGCGTTGCGGACCGCGCGCAGGCTCAGTCCGGCGCGTTCGGCGAGCTGGGCCTGGGTGAGGCCGGCGAGCCCACGCCGCTCTCGCAGCCAGCCGGCGAACGACGCGCCTTCCTCCACAGACGTCCTCTCGCCCATACCCCCGCGGAACGTACCCCTCAAGCATCGCGATCGTGCCGCCGCGGATGTACCACCGAACGGCGAAGATAACCGTTTCCGCAGGTGCGGACGGTGACGACGGCGGGGGACGGCGGTACAGGCGCTCGTCCACCCCCGTTTCTTAGGCTTTCCCGCGTCCGGTAGTGGTGGCGAGGGGACAGAGGACGCAGCCGTCGCCTGGGGTACGACGGCTGCGCCCGACTTTCAGACGCCGAAGCGCTTCAGCAGCGCGCGGACCGCGGCCGGGTCCTCGACGTGGGCGTTGTGGCCGAGACCGGCGAGCGTGACCGCGTCCGGGTCGAGCGCCCGCAACTGGTCCGGACGGCTCATCGGGTCGTTTTCGCCGGCCGCCAGCACGACGGGGCACTGCGCCTCGGCCAGCAGCGCGGGCATGTCCGGCGCGCCGACGCCGAACGCGGCGGGGTCCATCGCGAGACGCCAGCCGTCCTCGGTCTCGCGCAGCCCGGCCGGGTCGGCGGGCGCGATCCCCAGCAACCCGGACACCTTCAGGTAGGCCTGCTCGGCGTCTTCCCGCGTCTCGAACACCCGGGCCGGCCGGGCCGCGAAGGACGCCGCGCGGCCCAGGTCGTCCTGGCTCCACTCGACCTTCACGCCGAGCGCCAGCACGCCTTCGACCTCGACGTCGTACCGGCCGGAGGCCAGTTCCAGCGCGAGCACCCCGCCGAGCGAGTGCCCGGCGACGACGAACGGGCCCGTCCCGGGCAGTGCCCTGGCGACCGCCGCCGCGAGCGTCGCGAAGCTGTAGTGCGGCAGGGGCGAGGACAAGCCGTGGCCGGGGAGGTCGGGCACCAGGACGCGCCGGTCGAACGCCACGGAGAAGTGGGCCCAGACGGCGCCGGTCGCACCCAGGCCGTGCAGGAGGAGGACGGCCGGTTCGCCCCGGCCGCCGGTGCGCATGTTGAGCGTGTCCATCGCAGCAGCCTCCCCTACGACGGCCGCGCGCGGCTAGGGCGGAGGCCGTCGACGACGACCGTCACGACCGTGGGCGCGCGCTTGTCCCACTCCGGCTCGGGAATCCGCGACAACGCGCCCAGGAGCAGGATGACGTCGGCGGCGTCGACCTCTTCGCGCACTTCGCCGGCGGCCTTTCCCCGGTCGAGCAACAGCTGCAGCGCTTCGTCGAGCCGGTGGTGCTGGCCGGCGTAGAGGTCCTGCCAGGCGGATGCCTCGATCGCCGCCATGACACCGCGTTTGACGCGCGCGTACTCGACCAGCCGCTCCAGCCACCCGGTGAGCGCGCGGAGCGGAGGATGCTCCGCCAGCAGCGGCGCGACGGCGTCGACCAGCTCGGTCAGCTCGTGGCGGTACACCTCGGCCAGCAGGTGCTCCCGGGTCGGGAAGTGCCGGTAGAGCGTGCCCTGGCCGACCCCGGCCGCCTTGGCGACCAGGTGCAGCTTCAGGTCGTCCACCGCGCCGTTGGACCTGCTCAGTTCGGCTCGCGCCGCCTCCACGATGCGGTCGCGGTTGGCGACGGCGTCGGACCGGGTCACGACGGCACCTCCTGGCTAAGTGGACAACTGTCCGGTACGTTGGGATTAACCGGACAGTTGTCAACTTACCCGAGGAGAGACTCATGAGCAGCCTGGACAAGGTCGTCGCGATCACCGGAGCCAGCAGCGGGATCGGCGCGGCCACCGCACGGGAGCTGGCGGCCCGCGGCGCGGCCGTCGTGCTCGGCGCGCGCCGGACCGACCGGCTCGACGCGCTCGTGGCGGGCATCCGGTCCGGCGGCGGGCGCGCCGAGCTGGTGGAAGCCGACGTCACCCGGCGCGCCGACCTCGAGCGGCTGGTGGCGCTGGCCGTGGACCGGTTCGGCCGGCTCGACGTGCTGGTGGGCAACGCCGGCGTCGCCCGGATCGCGCCCGTGGCGGCGCTCGACGTCGACGACTGGGACGCGATGATCGACGTCAACCTGCGCGGGGTCCTGCACGGCATCGCCGCCGCGCTGCCGGTGTTCCGCGAGCAGGGGCGCGGGCACTTCGTGACCACCGTGTCGACGTCGGGGCTCAAGATCGTCCCCGGCCAAGCCGTCTACGCCGGGACCAAGAACGCCGTCCGCACGCTGCTGGAGGCACTGCGCCAGGAATCCACCGACGGCGTGCTCCGGACGACGGCCATCTCCCCCGGGTACGTCCGCACCGAGCTCGTCGACTACGTCGCCGACCCCGAGCAGCGTGAGCAGGCCCAGCAGGCCATGGCCGACCTGGGCATCAGCCCGGACGCCGTCGCGCGCGCCATCGCCTTCGCGATCGAGCAGCCCGACGACGTCGAGATCGGCGAGCTCACCATCCGGCCCACCCGGCAGGGCTGAGCGGCTAGGGTCGGTTCGTGGGGATCACCGATCCGGACACCTACGTGCGGGGCGTCCCGCACGAAGAGCTGGCGCGGCTGCGGCGCGAGTCGCCGGTGGTGCGCGTCGACGACTTCTGGGCCGTGCTGCGCCACGCCGACGTGCGGCGGGTGCTGCGCGACCCCGGGACGTTCTCCTCGCAGCTCGGCGGGACGCAGATCCGCGACGCCGCCGACCTCGCGTACGTGCGCCGCATGATGCTCAACATGGACCCGCCGGAGCACGGGAGGCTGCGCGGGCTGCTCACCAAGGCGTTCACCCCGCGGGCGGTCGCGAAGCTGACCTCGCAGATCGAGAGCTGGGCGCGTGACCTCGTCGCCGCGGTCGCCGACCGGGGCGAGTGCGACTTCGCCCAGGTGGCCGCCGATCTGCCGCTGCTCACCCTGGCCGCGGTGTTCGGCGTGCCGGAGCAGGACCGGCGGCTGATGTACGACTGGAGCAACCGCGTGATCGGCTACCAGGACGCCGAATACGCGGTCAGTGCGACCGTCTCCCCCGCCGAGGTGACCGAGCTGGCCCGGGCCGCGCTCGCCGTCCGGCCGTCCCCCGGCCCGGACGGATCGATGCCCGACCCGCGCACGCGCGCCGGGATGCCGGACCTCTACGCGTACGCGAACGCCCTCGGGGGGTACAAGCGTTCGCACCCCGGCGACGACGTGATGAGCAACCTGATGCGGCACGTCGGCGACGACGGCGCCCGCGTCTCGCTCGCCGAGTTCGAGAACCTGTTCTGGCTGTTTTCCGTGGCGGGCAACGAAACCCTGCGCAACGGCCTGCCCGGCGGGATGCTCGCGCTGCTGTCGCACCCCGCGGAATACCGGCGGTTGCTGGCGGATCGGTCGCTGCTGCCGTCGGCGGTGGAAGAGATGTTGAGGTGGTGGACGCCGGTGATGCACTTCCGGCGCACGGCCGTTTCCGACGTCCGGCTGTCCGATGTGGACATCGCCGCCGGGGACAAGGTCGTGGTCTGGTTCTCCTCGGCCAACCGCGATCCGGAGGTGTTCGAGGACCCGGACGTCTTCGACATCGCCCGGACGCCGAACGACCACCTGACCTTCGGTCACGGCCCGCACTTCTGCCTCGGCGCGCAGCTGGCGCGGGTCCAGATGCGGGCCATGTTCGACGCGGTGCTCGACCAGCTCGGCTTCGTGGAGCTCGCCGGCGAGCCCGTGCGACTGCGGTCGAACTTCCAGAACGGCCTCAAGTCGCTGCCGATCCGGTGGAGCGGCTGATGGAGATCCGGGAGTTGCGGGCGTTCGTCGCGGTGGTCGAGGCGGGCGCGATGTCGAAGGCGGCCCGGCAGCTGCACGTGAGCCAGCCCGCGCTGTCCCAGACGATCACCGCCCTCGAACGGCGGCTCGGCGTCCGGCTGCTGGTGCGCACGAGCACGGGTGTCCAGGTCACGGACGCCGGGACGACGCTGCTCGGCGAGGCCCGCGCCGTGCTGGCCCGCCACGACCAGGCGCTCGCGGCCATGGCCCGGCACACCGCGGACGGTGGCGGGGTGCTGCGCGTCGGCGTCCCCCTGGAACTGCCGCCGGAGCTGCTGCCCTCGGCGCTCGCGCGGCTGCCGGACACGCGGGTGCAGGCCCGGCACCTGTCGTCGGTGGCGCAGGTGGCCGCGCTGCGGGCGGGCGAGCTGGACGTCGGGCTGGTCCGCGAACGCCCGGCCGGCCCCGACCTGGACGCGGCGCTCGTCGTCGAGGAGGACGTCGGCGTCCTGCTCGCCACGGACCTCGCGGAGAAGCTCGGCTCGCCGGTCCGGCTGGAGGACCTCGCCGGGCTGGAGTGGTTCGCCTTCCCGCGCGCGGGCAGCCCGGCGTGGTACGACGAGCTGGCGGCGATCCTGCGCAGCCACGGCCTCGACGTCGGCCCGGAGGTCCCGGAGGAGCAGCGGCTGATCGTCGAGCTCAAGATCCCGGCGGTCAGCGCGGGCGGGGCGTACGCGTTCGCGCCGCCCGAGTGGCCGTACCCGCTGCCGGACACCGTGCGGTGGGTGCCGCTGGCGGGGCGCCCGATCGTGCGGCGGACCTGGGCCGTCTGGCCGGCGGCGTCGCGGCGGCGGGACGTGGCGGACTTCGTCGCGGCGCTGGAAGACCATCGGCGAACCGGATCGGGGGCATAAGGAGGGCCGAACTCGTTTCCGGAAGCCCGTTCCCGGTGATCGCGCTTGAACCCTTCGACCGAGGATGCGAAGGAGCAGAGCGATGAGTGCAGAACTGTCCGGGTCGACGGCGCTGGTGACCGGCGGGACGAGGGGCATCGGCCGCGCGACGGCGGTGGCCCTGGCCGGGCTCGGCGCCCATGTGGTGCTGTCCGGCCGGGACGCCGGACGCGGTGCCGAGGTCGTCGGGGCGATCCGCGCGGACGGCGGCAAGGCCGACTTCGTGGCGGTGGAGCTGACGGACGCCGCGTCCGCGCGTGCCCTGGCCGACCGGGCGCGCGAGGTGGGCGGGCCGATCGACGTGCTGGTCAACAACGCCGGGATCTTCCCGACCGGACCGACCGCGGACTTCTCGGAGGCGGACTTCGACGCGGTGTTCGCGACGAACGTGAAGGTGCCGTTCTACCTCGTCGCGGCGTTGGCGCCGGAGATGGCCGCCCGCGGGCGCGGCGCGATCGTCAACGTCTCCACGATCGTCGCTGCCAGGGGCATGGCGGGCATGGCGCTCTACGGCTCGTCGAAGGCAGCCATCGAGCTGATGACGAAGGCGTGGGCGGCGGAGTACGGGCCGTCCGGGGTGCGGGTCAACGCGGTCAGCCCGGGCCCGACGCGCACGGAAGGCACGGCAGTCTTCGGCGACGGCCTGGACGAGCTGGCCGCGGCGGGCCCGGCCGGCCGGGTGGCCTCGCCGGAGGAGATCGCTTCGGCGATCGCGTTCCTGGTGGCGGACGGTTCGAGCTTCGTCCACGGCGCGATCCTCCCGGTGGACGGCGGCCGCGCGGCCGTCTGAGCCCGCGCCGGCGGTCGTGAGTGGTAAGGCGGGTCAGAACCCGCCTTACCACTCACGACAAGGTGACCACAGTCATCCGCGGACCGGCCATGGCACCACCGCCGACGTCCGCCGCTGGTAGTCGGCGTACTCCGGGTACCGGGACTTCGTGATGCTCTCCGTGAACCGCGTCGAACCGACGAACAGCAGTGTCAGCAGGACCGCGCCGACGACCGTCCACTGCGGACCGCCGGCGACGACGCCGAACGCGGCGACCGCCCACCACTGCGCCTGCTCGAAGAAGAAGTTCGGGTGCCGCGAGTAGCGGAACAACCCGGTCTGCAGGAACCGGGTCGGCGCGCGGCCCGCGTGCTTCTCCCGGTGGAACGCCCACTGCTGCTGGTCCGCGACCGTCTCCCCGGCCAGGAACGCGGCGAAGACCACCGCGACGACGACGTCCCCGGCGCCGAACGACCCCTGGTGCTGCAACGCCGTGTACGCGGGCAGCGTGATCAGCAGGAGGATCACGTTCTGGTACAGCGAGATGAAGAAGAAGTTGAACAGCTGGAACTGCCACGGCGCCATCCGCTCGCGCAGGACCGCCCACCGGTAGTCCTCGCCGCCGGGCGCGTAGCCGCCCTTCCTCGCGAAGTTGAAGGTCAGCCGGATGCCCCACAGCGTGACCAGCGCGAACAGCACGTCGAGCCGCGTGTCGGCGAACCCGGCGGCGCCGGCGAAGATGCCCACGTAGGCGACCGGGACGATCGACCAGATCCGGTCCACCCAGGAATACTCCCTGGTCAGCACCGACAGCAGCCAGGTGCCGAGGGTGACCCCGGCGAAGACGTACAGGCACACCCGCAGCGCGTCCATGACGACACTTTAGGACCTAGGATCGGCGCCGTGCCGTATTCGTTCCTGAGCCACCTCGACTGCTCCCGGACCGGCGAGCGGTTCGACGCCGACGCCGTCCAAGGGCTCTCCCCGGCCGGCGCGCCGCTGCTGGCGCGGTACGACCTCGACGGCGTCCGCGAAGCCGTGACGCCGAAGGAGATCGCCGGGCGGGAACCGACGCTGTGGCGCTACCACGAGGTGCTGCCGGTGCGCTCGCCCGAGAACGTCGTGAGCCTCGGCGAAGGCATGACGCCGTTGCTGCGGCTGCCGCGCTACGGCCGTGAGCTGGGCCTGTCCCGGCTGTGGATGAAGGACGAAGGCCTGATCCCGACCGGCACGTTCAAGGCCCGCGGCGCCGCGGTCGGCGTCTCGCGGGCGGCCGAGCTGGGCGTGCGCGGGATCGCGATGCCGACGAACGGCAACGCGGGTGCGGCGTGGGCGTTGTACGCGGCCCGCGCGGGACTGACGAGCCTGATCGCGATGCCGGACGGCGCGCCGCCGATCACCATGCGCGAGTGCGTCGCCGCCGGCGCGGAGCTGTACCGGGTGGACGGTCTCATCGGCGACGCGGGCAAGCTCGTCGCTTCGGCGCTTTCGGGGCGCGAAGGCGTCCAGGACGTCTCGACGCTGAAGGAGCCGTACCGCATCGAGGGCAAGAAGACGATGGGGTACGAGATCGCCGAGCAGTTCGGCTGGCGGCTGCCCGACGTCATCCTCTACCCCACCGGCGGCGGGGTCGGCATCATCGGGATCCACAAGGCCCTGCTGGAAATGCGGGAGCTGGGCTGGGTTTCCGGCCCGCTGCCGCGGCTGGTGGCGGTGCAGGCCACCGGGTGCGCGCCGATCGTCACGGCGTTTTCGCGCGGTGAGCGGGAAAGCACGCCGTTCCCGGACGCCCGGACGGTCGCCTTCGGCATCACCGTGCCCAAGGCTTTGGGCGACTTCCTGGTGCTCGACGCGGTGTACGCGACCGGCGGCACCGCGGTCGCCGTCACCGACGAGGAACTGCTTGCCGCGCAACGGGAACTCGCCGAGCGCGAAGGCACCTTCGTCTGCCCGGAGGGTGGAGCGTGCTTCGCCGCTGTGAGGCACCTTCGCGAGTCCGGGTGGCTCGAAGGCGACGAGGACGTCGTCGTGCTCAACACCGGCGCCGGGATCAAGTACCCGGAGACGGTGCCACTTCCTTAAAAGAGCCAGCCTTAAAGGACCGAGCGAACCGTCTCGGGGTCGCGGGCGACGACCGCGGTGCCGTCGTCGGCCGTGATGATCGGGCGCTGGATCAGTTTCGGGTACTCGGCCAGGGCGTCGATCCAGCGGGAGCGGTCTTCGGGCGTGCGTCCCCACGTCTTCAGGCCGAGGTCCTTCGCGATCGGCTCGCCGGTGCGCGCGATGTCCCACGGCTCGAGGCCGAGGCGCTTCAGGACGTCTTCGAGCTCCGCCGCGGTCGGCGGGGCCTCGAGGTAGCGGCGGACGGTGTACTCCGCGCCCGCCTCGTCCAGTATCGACACCGCGGACCGGCACTTCGAGCACGCCGGGTTGATCCAGATCTCCACGGGCGGCAGCTTACCGCGATGGTTTTGGAGCACGTGTTCTGTTACCGTCGCGGCATGCCCCGTCCCCGCGTCCACGACCTCGACGCGCTGCTCGACGTCGCCGAGCGGCTCGTCGCCTCCTCGACGGATGTCACGGTGCGTGGCTTGGCGGCGGCCGCAGGCGTTCCGAACGGGACCATTTATCACGCGTTCGGGTCGCTGAGCGCGTTGCTGGCCCAGGTCTGGCTGCGCGCGGCGACCGCGTTCCTCGACCTGCAGACAGCGTTGGTGGATCAGGCCGCGTCGCCGGTGGAAGCCGTCGTCGCGGCGGCGGACACGCCCGCGGTGTTCGCCTCCCTGCGTCCCGACGGGGCGCGGATGCTGCTGGCCGTGAAGGGCGATCGGCTCTTCGGGCCCGAGCTGCCCGAAGAGCTGGCGGACGCGCTGCACGCGGTGGACAAGCGGCTGGTCGCGCTGCTGGTCCGGCTCGCCCGGCAGCTGTGGGACCGCGGCGACGGCCTGGCCGTCGAGGTGATCACGACGTGCGTCGTCGACCTGCCGACCGCGTTCTTCCGGCGCGACCTCACCGACCCCCTGGTGCGGGAAAGGCTGGCCGCCGCCGTGCGGGCCGTGCTGACCGTGCCCCCGCGAGAAAAGGACCGGCCGTGACCGTACTTCACCTGGGCGACGACGAGAACCGCTTCTCGCCGGCGTGGCTGCAGCGCGTGCACTCCACTTTGGACGGAGTGGACGACGTGCTGGTGACCACCGGCGGCGGCAAGTTCTATTCGAACGGCCTGGACCTCGAATGGCTGACGGCCCACGGCGACCGGGCGCCGGAGTACGTGGCGGACGTGCAGGAGCTGTTCGCGCGGGTGCTGACGCTGCCGGTCCCGACGGTCGCGGCGATCAACGGCCACGCGTTCGGCGCGGGCGCGATGCTGGCGATGGCGCACGACTTCCGCGTGATGCGGTCCGACCGCGGTTACTTCTGCTTCCCGGAGGCGGACATCAACATCCCGTTCACGCCGGGGATGGCGGCGCTGATCCAGGGCAAGCTGACACCGTCCGCGGCGATCGCGTCGATGACCACGGGACGGCGTTTCGGCGGTCCGGACGCGCTGGCGATCGGGCTGGTGGACGAGATCGCGGCCGAGGGCGAAGTGGTCGAGGTGGCTCGCGGGCGGGCACAGGCGCTGGCGGGCAAGGACCGCGGCACGCTGGGCGCGATCAAGGCGACCATGTTCGCCCCGGCCGTGGCGGCACTGCGGGCGGGGTAGGCGTCGATCAGCATCGGCTCTTTCACGGAGGACATCCGGCGGGCAAGGTCGTGCTCACGCCCTGAAGCCGCGCTCCTTCAGCCGCTTGATCCGGTCGATGTGGGCCGGGTGGCCGGCCAGCAGCCGCGCCCACAGCCGCCGCTCGTCGCCGCGGTTCGCCCTGATCCACTCCTTGAGCAGCGCGATCAGCTCCGGGCCGTAGCCGAGCCGCGCGGCCATCAGGTCGGCCCGGTACTCGCCGAGCCGTTTCGACCAGGCCAGCACCGGGCCGAGCAGCGGGGCCAGCAGCAGCCACGGGTCGAGGAAGGCCAGGGCGGTGAGGATGCCCAGCGTCAGCAGCACGGTCACGAGCACGGCCACCGACCGCCCGAAGGAGGCGAACGCGCGGCCGACGTAGGGCACGGCCAGCGCCAGCCACCGGACGAGCCGGGCGAGGATCCGCGCCGGCAGCTCCAGCCACCAGAAGAACAGCGAAAACCGGGTGTGGCCGGCGAGGTGGTGGCCGAGTTCGTGCGCCAGGATCGCCGCCAGCCCCGGCGGCGGGAGGTCGAGCGCGGTCCGCGTCACCGCGACCGTCCGGCCGCCCGCCGCGAACGCGTTCAGCTCGCGCGACCGGTCCACCCACAGCCGGTAGCGGCCGCCGTCCACGCCCGCCGCCTCGCACACGTCCTGCCAGCAGGGGGTGAGCCGCGCCAGCTCCCGCGTGGTCGGCGACCGCATGCCGAACAGCAGCGGCAACAGGAAGTGCTCGAAGGCGGGCACGAAGGTGATCCCGCCGGCCACCACCCAGCCGGCCGGCACCACCCAGAACCACGCGGGCCAGACGAGCTTCCCCAGCAGGGCGAGCACCAGCAGGCCGCCGGCGACGACGGGAACCGCGAGCACGACGGCCAGCACGGCGGAGACGTCGGGCCACGACCGCCGCCGCTCGACCTCGCCCACGTCCGCTCCCCCGCACCCGGTGCCCGACAGCAGAACCACCTTGGCCCGCGGCGAACCGGAGCACAACGCCCCTCAACCGAACGGCGGCGCCTCAGCGGAAGGCGCCGGCGTGCGCCTCGGCCCACTCGGCGAAGGTGCGGGCGGGGCGCCCGGTCACTTCGGGGACCGCGGGGTACACCGTCGCCTCGTCGAGGGTCCCCTCGACGTAGAAGTTCCAAAACGCGTCGACGTACTCGCGCGGCATGCTCGCCTCGAGCTCCGCGCGCGTCTCGTCGTTCGACAGTTCCGCTGCCCGGAGGTCCCGGCCCAGCACGGAAGCCAGCACGGCGACCTGCTCCGCGGGCCGCATCGCGACCGGCCCGGTCAGTTCGTGGATCCGTCCCTCGTGGCCGCCGGCCAGGGCGAGAGCCGCCACCGCCGCGATGTCGGCCGGGTCCACGCAGGCGGCCGCGACGGTGGGGAACTGCACGCGGACGGTGTCGCCCTCACGCAGTTGCGGCAGCCAGCGCAGGGCGTTCGACATGAACGCCCGCGGCCGCAGGAACGTCCAGTCCAGCCCCGACTCGCGCACCGCCCGTTCGGCCAGCGTCATGTACCGCGAGACCGCGTTGTCCAGGTTCTCGAGGGCGGCGGAACCGCCGGACAGCAGCACGATCCGCCGCACGCCCGCGTCTCGCGCCCTGGCCAGCATGCCCGGCATGTCCTCGTAGCCGGGCAGCAGGAAGACCCCTTCGACGCCCTTGAGCGCGTCGTCGAGGGTGCCGTGATCGTTGAGGTCGCCCACGGCGGCCTCGGCGCCTTGCGGCAGTTCGGCGTCCGGCCGGCGCACCAGCGCCCGGACCGGCGCCCCCGCCCCGGCGAGCGCCGAAACCACTTCCGCGCCGACGTTGCCGGTGGCGCCGGTGACCAGGAACATCGCTCCACCCCCAGAGTGTCGTTCCGGGCCAGCCTAGCGCCACCGGCCGCCGTCACGCCTGGGCCTGAGCCTCGATGTCTTCGAACTCGACGACCTGGCGCACCTCGACCTCGATCTCCATGTCGAACAGCTCGACGTACCGCTTGGCGAACTCGACGGCCTCGGCCCGGTCCGCCGCGTTGATCAGCGCGAACCCGCCGATGACCTCCTTGGCCTCGGCGAACGGGCCGTCGGTGACGCGGATCGCCGCGCCGCGGGGCTTGCGGACCAGCGAGCCCTTGTCCGTCTTGTGCACGCCCTCCGCGGTGATCAGGATCCCCTTCTCCGCCGACTCCTGGATGAACCCGCCCATCTTCTCGATGAACTCCGGGCTCGGGTTCCACGCCTCGGGGTCGTTCTCGTCGATCCGGTGCATCATGAGGAAACGCATGGTCTGCTCCCTGGTTTTCCGACCGGGGTCCGGTTCTGTTCCGGACGCGGTGACCGGCCTTCACCCCCGCGTCGATCGGCCGCGCGCGGCTCTCGACATTTCTCCGGGACATTTTCCCGAGCGGAGTATTGTGACGCGCGTCACCTCGAAGGGAAGGTTCCGGAATGGCTGTCCTGCTCGCTATCGGCACGCGCAAGGGTCTGTGGCTGGCGACCGGCACGGACGACCGGACGAGCTGGGAGGTGACCGGCCCGCACCACCCCATGACCGACGTCTACGCGGTCGGCATCGACACGCGCCGCGCCACGCCCCGGGTGCTGGCCGGGATCACCAGCGAGCACTTCGGGCCGGGCGTGGCCACCAGCGACGACCTGGGCGCGACCTGGGCCGAACCCGACCACGCCCCGATCGCGTTCCCCGCGGACACCGGCGAATCGCTCGTCCGGGCGTGGCAGCTCGTCCCCGGCCCGGCGAGCGAGCCGGACGTCGTCTACGCGGGCACCGAGCCGTCCGCGCTGTTCCGTTCGACCGACGGCGGCCGCACCTACGAGCTGGTCCGTGGCCTGTGGGACCACCCGCACCGGGAGCACTGGACGCCCGGGGGCGGCGGCAAGGCCATCCACACCGTGCTCCCCCACCCGAGCGAGCCCGGCCGGATCACCGTGGCGATGTCGACCGGCGGCGTCTACCGCTCCGAAGACGGCGGTGAGTCCTGGCAGGCGAGCAACACCGGCATCAAGGCCGTCCACGTGCCCGACCCGTACCCCGAATACGGCCAGTGCGTGCACAAGGTCGCCCGCCACCCGGCCGAGCCGGACCGCCTGTTCGCGCAGGTCCACCACGGCGTCTACCGCAGCGACGACGCCGGCGCGACCTGGCAGTCCATCGCCGACGGCCTGCCCAGCGACTTCGGCTTCCCGATGGTCGTCCACCCCCACCGGCCCGAGGTGATCTACACGTTCCCGCTGGTCGCGGACGCGATGCGGTTCCCGCCGGAGGGCCGGTGCCGGGTGTACCGCAGCGAGGACGCCGGTAAGTCGTGGGAGGCGCTGGGGCCGGGCCTGCCGGACGGGTACTGGGCCGGCGTCATGCGGGACGCGATGTGCACCGACGACGCCGACCCGGCCGGGGTGTACTTCGGCTCGCGGACCGGTGACGTCTACGCCAGCCGGGACGACGGCGACAGCTGGCAGCTCGTCGCCGCGCACCTGCCCGACGTGCTGTGCGTCCGCGCCGCGAGGGTGTGAGCCGTGCGGATCACCGTGCTGCTGCCCGGGACGCTGCGGGACAAGGCCGGCGGCGAGTCCCGGCTGGACGTCGAGGTCGGCGAGCCGGCCACGCTGGGCACCCTGCTCGACGCGCTCGCGCAGCGGTACCCGGCACTGGAACGACGGCTGCGCGACGAACAGGCGGGGCTGCGCCGGTACGTCAACTTCTACGTCGACGGCGAGGAGTGCCGCCACCGCGGCGGTCCCGCGGCCGTGCTCCGCGACGCCGCCGAGGTGCAGATCATCCCGTCGGTCGCGGGAGGCTGAGCTCGTCGAACAGGCCCGCCGCCCGCCGGGCCGTCGCCGCCGCCCGGCGGCCGGTGCCGAGCAGCGCCAGGGCGAGGAGGCCGGCACCGAGCCCGGCGACCAGCCACCACACGCCGTGTCCCAGACCCGACAGTGCGACGCCCAGGGTCGTGCCGGTCTGACGTCCCGAGGACGCCAGCGAGGCGGCCAGCCCGGCCATCGAAGCCGGCATCCCGGAGACGGCGGTGTTGGTGATCGGCGGGTTGACCGTGCCGAGGAAGACGCCGAACAGCACGAAGGTCGCCAGCACCACGGGCAGCGGCGTCGCCGGGCCGAGCCACGCCGCCGCGGCGGCGCCGCCCGCCGTGAGCGCGGCTCCGGCGACGACCAGCGGCCCCCGCGGGCCGCGGGTGCCGACGAGCCGCCCGGTCCGCGGGGACAGGACGAGGACGAGCAGCCCGACCGGCAGCAGGTACAGCCCGGCCGCCAGTGCCGTCATGCCGCGGACGTCCTGGAGGTACTGGGTGGCGGTGAACAGGAAGATCCCGAACCCGCACAGGGCCAGCAGTGCCATGAGGATCGCCGAGCTGAAGGCGATGCTGCGGAACAGGCGCAGCTCCAGCAGCGGGTCGGCGCGGCGGGGTTCGCAGGCCAGGAGCCCGAGCACGCCGAGCCCGGCGAGGGCGAGCAGGCCGAGGATCTCCGGCGACGTCCAGCCCAGCGAGCGCGCTTCGATGAGGGCGTAGACGACGCTGCCGAGCACGACGACCACGAGCACCTGTCCCACGGGGTCGAACCGGCGGGCCCGCGGCGCGCGGGACTCGGGCACGAACAGCGCGGTGGCGACCAGCGCGGCGGCGATGATCGGGACGTTGACCCAGAAGACGGCCCGCCAGCCGAAGGCGTCGACCAGCACGCCGCCGAGGATCGGCCCGAGCGCCAGCGCCAAGCCGGACATCGAGCCGAACACGCCGATCGCGCGGGCGCGTTCGGCCGGGACGGGGAAGGTGGTGGCGACGATGGCCATCGCGACCGGGTTCAGCATGGTGCCGCCGGCGGCCTGCACGGCGCGCGCCGCGATCAGCCAGCCGATGCCCGGAGCCAGGCTGCACAGCAGTGACCCGAGGCCGAAGAGGGCCAGGCCGCACTGGAAGACGCGCTTGCGGCCGAACCGGTCGGCGGCCGACCCGGCGAGCACGAGGAACCCGGCCAGCACCAGCGTGTAGGCGTCGACCGTCCACTGCAGACCGGAGACGGACGCGCCCAGGTCGCGGCGGATCGACGGCAGCGCGACGGTGACGATGGAGATGTCCATCACCACGACGACGATGCTGGCGCAGCAGATCGCGAGCACGAGCGCCGGGCGGCGCGAAGTCGGAACGTTCATGGATCCGACGCTAGGATTTAGAGCGTGCTCGAAGTCAAGCCGATCCCCGCGGAGGGGCTGACGATCGCGGACGCGGCCCGCCGCACCGGAGTCAGCGCGCACACGCTGCGCTACTACGAACGAGCGGGCCTGGTGGTGACCCGGGTCGACCGCACCAGCGGCGGCCGGCGCCGGTACCGGCAGCTGGACCTGGACTGGATCAAGATCTGCACCAAGCTGCGGGCCACGGGCATGCCGATCAAGACGATCCGCCGGTACGCGGACCTCGTCGCCGCCGGCCGCGGCAACGAGCAGGAACGGCTGGCGCTGCTGGAGGAGCACCGCGCCGACGTGCTGGCCCGGCTGGCCGAGCTGCAGGAGAACCTCGAGCTGATCGACCGCAAGATCGGCGTGTACCGCGGCCGCCTGGAAGCGGGCGACGCGGACGGCCTCTGGGCGCCGGCCGGACCACGCTGACGCGCGCGGTTGTTACGGCATCGGAGCCGGACGCGATTCCTTGGACAGAGGCTCGGTTCGGAGGTGCGGGATGACGACGACCGAGGTGGCGACGTTCTGCCCACTGTGTGTGTCCCGCTGCGGGGCCACCGCGACGGTCGAGGACGGGCGTCTGCTGGCGCTTCGCCCCCTGCCGGGCCATCCGACGGGCGGGGCGATCTGCGTCAAGGGCAAGGCGGCGCCGGAGATCGTCGCGCACCCCGACCGGCTGCCGCACCCCCTGCGCCGGACCGCCCCGAAGGGCGCGGCCGACCCGGGCTGGGAACCGCTCGGTTGGGACGAAGCACTGGCCACGATCGCCGCGCGGCTGACGGCGATCGCCGCGGAGTCGGGGCCGGAAGCGGTGGTGTTCGGCAGCGCCTCGCCGTCGACGTCGGCGATGTCGGACTCGGTCGACTGGCTGCAGCGGCTCCGGCGGGCCTTCGGCAGCCCCAACCTGCTCACCTACATGGAGCTGTGCGGCTGGGGCCGCCACCTCGCGACCACCTACACCTGGGGCGAGCCGGTGCCGGGCGCCTACCTGCCCGACCTCGACAACGCCGGCTGCGTCCTCTACTGGGGGTACAACCCGTCGGTGTCCCGGCTCGCGCACGCGACCGCGACCACGGCCGCGCTGCGGCGGGGCGCGAAGCTCGTCGTGGTCGACCCCCGCCGGGCCGGCCTGGCGAGCAAGGCGGACCAGTGGCTGCGCGTCCGCCCCGGCACGGACGCGGCGCTGGCGCTGGCGATCACGCACGTGATGATCGAGAACGGCTGGTACGACACCGGGTTCGTCGAGCGCTGGACGAACGCGTCGTGGCAGGTCCGTACCGACACCGGCGAACTGCTCGCACCCGGAACAGAACCGGGCGACGTGCCCACGCGCCGGGTGTGGGACCTGATCGCCGAGGAGTGCGCGCGGTTCGCCCCCGAGGTGGCCGAGCAGATCACCGGCGTGCCCGCCGCGCAGATCACCGCCGTGGCCCGGCTGCTCTGGGAAGCGCGCCCGCTCGCGTTCTACACGTGGAGCGGGCTCGAACAGCACAGCAACGCGACCCAGACCGTGCGGGCCATCGGCCAGCTGTACGCGCTCACGGGGTGCCTCGACGTGCCGGGCGGGAACGTCCTGTTCACGCCGGTCCCGGCCAACCCGGTCGACGGGGCACAGCTGCTTCCGCCCGGGCAGCGCGCCAAGGCCATCGGCGTCCGGGAGCGGCCGCTCGGCCCGGCGCGGTTCGAGTTCGTCACCGGCGAGGACTTCTACAAGGCGGCGTTGGACGGCGTGCCGTACCGGGCGCGGGCGCTGGTCAACTTCGGCGCCAACCTGGTGATGGCCCACGGCGACAGCGCGCGGGGCCGGGACGCGCTCGGCGCGCTCGACTTCTTCGTGCACACGGACCTGTTCCTCAGCCCGACCGCGGAGCAGGCGGACATCGTCCTGCCCGCGACGAGCGCGTGGGAAGCCGAAGCGCTGCGAATCGGGTTCGAGACCGGCCAGGACGCGCAGGCGACCGTCCAGCTGCGGCGGCCGCTGGTCACCCCGCGCGGGGAAGCGCGTCCGGACCTGCGGATCATCTTCGACCTCGCGGTCGCACTCGGCCTGGGCGAGCACTTCTTCGGCGGCGACGTCGAGGCGGCCTGGCGGTACCAGCTCGCGCCCAGCGGCGTCAGCCTCGACGAGCTGAGAGCCGCTCCGGAGGGAATCCGCCTGCCGCTGGAGACGGTTCACCGCAAGTACGAACAGCGTGGTTTCCGGACGCCGTCCGGCGTGGTCGAGCTGTACTCCGAGAGGCTGCGCGCGCAGGGGTACCCACCGCTGCCGACGTACGACGAGCCGTCGATCGGCCCGCGCTCCCGGCCGGACCTGGCGGCCCGCTACCCGCTGATCCTGACGTGCGCGAAGTCGCTGTTCTTCTGCGAAACCCAGCACCGCGAGATCCCGAGCCTGCGCAAGTCGGCCCCCGACCCCCAGGTCGAGCTGCATCCGGAGACAGCGGCGGCGCGCGGCATCACGGCCGGCGACTGGGTGCGGCTGGAGACGCCGCTGGGGAGCGTCCGCGCCCGGGCCAAGTTCAACGGCAACCTCGACCCGGGCGTGGTGTGCGGCCAGCACGGCTGGTGGCAGCCGGCGTCCGAGCTCGGCCGGCCGGGCTACCCGGCCGTCGGCGAGGGCAGCGCCAACCTCAACCTCGTGCTGAGCCAGGGACCGAGCGACCCGATCAGCGGCAGCTCACCACTGCGCGCGTCGCTCTGCGAAATCCGGCCGGAAAACGGCCTCAGCCGCAGGGAACCGTGAGCTCCCGGCCGACGGCGGTGTAGGTATTGATCGCGGTGCCGTCGCACTGGTACTGCACGAAACCCACGCCGTCGGCCACCACCTGCGGGGAACCGCCGACCACCCGGTAAATCGTCGCCGGCAACGGGATGATGGGGCCGAGCGGGAAGTTGGAGATCCGGTTCACCGCGGTCAGCGTGGTCGCGGTGGCGGTGAAACCCACGATCTGGCCGTTCACGGTGTCCCCGGGGGCCGCCGTGGCGACGCCGCCGCCGGTCATCAGGACGACGGCCGAGGCGATTACGGAAATCCGGAAGAATGGTCGCATGAATACCGTTCTAACATCGGCGCCGGGAATTGTCTGCCACCATTCGCGCACCCGGCGTGGGATGGCGGGCGGGCCATCCCACGCCGGACCGGCTCAGACGCAGACGCCGATCGCGCTCATCGAGTCGTTCGGCGACAGCTGCTGCGCGTCCAGGAAGTAGGACGGGTGGTCGTGCCGGCCCCACACCGCGCCGGTGTTCGGGTCGTAGTGCTCGTACCAGCAGAGGTCCCGGCCGGTCTTGTTCGACAGCGAGGACGCCACGTCGTTGGGCCACAGGGTGCCGCTGAAGTAGTTGATCGAGCCCGGGTTGGCCACGTAGAACGGCTTCCCCTGGAACCGGGCCGCATCCCACACGCAGATGTTGCCGTTCGGGCAGTCGGCGAGCGCGGCCTCGGCCGAAGTGGCCCCCGCGAGGCTGACGGTGGCCGCCGCGGTGACCGCGAAGAGCGCGGCGCCGGCCCGCCGTACGAACCTGTTCTTGTCCATGGTGACAACCCCTCTGATCAGTTACCCCTTATCGAGTCCCCCAGCCGGGACTCCTGATGATCTTGCCGGAGGACGGGTGGGATATGTCCGTTATGAGAGGTTCATCGCTTCCGGTTAACGCCGGTTCCGGCCGGTGAGCAACGTCAGGCGGTCAACCGCGCGCGCAGGGCGTCGAGCTCGGCCCCGGAAAGCCCGTTGCCGAGGAGGAAGCCCGGCATCGGCAACGACGCGATCGTCGAGGTCAGCGACGCCTCGATGGTGGTGCCGCGCGCGGCGAGCAGCTCGGTCACGAGAGTGAGCTGGTCACGGGACCCGAGTTCGTCGTACCGCTGCTTCATCCGGGGATAGGTCAGCAGGTAGTCGGCGACGATCTCCTCCGGCGCCGCCCCGGCCAGGGTGAGCAGGACGAGAGCCAGCAACCCGGTCCGGTCCTTTCCGCCGGCGCAGTGGAACACGACACATCCCGGAGCGGCGTTGGCGATGGCGCGCACGGCGGAGACGATCCGCTCTGGGTGTTCGAGCAGCATGGCCGGGTAGCAGAGCGGCGAGCCCAAGCCGTCGATCCCCATCCAGTGCTCGTAAAACGGCGTACCGACGGGGTCGAGCGGCACCCGCACGGTGGTGATCCCGTCCGGCCGCGCCACGAGGTCCGGCTCGCCCTCGCCGGCATCGCGCAGATCCACGACGGTCCGGACCCCGTAAGCCCAGGCGGCGGCCCACCCGGCGGCGGTCAACCGGGTGGGCGCCTCCATCCGGACCACCGCCCGCGGCCTGATCCGGCCCAGCCCCCCGAGATCCCGGACGTTGACGCAGCCGTCCCAGTTCAGCTCCCTGCCACCCATCCCCCCAACCTACGGGGCGGCCAGCGCCTCGGTGGGAGTCATCCGGGACGCGCGAACCGCCGGATACAGCCCCGCCAGCACGCCGATCGCCAGCGCGGACCCCGCACCGCCCGCCAGCGCGGCCGGCGGGATCACCGCGGGCCAGCCCTGGGCCACCGCGTAACTCCCGGCGCCCAGCACGCCGAGCGTGACGCCGGCGAGGCCGCCGAGCAGGCACAACACCACCGACTCCGCGAGGAACTGGCCCCGGATCTGGCCTCGCGTGCTCCCCAGCGCCCGGCGCAGGCCGATCTCCCGTTTGCGCTCCAGCACCGAAATCACCATCGTGTTGGCGACGCCCACGCCGCCGACCAGCAGCGCCACCCCGGCCAGGCCGAGGAACAGCCCGGAGAACGCCGTCTCGGTGAGCCGCTTGGCCGCCAGGGCGTCCGAAGGCCGGCTGACCTCGATGCGGGCCGGGTTTTCCGGGAACAGCGTGGCCGCCAGGACCCGGCGCACGTTCTCCACCTCGGGCTCGGCCGACCGCACGAAGACGGTCGTCGGGTGCCCGTCGAAGCCCAGCCACTGGCGGGCCGCGCCCCAGCCGACCAGCACGGACCGCTCGACGTCCGGGGCGAGCGGTGCGGGCGCCAGGATGCCCGACACCACGAACCACCGGTCGCCGATCCACACCGTCGGCGCCCGCGCGCCGATCTCGGTGATGCCGAGCCGGGTCGCGGCCTTGTCCCCCAGCACCACCACCGGCAAGGCGGACGTGCTCTCGGTGAGGTAGCGGCCGGACGAGACCTTCGCGCCGATCGCCGGCAGCAGGTCCGGCCGCGCCGCGAGCACGGTCAGGCCCGACCCCTGATCGGACGGGATGAGGTCGGTGCGCCGGACGCTCGCGTGCGTGTTGGCGACCGCGCTGGCCCGCTGCACCGGCCCGATCCGCGCCGCCATCTCCGCGGCGGCCTCCGGCACCGGCGGCAGCTGCTGCGTCACCGAGTCGATCGTCACCTGGGCCCGCAGCAGGTTCGTGCCCAGTTCGGACAGCTGCCGGTCCAGGGCCACCCGGCTCGACGCCGGGATGCCCGACACCACGATGATCGTCGCGATCCCGATCGAAATGCCCAGCGCCGACAGCACCGCGCGCACCGGGCGGCTGCGCAACCCGGACAGCCCGAGCGCCAGCACGTCGGCGGGCCCGAGCCGGACCGGCGCGGTCACGACAGGACCCCGTTCAGCTGCCGGGAATCCGTGCGGACCCGGCCGTCGCGCAGCTCGATCCGGCGAGGCAGCGAAGCCGCGATCTCGCGGTCGTGGGTGATGACGGCGATGGTCGCGCCCGCCTGGTTGAGGGTGCGGAGCAGTTCGAGGATGGTGTGGCCGGTCGCGGTGTCGAGGGCGCCGGTCGGTTCGTCCGCCAGCACGATCGCGGGGTCGCGGGCCAGGGCGCGGGCGATGGCGACGCGCTGGCGTTCGCCGCCGGACAGCTCGTGGGGACGGTGCCCGGTCCGGTGGCCGAGACCGACGCGGTCCAGGGCTTCGGTGGCCAGCGCGCGGCGACGGCGTCGCGGCACCCCCGCATAGAGCATCCCGGTCATCACGTTCTCCGCCGCCGACAACCCGTCGGACAGGTGGAACTGCTGGAACACGAAGCCGATCCGCCGGGCCCGCAGCGCGGACAGGCCGCGGTCGGACAGCCGCGAAACGTCCTGGCCGTCGACTTCGAGGGTGCCGCCGCTCGGCCGGTCGAGCGTGCCCATCAGGTGCAGCAGGGTCGACTTGCCGGAACCGGACGGGCCGGCGATGGCCAGCAGTTCGCCCGGCCACACCGACAACGACACGCCGTCGAGCGCGCGCACGCCACCGGCGTAGACCTTGCTGACGTCGCGCAACGACAGCACCGGCGTCATGAAGCCCTCACCACGCGCAGGCCTTCGGTCAGGCCGGCGCCGCTGACCTCGACGAGGTCTCCGGCGAACATCCCGGTCCGCACGGCGACGAGCCGGGTGCCGCCGTGTTCGACGACCTGCACGGCATACCCGCCTTCGCCGAGCGCGAGCAACGCCGTGACCGGCACGGCCAGCACCCCGGTCCGGCTCTGGCCGGCGAGCTTCACCTGCACCTGCCCCGAATCCACCGCGGCCGCCGCGTTCTGGTCGTCGATGGTGATGGTCACGATCTGCTTGGGCGTCCCGCTGTCCGAGCCCTGGCCCGCGGGTGCCGGGGCGAGGGTGGTCACCGCGCCCGTGGTCTGCGCGCCGCCCGGCAGCACCAGCGAGACCTTGGTGCCGGGTTTCGCGGCGGCGACGTCGATCTGCGCCGGGTCGATCTGCGCGGTGACCGACTTGCCGACGCCGGTGTAGCCGAACAGTTCCCCGGCCGCCGGCGCGCCGGGCTGGGCCTTCAGCGCGTCGATCCGGATGGCGGACGGCAGGACCACGGCGTCACCGACGTCGAGGAAGCCGGTCTCGTCCATGCCGTTCGCCTTCTGCCAGCGTTTCAGCGCGGCTTCGGTGTCGGCGGTGAACTTGTCGCTCTTGCCGTCGAGGCGGTACCCGAACGCGCGCAGGTTGGTCAGCAGCTCCCGCACGTCCGGGCCGGGCGTCACGGTGACGTCCAGCTTGCGGTACAACGGCGTGCTGCCGAGCAGCAGCGGCACCGGTTTGGCGTCCACTGTGTACAGTTTCTTGCCCGCGCCGATCACCGTGCCAGGGGCGGGCAGCCAGGTCAGCGTGCCCGCCCGGCGGCCGGTGAACGTCACCGGCTGGCCGTAGCCGATGGTTCCGCCGACGGTGACGGACGTGCTGAGGTCGGTCTTGCGGACCTCCACCGTGTCCGCGGCCGCCGGTGCGGCCGGGGGCGGCGCGGACGGCGGTTCGGCGAGCCTGCTGTACACGAGCACCCCGCCCGCGCCGGCGACCAGCAGCGCGGCCAGCGCGGGCACCAGCCACTTCTTCATCGGCCCCCGCCGGAGGACAGTTCCTTCTCGCACCGGGGAGTCAGGTCGAGGCCCTTGGAGATCGAGTCCGGGTCGTTGTTCTTGCCGCCGAACTCGATCGCGGTCCGGTCGTCGCCCGGTTTGACCGGCGACTCCTCGACGAGCCGCACGCCCTTGGCACGCAGGCACAGCACCATCTTGTGCAGGAAGTCCGCGGCCTGCGGGTTGGCGGTGTCGTACTCCCACGGCGGCAACGGCTTCTTGCCGATGCAGGCGGCTTCGGCCGCGGCCTCCTTCGCGGGGTCCGGCCGGCCAGGCGCGACTCCGACCCCCGAACCCGTTCCCGTTCCCGTTCCCTTCTGGGGCAGGCCGTTCTCGCCCAGGCATCGGTTGTAGGTCTCGTAGAGCTGGTCGGTCTCTTCCGGCGTCATGTCCAGCCGCTCCCGCGGCCGCGCCGCCTCGGGGCTCCCGGTCGACGCCGAGGACGGCGCCGAGGTGGCCTGGGAGGTCTGGAGGGTGGCCACCTTCTGCTCCGGAGGCGGCGGCGTCGAGCAACCGCCGGCGATCACGAGCGCGGTGAGCACGGCGAGGTACCGCAGGGATTTCATGCCGGTGAGAATGCCCGGAAAATGTGAAGGACCTGTTGTGACGGGATTCAGGTTCCTTCTCCCGGCAGCCGGAGGGTGAACGTCGTTCCCGCGCCGACGACGCTGGTCACCGTCACGGTCCCGCCGTGCGCCTCGACCAGGTGCTTCACGATCGCCAGTCCCAGTCCACGGCCGCCGGTGGCCCGGCTGCGGGACCGGTCCGCCCGCCAGAACCGGTCGAACACGTGCGGCAGGTCTTCCGGGGCGATGCCGGCTCCGGTGTCGCCGACCTGCAGCACCACCTCGTCGTTTTCCCGCAGCCCGCGCAGCACGATCCGGCCGTCCGGCGGCGTGTGCGCGATCGCGTTGACCACCAGGTTGCCCACGGCCTGCCGCAGCCGGACCGGATCGGCGGTCAGCTGCAACACCCCGGACGTCTCCACTTCCAGGTCCCTCGGGTGCGCCGCGGCGACCTGCCGGAGCAGCTCGCCGGCGTCCACGGGCTCCGGCCGCAGGCGGAACTCGCCCGCGTCCGCGGACGCCAGTTCCTGCAGGTCGTCGACCAGCTGCTGGAGCACGAGCGTCTCCTCCAGCAGGGATTCGACCAGCTCCGGGTCCAGGTCCGCGACGCCGTCCTGCGCGGCGACGAGCCAGCCGCGGATGGTGCCCAGCGGGGTGCGCAGCTCGTGCGACACGTCGCTGACCAGGTCCTTACGCTGCTTTTCGGTGCGCGCGAGGTGTTCGGACATCTGGTTGAACGCCTCGGCCAGCTCCGCGATCTCCCAGCGCGCCGACACCTCGGCCCGGGCCGAGCGGTCGCCGGCCCGCATCCGCTGGGTCGCGGCGGTCAGCACCCGCACCGGCCGGAGCACGCGCCCCGCGAGCAGGATGCTGACCCCGACGGTCAGCACGAGGATCACCAGCGCCGCGGCGAAGATCCGGACCGCCCCGGCGGCGGGCAGCCCGACCACGGTCGGGGCGTCCGGCGGCGCGCTGACGAACAGCAGGGCCGCCGGCGCGACGTACGACGTGAGCTGGATCCGCCTGCTCGCGCCGAGGCAGTCGAAGAACACCTGCCGGTCGGCGCCCGCTTCGGCCGGCTTGAACCCGCCGTCGGCGGCCAGGACCACGCCGTAGGGCCGCTTCCCGCGGTCCTTCAGGCATTTGCCCAGGTAGTCGTCGAGCACCTGCAGCGCGAGCTTCTCGGTCACGGCCGGGGCGGCCGTGTCCGCGTCGCAGCGATCGGGCCGGCTCGTCCGGGCGTAGGACCGGCCGCTCTCGGTCACGGCGATCTCGGCGGGCTGCCCGTCCGCGGCCAGGCAGGCCACCTGTTTCTCCGCGACCGCCCGCACCTCGTCCCGTTCCTGCGGCAGCAGCCGGAACGGCCCCACCGCCCGCGGGTCGATGCGGTCGTCGGGCGCCTTCGGCGCCAGCGTCACGTCGACGGCCAAGGGGTCGGCCACGGCGGAAGGATGAGCGGGCAGCGGCGGGTCGTCGGGCCCGAAAGCGCCGGCGATGGGCACCCGGTTGCCGGTGGTGAGCCCGATCCGCAGCCCGGTCTGCCTGCTCAGCTCGGCGAGGACGGGCGCGATGCCCGTCCAGCTGGGGTGGGTGGCGCCGAAGGCCAGCACGCCGTCGTAGATCCGGGTGACGCTGGCCTGGTTCTGCCCCTGCGCGGCTCGCAAGGTGCCGGTGGTGCTCTGCACGGACAGCCAAGCGGTCGCCCCGATCGAGCACACGGCGACGAGCGTCATCCCGGCGAGCAGCCGCAACCGCAGCCCGCGGCGGCGCGGTTCAGTCACCGGCACGGCCGTCGACGATCTTGTAGCCGACGCCGTAGACGGTCCGCAGGTACCGGGGCTCGGCCGGATCGGCCTCGACCTTCTTGCGCAGGTTGCGCACGTGCACGTCGATGGTCCGTCCGGTGATGAACCCGTCGAGCCCGTAGGCGTGCTCGAGCAGCTGGGCCCGGCTGAACACCTGCCCGGGCGCGGCGGTGAGGGTGGCGAGGATCCGGAACTCGGCCGGGGTGCACGCGACGAGCCGATCACCGACCCGCACTTCGTGCCGCAGCACGTCCAGCGACAGATCACCCACGCGCAACGGCGGGGCGGCGGTCCCGGTGGCGGGCCGGGTCCGCCGCAGCAGGGCCCGCACCCTGGCCATGAGCTCCCGCGGGTCGTAGGGCTTGGTGAGGTAGTCGTCGGCGCCCAGGTCGAAGCCGAGCAGCTTGTCCTCGGCCCCGGCCCGCGCGGTGACCATCAACACGGGGAGGTCGTACTCACGCCGCAGCACCCGGCAGACGTCAAGCCCGTCGACACCGGGCATCATGACGTCGAGAACGAGCAGGTCAGGCGGCTGCCGACGGACTTCGTCGATCGCCGAACGGCCGTCGGCCACGACGAGCACGGTATGCCGTTCATGGCTCAGGTAGCGGCGGACCAGCTCGGCCTGTTTGGGATCATCCTCGGCCACCAGCACATAGGCGCACACGCGCCCATCATGCCCGCCGGCCGAGCGGCGCAGCGCTGCCAGGAGTTCCGGAGTGGCGCGCCTTCTCCACCAGCCGACCCGGCAACCGCCAATGGCGGACGTGGCAGGGCAGCTCAGCGAACCGAGGCCTCGGTCTGCCTGGCGGACAGGTACGCCCGCCGGCTTCTTCGGTTACCCGGCCTCCCGGACGAGCTGCCCGATCTGAGCGACAGTAAGGCGGCGAAGCTCCCAAACCAGCTGGGCCAGCTCGGCCGACACCGGAATCCGCGGGACATCCGCCGAGGGGGTGACCCCGGAAATCGCCGCGACGATGTCGAACTCGAGCCCCAACGCGACGGCGAACGCCGCTGCCAGGCCGGGCGTCAGCTCCTTGCGGCCATGTCCGACCGCCCCCATCGTGGCCGCCGACAGGGACACGCCGGTCAGCAGGTGAAGCACTTTCGCGGACGACGTCCATCCCAGGTTCCGGACTTCGAACAGCCGGATGAGCACCGCACCGGCACCCGGCGCGTAGTGGACATGAGCCGGCGGCCCGGGAACCGGCTGGACACTGTCCTGCCGCGACAACGATCGTGCGGAACGCAGCAAGCGGCTCCGGTGTTCCGGCGGCAGGTCTTTCGCCAGTCCCGCCACGTCCACGGCTTCCCGGCCCGCCGCCGGGTCCACGGGAGCCAGATCGCCGGGCACGGGCACCCGCGCGATCACGAACAGGTCGGCGGCATGCACGACGAGCACCGGCGCCAGCCGGCGCAGCAGTGACGGCTCAGCCGGAACACTCCCCCGCAGCACCGGCTGAAGCTCCGCCGCCGGAACGCCGACCGGCAACCGGTCCAGGTCGAGGTTCCTCGACGCCGCCAGCCGACGCAGCAGTACGCCGAAGTCCGGATAGGAAGTCATCGACATCCGTTCTCGTGGCGAAGGCCGGCAACGCGACGCTCAGCCCAGCCGGCAGGGACACCACGAGGACGAACCGTACGACAGCATCATCGAAGCCCTCCCCCGGCCCGGTGTCCCCGATGGATCAGTTACGGCCCGGGAGTCCACTACACCTCCGAAAGGCTGAGGCCCCAACCCACCGTCGGAACATTCTCCGGGCTGACCGCGAAAGACCGGCAGCCGGGCGAATTCCCGGCTGCCGGTTTTCGATTTCCTGGATCAGGGGTGGTAGATCTCCTTGACCGTGGTGATCTGGTCGTCGCCGTTCACGCTGATCTGCGCGAGGATCGAATTGCCGTCCTTCAGGTGCTGCAGCAGCTGATTCTGACCGCACGGCCCGTTGCCGTAGCCCTGACCGTCGATGGTGACCGATTCGACGGGGCACAGGGTGGCCGCGCTGAACACTTTGCCACCCTTCTGCAGCGGGAGCCGGTAGGTCTTGCCGTCGAGCGGTACGTAGTGGCTGTTGTCCGGACCGCCCTCCTGGCGCGTGACCAGCTGGAAGCGGACCATCTGCACACCGGCGTCGTACCCGGTGAACTGCACCGCCTGGGTGGTGTTCGGGAACTTGCGGACCGGCGCCTGGCCGGTGCCGGCCGAAGGCCTGGTCTCCAGTTGCAGGGAGTTGTCGGGCACCCCGCAAACGACGGCGCCCTGGCTGCCGGCAGAACCCGTCTGACGGGCGCAAGTCCACTTCCCCTGGACGTCGAGGACCCGCTCACCAGGGCCTTCGGCCTGCGGCAGCTTCCGGTAGTACTCGGTGATCACGGTGAACGCCTCGGTGCAACCTGGCGTGGTGCCATCGGCGGCGGCCACCGCGATCAGGTCCATCTTCGGCCGCCCGGGCGCGCCGACCTGGCCGCCGTACTGGCTGCAGTTGACGTCGCCGCCCGACGCGGCGCCGGAACCTCCCGTGGCAGCCCCCTGGCCGCGCCCTTCCGGCACCTGCTCCGCGGCCGCCGTCGCCGTCTCGTTTTTCACCGGAGAACCATTGCCCACGACGCTGTTCCCGCTGCACGCGGAAAGCAGACTGGTGACGGCGAATGCCCCGGCAACCATGGCGATTTTGATTGTCTTCTTCGCGGTGAATTCCATCTCAGCGCCCCTCACGCAGCCTTTGTCGAAGCTTTGTGTCCGGAAGACGCCGGAAACGAAATCAGGTTGTTCACGGGTGCCCGTCAGGGCGCAGCGTTGCCCGAACGCCCAGCCCGTCCTGGCCCTACGGGCAGAATTCCGCCGGCTGCGCAACCTCCGGCGCCGACTTCAGTCGCGCCGCGACCGGACACGACCTCGAGCTGAAGCTCCTCCGCAGCCAGCAGCGGCCAGGAGCCTGGAGCCAGGCATGACTGGGCGACGCCACACAGAGGCCCTGGTGCGCCGGCCGCCTCCGAATCCAAAACGCCGAAGCGGCCTCACTCGCCGACGCACCCTTCCGCAACAGGCTCTCGTCGCGCTGCCACACTCGTCGGAAGAAGAGTATGAGGAATCCGCAGTCCCGGATACATCGACTCACGAATCGAGCAGCTTTCACGAATGATCGTCGCGGATGCTCCTACGTCCCCTGCCACAAGCGGGTGTCGAATACTGCCTCACCCGGGGGTATGCGATTGTGTCGCTATGGAAATCGAACTTGCCGATGCGGTGGCCTCGGTACGCGAAGAGCTTCTGGAGGCGGTCGCCTGGCGCGCGGACGCCGAACTGGAGTTCGTGGTGGGGCCCATAGAACTGGAGTTCTCAGTCGAGTTGCGACGCGACGCCAAAATGAAGAGCGGGTTCAAGGCGTGGGTCATCTCGGGGGACGCCGAAGGTGGGATGGCTCGCGGGAGAACACAAAAGGTGAAGGTCACGGTGACACCGCGCTCGGCCGGTGGCGGGGACCTTCTGGTCGCGGGTGACCAAGCCCGTCCGGCAGGCCCGGGTGACGTGTCGGGTCGTACGGGCCGCTGAGCGAAGAGAGATTTCGCGGGTGGAGTGGGAGCGTGTTGCCGCGGTGACCGGGCCGGACGATCGCCCGGGTTCCGGATACGTCATCGCGCCTCGGCTGGTGCTGACGTCGGCACATGTGGTGGGCGAGGTCGCTTCGTCCACGTCGGTGTTCCGGCCCGGCCGCGAGGGTACGTTCACCGCCAACGTCGTGTGGCGTGGAACCCCAGGGGGCCGGGACGACGCGGCGTTGCTCGAGGTGCACGATCCGACCTGGCCGACACTCGAACCGGGTCGGGTCTCGTGGGGCAAGACGGTGACGCACCGTCCGGGCATCGGCTGCGAGTGCTGGGGTGCGCCGACTCTGGCGCAACGCTCGGATCGTCCGGTCGAAATCGAGCAGCTGACAGGAACCCTTAATCCGGGCGACCGGATCGTCGGCGACCAGTACGTGATGAAGCTGCGGGGTCACCCGCCGGAAGGCACGTCGCCCTGGGGCGGCCTGTCAGGCGCGGCACTGTTCTGCGACGGTCTGCTGACCGGGGTCGTCACGGCCGATCTGCAGGACCGGGCGCACGCCGCGCTCGAGGCGGTGCCCGTGTCCCTGCTGCTGCGCGACCCGGGCTTCACCAAAATCGTGACAGCGCATGACGAACTCGCTTTCGTCGAATGTCACGCGATCGAACTGCGACCGCTGACCGACGCTCCCGCCAGGGCTGTATACGGGGGGCTGGTCACGTCTCCCGCGGGGCTGTTGCCGGCGCGACGCGCAGTTGTCCCTTTCCGCGGCCGCGAAGAAGTCCTCGCCAGGCTGAAGGCGTGGGCGAGCCGACCGGGACCGGGGACGTGGCTGTTGCACGGTCCGGGCGGTCAGGGCAAAACCCGCCTGGCCCACCGGCTGGGCGAAGACCTCGCCCGAGACGGGTGGTCCACCATTTGGCTGGACCCGGGTATCACGGCGCAGCAACTCCAAGTGTTGGCCGACGTCCGGACTCCGACCTTGGTGGTGGTCGACTACGCCGAAGGCCGGGCCTCGCAGCTGGCGCCGCTGGCCGATGTGCTGACGCAGCGTGCCAACCCGGTCCCGGTGAAGGTCCTGATGCTCGCACGGACCGCAGGAGCATGGTGGAGTCAGCTACCTGCCGAGGGGGAGTCGCTGCGTGATCTCGCGGAGACAACCTCTGTGACTGCACTGCCGGTCTTGGACGACACAGACGGCGCACGCCGAGACAGCTATCGGGCGGCATTGACTGCGTTCTCGGCCACGATCTCCCGGATCCCCGACCTCGACACCAACGCCTGGCGGACCGCTGCGGCCACGCTCGCGGCGCAGCCGGCGCCGAACATCCGGGGTCGTACGGTCTTGGCCGTCCAGATGACCGCTCTCGCCGACCTGCTGGACGCGACGACGCCGGGACGGCCACCCGCTGACGCAGCGCGGGGACCCGAGGATCGGCTGCTCGACCACGAACGCGGCTACTGGCGAAAAACCGCCGTCGCTCACGGACTGCTCCACTGTGCGTCGTCGGGGATGCTGGACGATGTTGTCGCCGCTGCGACGCTGCTCGCCCCGCGGACCGTCGAAGAACTCGATGGGCTGCTGACCGGCATTTCGGCGGTCGCCGACCTGGGTCGCGACCGCCGCGAAGCTCTCCGTGTGTGGTTGCTGCACCTGTACCCCATGACCAGTGAAGGTGGTTTCGAGGGGTTGGCGCCCGATCGGCTCGCGGAACGGCACATCGGCCGGCTGCTGCTGGACACAACGAGGGCCTGCTTGCTCACGGCCCTTGCCGCAACATCGGGCGAAGAGCAAGTTCAGCGCATGCTCACCGTGGCTGTTCGCGCGGCCGCGCACACCGTCTTCGGGACGCAGGTCGCCCGTGCGGTCACCGCGCTGTGTGTGAAGTCCCCGGCGATGCTGCTGGCGGCACTCGATGTCGCGCATCAGGTCGAAGCCCCGGCACCGCTCCTACGCGCTCTCGAGGAGGTCGCCGCCGATCCCGCAACGGACCGAGGTCTCCTTTGGAAAATGTCATCCCTGTTCCCGCTGCAGAGCATGGTGCTCGGCGACGTCGCCGTCTCGGTTCACCGCGCCCTGGTCGAACGACAACGGACCATCCCTCTGGACGATGAGTTCGAATTCCACCTCGAAGGCCTGGCTACGGCCTTGAACAATCTTTCGGTTCGGCTCGGCTATCTCGGGCATCACGAAGAGAGCCTCGGCTCCATTGTCGAAGCCGTCACAATCCGGCGAACTCTCGCCGAGTACCGGCCGAGTGTCCACCTGCCCACCCTCGCCGGCAGCTTGACCAACCTCTCGATCCGGCTGGGCAGTGTGGGGCGCGTCGACGAAGCGCTGGCCGCTGCGGAGGAGTCCCTCGAGCGCTTCAGTCGCGTGGTCAAGCAGCAACCCGACGAGCACCTCCTCGAGCTAGCCATGTGCTTGACCAACTATTCAGGTCGGCTGTGCGATACAGGGCGTATCGAGGAAGCGGTCGACGTCGCCCGCCGAGCAGTCGAATTCCACCGCCGGGCAACGGGCGACTACTCGGAGTCCTACCTCGCCTCCAGCCTGCACAGCCTTTCCCTTCGCCTCAGTGAGCTACATCAGCCGGAAGAAGCCCTGGTTCTGGCACGTGAAGCGGTCGAAATCCGACGGCGCCAAGCGGAAGGGCAACCGGACACCTACCTGCCAGGCCTCGCGGAGAGCTTGAACGGCTTGTCCGGCCGGCTGGCGGAAATGGGGCAGCTGGAAGAAGCACTGGCCGTCACCACCGAAACCGTCGAGCTCTACCGTCGACTGGCGCGCGAACAACCGGAAAGCCACCTTGTCGGGCTTGCCGCCAGCTTGCACAACCGTTCAGCGCGGTTGGGCGTCCTGGGGCGCGGCGAGGAGGGGCTCGCGGACGCCGCTGAAGCGGTCGAGATCGTTCGGCGGCTGGCAGAACGGCGCCCGGGCGCTCACTGCCAGGACCTTGTCGCCGCTTTGGAGAACCATTCCGTCAGGCTGAATGACCTGGGGCATTCCGAGGAAGCACTGGCGGCGGCCTCGGAAGCGGTCGAGCTTTGCCGCGAACTCGTGCAGGATCGACCTGACTCCCATTTGCGTCAACTGGCCCAGGTTCTGAACAAACTCGCGAGCCAGTTGCGTCAGGCGGGGCGGCTGGAAGAAGGACTGGCGGCAATCACCGAAGGGGTCGAGATCTCGCGCCGGCTGGTCCGTGAACGCCCGGACAGCGAAGTTCCCGGCCTCGCGGCCGGCTTGCACAACCTCTCGTTCGCTCTGGGCGCATCCGGGCGGGCAGCGGAAGGGCTGGTCGCGATCACCGAGGCGGTCGATCTTCGCCGCCGGCTGGCCGAACGACTGCCCGACGTGTACCTGGCCGATCTCGCATCCAGTCTCAACAGCCGCTCCGTGCGGCTCAGAGAACTGGACTGTCACGAGGAGGCGCTCGTCGCGAGCACCGAGGCCGTCGACATCTGGCGTCGGCTGGCCGAGCATCATCCGGACGCCCATCTTCCCGACCTTGCGTCGAGCTTGAACAATCTCGGCACTCGGCATGCGCACCTGGGAAGACTCGACGAAGCATTGGACATCGCCACCGAGGCGGTTGGTCTCTGGCGTCGGCTGGCCGAACGACAGCCGCGCATGTACCTTCGCGACCTCGCAAAGGCGTTGAACAATCTTTCGGTGACTCTTTCCGCAGCCGGGCATCGGGAGGAGGCCTCTACGGCGATCATCGAAGCCATCGACATCTGGCAAGGCCTGGCCGAACACCAACCGGCGACCTACCAGCGCGATCTTCTGCATTCACTTCGTGTGCTCGCCGAACGACAATCCCAAACCGACTAGCGCGGCCGGCGTCTCAGGTCAGCGGTCGAGCCACGGAGCGAGCAGCTTCTCCAGATCGGCGTCCGACAGCGCCCGCGGGCCGCCGTGGAACTCGTGCCAGCGGGCGGCGTCGCACGCCGCCGCGTACTCCACCTCGAACGCTCGCATCAGGACGTACATGAACGTCACCGAGCTGAACCGGTCACCCAGCAACGTCCGCGCCTCGCGGGCGACGTCCGTCGCGCCCGTGAAGTCCGCCAGCCTCAACGATTCCGCAGCCGGGTCCAGCAGGCTGGGGGCATACATCACGACAAACTCTCCATCACTGAAACGAAAACTCAGCCCTCGGCAGCAAGCTGCCCACAGGCGGCGGCGATCTCCTGGCCGCGCGTGTCCCGCACGGTGCAGGCTACTCCGCCCGCATTCACCAGGCGCACGAACTCCCGCTCCACCGGCTTCGGCGACGCGTCCCACTTCGAACCCGGCGTCGGGTTCAACGGGATCACGTTGACATGGACGAGCTGGCCCAGGTGCTGCCGCAGCCGGCGAGCCAGCAGCTCCGCCCGCCACGGCTGGTCGTTGATGTCCCGGATCAACGCGTACTCGATGGACACCCGACGCCCCGACGTGTCGGCGTAGTACCGGGCGGCCGATAGAACCTCGTCCACCGACCACCGGTTGTTCACCGGCACCAGCGTGTCCCGCAGCTCGTCGTCCGGCGTGTGCAACGACACCGCCAGCCGCACCTGCATCTTCTCGTCCGCCAGCTTGCGGATCGCCGGTGCCAACCCCACCGTCGACACCGTCACCGACCGCTGGCCGATCCCCAGCCCACCAGGCGCGGGATCCGTGATGCGACGCACCGCCGCCACCACCCGCTTGTAGTTCGCCAGCGGCTCGCCCATGCCCATGAAGACGATGTTCGACAGCCGTCCGGGGCCGCCCGGCATCTTGCCGTCGCGCATGACCGCCGCCGCCGAACGGACCTGGTCCACGATCTCCGCCGTCGACAGGTTGCGGTCCAGACCGCCCTGGCCCGTCGCGCAGAACGGGCACGCCATGCCGCAGCCCGCCTGGCTCGAGATGCACAGCGTCGCGCGGTCCGGGTAGCGCATCAGGACGCTCTCCAGCAGCGTGCCGTCATGCGCCCGCCACAGCGTCTTGCGCGTCGCGCCGTTGTCCGCCGCCAACGCGCGGACCTCGGTCAGCAGCGTCGGCATCAGGTCGGCGACCAAGCGATCCCGGGAAGCCGCCGGGATGTCCGTCATCTCCGCCGGGTCCACCGTCAGGCGCGAGAAGTAGTGGTTCGACAGCTGCTTCGCGCGGAACGGCTTCTCCCCCAGCTCGGCCACCGCGGCGGCGCGCTCGGCCACCGAGAGGTCGGCGAGGTGGCGCGGCGGCAGGCCGCGCTTGGGGGCGTCGAAGACGAGCGGGAGGGCAGTCATAACCCGACCAGTGTCCCACGCCCCCACCGCCGGCGCCCGGGCCGCCCTCGCCGGGTGTACCCCAGGTCACGGAGCCCCGGCGCTGGAGGCGGGTTCACCCGGAGGGATGATCCACGGTGAAACCGGAGGTCCGACGAGAAGAGGTGAGCCGTGTCCTTCCGGCACTGCGTCCTGGCCGTCGCGGTCGCCCTGAGCGCCGCCGCCTGCACGTCACCCGCGGAACCGGCGCAGCCGGCGAAGCCCGCGGGCCCGCAGATCGTCGTCGGGACCATGCGCGTGACCCTGCCGGCGGGCGCGACCTACACGCAGCACAGCCAGGACGGCCTGCTGGACGGCTGCGTCGCCGAAGGAACCGCCGTCTGCGAAGCGCGGCTCCTGGACCTGCGGACTTCGAACCCCGACGCGCCCATCAACCCGCCGAGCACCAAGCGGCCCTTCGGCTGGTACACCGGCACCGACGCGCCGACGTGCATCACCCCCGCTTCGCCGCCGGGGCAGGCCGCGGTCGCCACCGGCAGCACCCTGCTGGAGTCCGGGTTCGCGCCGATCGGGCCCAAGAAGGCCGAGTACAGCCGCTGGAAGGTCACCTGCGAGAACAGCGCGCAGAACAACCAGGTCCGGATGTGGTGGCTGCCGACGAGCAAGATCCTCGTCCTCGAGTACGGGTCCTTCCCCGGCTTGGACGCCAAGCTGGACACACTGCTCGCCGGCGCCACCTTCGGCTAGGCCACCACGTCGAGCGCGGCCCGGATGATCGCGTCGGTGTCGATGCCGTGGTAGCGGTAGACGTCCTCCAGCGAGCCCGACTGGCCGAAGCGCGTGACGCCCAGCGCGACCGACGGAACCCGGTTGATCCCCGCCAGGAACGCGAGCGTGTGCGGGTGGCCGTCGAGCACCGTGACCAGCGGCCGGGCCCGTGCCGCCGGGAAGACCTGGTCGAGGATCCACGAGCCGGCGCTCCCCCGGCCCGCCCGGGCCTGGACCGCCTCGAACAGCAGGCCCGGGCTGGTCACGCACACGACGTCGGCCTCGACGCCGACCTGGGCCAGGCGCTCGGCCGCGGCCAGGGTGTCCGGCACCAGCGCGCCCATCGCCGCCAGCGTGACGGCCGGTTCGGCCGCGCGCCGCAGCAGGTACGCGCCCGCCACGACCTGGCGGCGACGGCGTTCGCGCGCGGCTGGGTCCGCGGGCACCGCGGCGAGGGTCTGGTCGACCGGGCGGGTCGAGAGCCGGAAGTACGACGACGTCCCGCCCGGCTTGCCGAGCCGGCCGAGCGCGGCCAGCAGCGTCCACTCGGTGTCGATCGCGAACGCCGGCTCGTAGCTGACGCAGCCGGGCTGCTCGATGCCGATCGACGGCGTGGTGATCGACTGGTGCGCGCCGCCTTCCGGGGCGAGCGTGACGCCGGACGGCGTGCCGATCAGGATCGACTGGCCGCCCGCGTAGATGCCGAACGACCACGGCTCCAGCGCGCGCTCGACGAACGGGTCGTACATCACGCCGATCGGCAGCAGCGGCTCGCCCCACCGGCTCCAGGTGGCGCCGAGCTCGCCCAGCAGGCCGACCAGGTTCGTCTCGGCGATGCCCAGCTCGACGTGCTGGCCGGTGGGCTTCTCCCGCCAGTGCATGATCGTCTCGGGGTCGTCCTCGAACCAGTCACGGCGCTCGGTGGCCGACCAGACGCCGACCTTGTTCACCCAGCCACCGAGGTTGGTCGTCGAACTGACGTCGGGGCTGACCGTCACAACCCGCTTCGCCGCTTCGGGCGCTTCGCGCGTCAGGTCGAGCAGGACGCGTCCCAACGCCGCTTGCGTTGTCGCGGTTCCTGACGGCGTACGCCCGATGTCGACGGGCAGTTCCAGCGAAGGTGCCGAAGGAATGTCGGGACGGCGAAGGCGCGAAGCAACTTCGGCGCACAACGCGGCTTCGGGCGACCCATCAGCGAAGCGCTGCCACGGCGAAGCGAGCTCCGTGCCCGAAGAGGCAGCCAGCTCTTCCATCTGCGCCACGGTCAGCAGGGAAGAGTGGTTCTGCGGATGCCCCTGCGTCGGCAGACCGCGGCCCTTGACGGTGTAGCAGAAGATCACCGTCGGCCGGTCGTCCGAAATGGACGCGAAGACCTCGTCGAGCGAACCGAGGTCGTGGCCGCCGAGGTTGCGGATCGCGGCCAGCAGCGTCTCGTCGTCCAGCGACGCGACCAGCCCGGCGAGCGCGGCGTCGCCCGCGGGCAGCCGGTCGCGTACCTGGGCGGCGTCGCAGCGCAGGAGCCGCTGGTACTCGGGGTTCGGCATCGCGTCGATGCGGGCGCGCAGTTCGGCGCCGCCGGGCCGGGTGAACAGCTCTTCCAGCAGCCGCCCGTACTTCAGCGTCAGCACCTGCCAGCCCGCGGCGGCGAACATGCCCTGCAGCCGCCCGGCCGCGATGTTCGGGACGACGCGGTCGAGGGACTGGCGGTTGAGGTCGACGATCCAGACGATCTCGCCGAGGTCCGCGACGGCCGGGTCGAGGATGGCTTCCCAGATCGCGCCTTCGTCCAGCTCGGCGTCGCCGACCAGCGAGTACTGGCGGCCGGTCCCCGCCGCCGAGCCCCGGGTCGTCAGGTAGCGGCGGGCCAGCGCACCCCAGATCGGGGCGGTCGCGCCGATGCCGACCGACCCGGTCGAGTAGTCCACCGGGTCGGGGTCCTTGGCGCGGCTCGGGTAGCTCTGCAGGCCGCCGAACTCGCGCAGCGTCGGCAGGTAGGCCTCGTCCAGCTCGCCGAGCAGGTAGTTGATCGCGTGGAGCACCGGCGACGCGTGCGGCTTGACCGAGACGCGGTCCTCGGGCCGCAGGTGCCGGAACCACAGCGACGTCATGATCGAGACCAGCGACGCGCACGACGCCTGGTGCCCGCCGACCTTGAGCCCGGACGGGTTCGGCCGGACCCGGTTGGCCTGGTGCACGATCGCCGTGGCGAGCCACAGGACCCGCTGCTCGATGGCGGTGAGCGCCGGGGCCGTCACGGGGGCATGGGTCATCGTCGACACCTTTCGTGCAGGAAGCGCCCTCCAGGACAGCACTGGTGCACGCATCGCACAACCGATGCCGCCGAAAGTGCGCAGAATGCCCACCGGAACCGGACGGCTCAGGTCTCCGGGTGCGCAGAATGCACGCGCTCCAGCAGGGGCGCCAGGCGGTACGGGACGAGCTCCCGCATGACGAGCGAGATGTTCGTCCGCTCCACGCCGGGCGAGGCGAGGATGCGCCCGGCGATCCGGTAGAGGTCGTCGGCGTCGACGGCGACCACCTGCACCATCAGGTCGCTCGCCCCGGTCAGCCCGCACACCTCGGTCACCTCGGGGATCGCCGCCAGGGCCGTGCCGATGTCGGCGAGGCGGCGCTGGTCGACCTGGGCGTTCACGAACGCCCTCAGCGGATAGCCCAGCCGCGCGGGGTCGATGCGGCGTTCGAACGACCTGAGCACGCCGCGCTGCTCCAGCCGTACGAGCCGGGCCTGCACGGTGTTGCGGGACAGGCCGAGCCGCTCGGCCAGCGCGACCGCCGTCGAGCGCGGGTCCTCCGCCAGCGCCTGGAGCAGGCGCGCGTCGATCTCGTCGATGGTTTCCGGCACGCGCCGATCTTCCCAGGTGACCGGCGTCACCGGAGACCGGTTGCCATCCGACTGTTTCCGATATATCGTGAACGTGTCGCAACAGTTCGGGAAAGGACAACGACATGCGTAGGCAACGACACCCCTTCGCCCACGAACGTGGGCGCGCACCCTTCGGGCCCTTCGGTGGTTTCGGCGAGTTCCCCCCGGGCTTCGGCCCCGGTGGACGCGGTCGCGGCCACGGCCCGCACCGGCGGGGTCACGGCGGACGGCGCAGCCGCCGCGGTGACGTCCGCGCCGCGATCCTGGCGCTGCTCGCCGAGCAGCCCCGGCACGGCTACGAGATCATCCGCGAAATCGGCGAGCGCTCCGGCGGCTTCTGGCGGCCCAGCCCCGGCTCGGTCTACCCGACGCTGCAGCTGCTGGCCGACGAAGGCCTGGTGATCAGCAAGGACGAGCACGGCAAGAAGCTGTTCGAGCTGACCGACGCCGGCCGCACCGCCGCGGAGCAGCAGGACAGCACGCCGCCGTGGGAGCAGATCGCCCAGGACGTCGATCCGGTCGAGGTCGGGCTCGCGAAGGCGGGCAAGAACCTGGCCGCCGCCGTCGTGCAGATCATGCGCGCGGGCACCGAGAGCCAGCAGGCCCGCGCGGCCGAGGTGCTCAACGACGCCCGGCGCTCGCTCTACGGCATCCTCGGCGAGGACGAAGACGAGTCCTCCACGCCCGAAGAAGCAGCCGAGTGACCTGGCAGGACGAGGCCGGTGGGCTTGACCCGCGCGTGGACGCGGTAGCCCACCGGCAACGTCAGGTCGGTCTCGCGATTCCCGTTACGCTGCAAGGACTCCGCGATCGCCTGTTCGGCGACCGGCTTGCTGAACTCGATCTTCAGCACCGCTTCGAGGTCCGCGGCGGTCGCGAAACGCCACTCGGTGGCGACGCGGCGGCAGCCGAACCCGGCGCGGGCGAAGAACCGTTCCACGGCCGCCGGGTCGTAGTGCGGTAGGTCGGCGCGCATCCAGCGGCCGTAGGGCTCACTGGTCACGTCGAGGTCGACGATCAGGATCGCGCCGCCCGGCCGCAGCACCCGCTCGGCCTCCGCCAGCCCCGGCTCGCACCCGGGCCCGAAGAAGTACGCCGTCCGCGCGTGCACTATGTCGACGCTCGCACTGCGGACCGGCAGCCGCTGGGCCCGCCCGTGCCGGATGTCCACGTTCGACAGGTCTTCCACGCGCTGCAGCGCACTACGCACCAGGGGCTGGTGCGGCTCCACCCCGAGCACCGAACGCGCGTCACGGGCGAAGAGGGACAGGTGGAACCCGTCGCCGCAGCCGACGTCCAGGACGTCCCGGCCGGCCCAGTCGTACTCCTCCCGCAGGACCCGCCAGATCTCGCCGCCGCTGTCCTGCGCGCGGTTCTCCAGTTCGTAGTCGGCCTGGTAGTACCAGATGTTCGGACTCGGCACGACCTCCGTGCGCCGCGACCACCGCACCCGCTGCTCCTTCCGGGGCCTCATTGCCGGGAGTGATCTTCCGGCGGCGAAATCTTGGCGGAAAACTCACTGACTACGCCTAGAATTCGGTGGGTCTCGGGAGGAGCACCACATGGCAGTCGGCCCGTCCAGTACCCCGTCCCCGGTCCCGGCCGGAATCCCGTGCTGGATCGAGCTGGCCTGCCGGGAGCAGGCCGTGGCGGAGAGATTCTACGGTGCCCTCTTCGGCTGGGAATACACCACTCAGCGGGACCCGGCGACGTCCGACGGGCGCTACGCCATCGCGACCCTCAACAACCTCCCGGTCGGCGGGCTCTACCGCGCCGCGCAGGGCGCCCCGCTGGGCTGGATGCCGCACATTTCGGTGCCGCACACCGCGAGCGCGGCCGAGTGGGTGGAGCACCTCGGCGGGCGGATCACCCTCGGGCCGGTGCCGCTGCCGGACCGCGGCACGATCCTGCACGCCTTCGACGCGTGCGGCGCGCCGGTCGTGTTCTGGGAGGTGCCGCCGAACTGGGAGTTCGTCACCGGGATCCCCAACACGTTCAGCGGCGCGGACCTCAACACCCACGACGGCGTCGCGGCGGATCACTTCTACACCAAGCTCTTCACGTACGCGAGCCACCAGATCGGCGACGGCGAGGCCCTCGACTACGTCGAATGGCTCATCGAGCACGAGCCGGTGCTGTACCGGTACGTGATGGGGTCGGAGTACAGCCTCGACACCCCGCCGCACTGGCTCGTGTACTTCGACATCGACCCGGCCCGCGGCGTCGACGCGGTCGCGGGGGAATCGCTCATGCACGGCGGCACGGTGGTGATCCAGCCCTACGACACGCCGTTCGGCCGGATGTCGATCCTCGCCGACCCCGAGGGCGCGGTCTTCGCGGTGATCGACCACTCGCGCGTCGCCGAAGGCTGGGGCCGCGCCGAAGTCGACGACCCCTACGACGACTAGACCGGCACGAACGCCGACAGCAGGAGCCAGGACACGACGGCCGACGGCAGCAGCGAGTCGAGGCGGTCCATGATCCCGCCGTGCCCGGGCAGCAGCGTGCCCATGTCCTTGACGCCGAGGTCGCGCTTGATCAGCGACTCGACGAGGTCGCCCAGGGTCGCGGTCAGCACGATGGCGACGCCGAAAATGACGCCCTGCCAGACGTGGCCGTCGAGCATCAGGCTCAGGGTGAGTGCGCCGGCCACGACGCCGCCGATCAGCGAACCCGCGAAGCCTTCCCAGGTCTTCTTCGGGCTGATGGTCGGCGCCATCGGGTGCTTGCCGCCGAGCACACCGGCGATGTAGCCACCGGTGTCCGAGGCGACGACGCCGATCAGGAAGGTCAGGACGCGCCCGACGCCGTCCTCCGGCGGCACGAGCATCGCCGCGAAGGCGGCGAAAAGCGGCAGATACGCGGCGGCGAAGGTGGACGCGCTGATGTCGCGCAGGTATCCCTTCGCACCGCCTGGCAGCCGCCACAGCAGGCAGGCGAGCACGGTGAGGACGAACGCGGTGAGCGCGCCCGCCCGGCCGAACGGCCAGGCGAGCCAGATCATCGCCTGCCCGCCGACGAGCACCGGGATCATCGCGACCCGGATGTCGGCGACCCGGCGCAGCACCCCGGCGAACTCGAAGGTGCCGACCGCGATCGCGACCGCGATGATCCCGATGAAGAGGTAGCGAACGGTGAGCAGGGAAACGATGATCGCGGCGCCGAGCAGCAGCGCGACGCCGATCGCCGCGGGTAGGTTCCGGCCGGCCTTGGAGGCCTTCTTGACGACCTCCGGGGGCGCCGGCGTGTCCGACGCGCCCGATTCGGCGCCGGCGGTTCCAGCGGCCGGCAACCGGCTCGCTTCACCGGTGCCCGAGGTCTCCGGCGCCGGTTCCGCGGCGGTTTCGGCCGCCGCGGCTTGGGCCGAGGTCGCCGAGGTTTCCGCCGCGGCGGTTCCCGCGGCCGACAACCGGCTCGCTTCACCGATGCCCGAGGTCTCCGGCGCGACCGGCGTCTCCGCTGCCCGGCCGGTTTCCGAGGTCGCCGAAGCCCCGCCCGGCGATGCCGGCGCCGGGTCGGCCCCGGCGGTTCCCGGGAAATCCGGCGTGGCCGGGATGCCGGTGTCACCCGGCTCCGGCGTCCCGGGCGTGGCCGCCGGGTGTTCTCCGGTGGCGTCCACCCGGTCCTCGCGTTCCTCGCTCACCTGTGCCATCAGACCTCGAGCAGCTCGGCTTCCTTGTGCTTGACCAGCTCGTCGACCTTGTGCACGTAGGTGTCGGTCAGGTTCTGCAGTTCCTTCTCCGCGCGCGCGACGTCGTCCTCACCGGCCTCGCCGTCCTTGGCGATGCGGTCGAGCTCGTCCTTGGCCTTGCGGCGGACGCTGCGGATCGAGACGCGGGCGTCCTCGCCCTTGCCCTTGGCGACCTTCACCATCTCCTTGCGCCGCTCCTCGGTGAGCTGCGGGATGACGATGCGGATGACCTGGCCGTCGTTGCTCGGGTTGACGCCGAGGTCCGACTCCCGGATCGCCTTCTCGATCGCGCCGAGCTGCGACTGGTCGTAGGGCTTGATGAGCGCCATGCGGGCTTCCGGCACGTTCACGCTGGCCAGCTGGTTCAGCGGGGTCGGCGAGCCGTAGTACTCGACGACGATCCGCGAGAACATCGCCGACGAAGCCCGGCCGGTGCGAACCGACTGCAGCTCGTCCTTGGCGACGGACACCGCTTTTTCCATCTTCTCCTCGGCATCGAGGAGGGTCTCGTCGATCACGGTCACTCCCGTAGTTGTGATGGGTGGCGCTTGCTGATCCCAGCAGGTCTAGGCCGGCACCCCGGCGGTCGGGGTGCTGACCAACGTGCCGATTCTTTCACCACTCACCGCGCGGGCGATGTTCCCCTCGGTGAGCAGGTTGAACACGATGATCGGCATGTTGTTGTCCATGCAGAGGCTGAACGCCGTCGCGTCGGCGACCTTGAGGTCCCGCTCCAGCACCTCGCGGTGGGTGATCTCGCGGAACATCTCGGCGGTGGGGTCGGCCTTCGGGTCCGCGGTGTAGACGCCGTCGACGGCCTTCGCCATCAGCACGGCTTCGCAGCCCAGCTCGAGCGCCCGCTGCGCGGCCGCGGTGTCGGTGGAGAAGTACGGCATGCCGACCCCGGCGCCGAAGATCACGACCCGGCCCTTCTCCAGGTGCCGCTCGGCGCGGCGCGGGATGTAGGGCTCAGCGACCTGGCCCATCGTGATGGCGGTCTGCACGCGGGTGGGCAGGCCCTCCTTCTCGAGGAAGTCCTGCAGCGCCAGGCAGTTCATCACGGTGCCCAGCATCGCCATGTAGTCGGCGCGGTCGCGGTCCATGCCGCGCTGCGACAGCTCCGCGCCACGGAAGTAGTTGCCGCCGCCGATCACGACCGCGACCTGGACGCCGGTGCGGGCGACGTCGGCGATCTGCTGCGCGACCGAGTGGACGACATCCGGATCGACGCCGATAGAACCACCGCCGAACATCTCGCCGCCCAGTTTCAGCAGCACCCGCCGGTAGCCACCTTCGACCCGGTCACCCATCTATGTCGCCTCCTAGGCCCCTCGACCGCTTCAACTTCTCTAGACCTGACAGTGCCCCGTCCCCGATGGACGGAGACGGGGCACTGGTGAAACCTACGCCCGGACCTGGCCTCAGGCCTGGCCGACCTCGAAGCGCGCGAACTTGGTCAGCGTCACGCCGGCCTCGTCGAGCAGGGCCTTGACGGTCTTCTTGTTGTCCTTGACCGACGGCTGCTCGAGCAGGACGTTGTCCTTGAAGTAGGCGTTGACCTTGCCCTCGATGATCTTCGGCATGGCCTGCTCCGGCTTGCCTTCCTCGCGAGCGGTCTGCTCGGCGATGCGGCGCTCGTTCTCGACGATCTCGGCCGGCACCTCGTCGCGGGTCAGGTACTTCGCGCGCAGCGCGGCGACCTGCATGGCGGCACCGCGGGCGGCCTCGGCGTCGTCACCGGTGAACTCGACGAGCACGCCGACGGCCGGCGGCAGGTCGGAGCCACGGCGGTGCAGGTAGGTCGCGGTCTGGCCCTCGAAGGCCACGACGCGGCGCAGCTCGAGCTTCTCGCCGATCCGGGCGGACAGCTCCTGGACGACCTCGTTGACGGTCTTGCCGTCGAGCTCGGCACCCTTGAGCGCCTCGACGTCGGAGGTCTTCAGGGTCTTCGCGACCTCGACGATCTTCGCGGCGAGCGCCTGGAAGTCGGCGTTCTTCGCGACGAAGTCGGTCTCGGAGTCGAGCTCGATGAGGACGCCGCCGTCGCCGGCGACCAGGCCCTCGGCGGTGGCGCGCTCGGCGCGCTTGCCGACGTCCTTGGCACCCTTGATGCGCAGGAACTCGACGGCCTTGTCGAAGTCGCCGCCGTTCTCCTCGAGGGCCTTCTTGCAGTCCATCATGCCGGCGCCGGTCATCTCGCGCAGGCGCTTCACGTCAGCGGCGGTGTAGTTCGCCATTCTGGTAAATCCGTCCTTTGCAGGAAATCTGTGGGTTGCTACGCCCGTGCGGCCGGCCCCGGGGGCGCGGCCGCACGGACGGTGGAGCGTCAGGAGGAGGCGGTCGCCTGCTCGGTGGCGGCCTCGGCCTCGTTCGCGTCGGCGGCGGCGGTCTCGGAACCGGCGAGCAGCTCCTTCTCCCACTCGGCCAGCGGCTCGTCGGAGGCGACGCCCGGCTCCGGCTTCGCGTCGGCCGAGGAGCCGTTGCGGCTGGAGCGCGCCATCAGACCGGCGGCCGCGGCCTCGGCGACGACCTTGGTCAGCAGCGCGGCCGAGCGGATCGCGTCGTCGTTGCCCGGGATCGGGTAGTCGACCTCGTCCGGGTCGCAGTTGGTGTCCAGGATCGCGACGACCGGGATGTTCAGCTTGCGAGCCTCGCCGACGGCGATGTGCTCCTTCTTGGTGTCGACGATCCACACCGCGCTCGGCACCTTGGCCATGTCGCGGATACCGCCGAGGGTCTTCTCCAGCTTTTCCTTCTCGCGGGTCAGCGTCAGGATCTCGCGCTTGGTGAGGCCGGTGAAGCCACCGGTCTGCTCCTGGGCCTCGAGCTCCTTGAGGCGGAGGAGGCGCTTGTGCACGGTCTGGAAGTTGGTCAGCATGCCGCCGAGCCAGCGCTGGTTGACGTAGGGCATGCCCACGCGCGCGGCCTCGTTGGCGATGGCTTCCTGCGCCTGCTTCTTGGTGCCGACGAACATGATGGTGCCGCCGTGCGCGACGGTCTCCTTGATGAACTCGTACGCACGGTCGATGTAGGTCAGCGTCTGCTGCAGGTCGATGATGTAGATGCCGTTGCGCTCGGTGAAGATGTAGCGCTTCATCTTCGGGTTCCACCGGCGGGTCTGGTGCCCGAAGTGCACGCCGCTGTCGAGCAGCTGCTTCATGGTGACGACGGCCATTGCCGGAATCACACCTCTTCTGTGTAGTGCGCGCCTCGCTTCAGCGGACGCGCTGCTCGGTTTTGTCGCTCGCGACCGGGTGGCCGCTCGCCCTGGTGCCCGTGGCGGCGTCCGGACCCGGAGGTTGTGAGGAACCCCAGGGACCGCCGGACACCGTGCGACCACCCGGCCGGTGACGCTCGAAAACCGGGGGACGCGCACGTGCACGCGAAGTCAGCCCGCTCACGCGGACCGCGCAAAAGATTCTACCCCTTGCCACCAGCCCCGCCCCCACCGGCGGCCGAGTTGTCCACACCGGCCCCGGATCGGCCCGAGTTGTCCACAGATTCGCGAACGGCGCCCCACGGCGGCCGGCGGTGACGCAGGGTGGAGACATGGAGTCGATCAGTTGTCGCCGGCGCCGGGTGCCGGGGTGGTTCGTGAGCGTGGTTGCCCTGGTCACGGGGGTATTCGGGAGTGTAGGAGGTGGGGTTGTGGCCGCTCGGAGCGCGGTGGTGCCCGTGGTTTGGACGGACGGGTCCGGGCCGCCACAGTCCTTACGGCAGCCATGGACGGGTGGGTTGGCGCCGCCGGCTGGAGGCTTCCGGTCGGCCGAGCTGGGGGTAGGCGGAGCGGTGCTGCCGACGGCAGGCTTCCGACCGGCCGAGCTGTGGGCAGGTGGGGCGGCGCTACCGGTGACGAGCTCCCCGCCGGCCGTGCCATGGCCGGGCGGGCTGGCACCACCGACGGAAGACTTCCGGTCGGCCGGGCCGTGGGTAGGCGGAGCGGCGCTGCCGACGGCAGGCTCCCAGCCGACCGAGCTGTGGGCAGCCAGGACGGCACCGCCGACAGCAGGCTCCCAGCCGGCCGAGCCATGGGCGGATGAGCCGGTGTCGGCCCTCGGGCTCTCGCCGACACCGGCGCCTCTCTCCGCTCCTGGACCGGCCGTGCATTGGGCCACCGCGCTCATGGCGGCCCCGGCGTGGCCTCCCTCGGCCACGGCCGGCCCCTGGGACGGCCGAGCTGCTCCGCAACCGCGGCTTTCCTGGCCCTTGTCACCCGTTCCGGTGGTTATCAAGTACTTCGACGCCCCCGAAACGCCTTTCGGCGCGGGACATCGCGGGGTCGACCTGGCCGCCGTCCCCGGGCAGGAGGTGCTGGCCGCCGATGTGGGCGTCGTCGTGTTCGCCGGGCTGGTGGGCGGGCGGCCCGTCGTCTCCGTCGACCACGATGGCGGGCTGCGCACCACCTACGAGCCCGTCGCGCCGAAGGTCGGCGTGGGCGAGCAGGTCTACCGGGGCCAGGTGCTCGGCACCGTCCTCCCCGGGCATCCCGGCTGCCTGGTGGCGGCCTGCCTGCACTGGGGCGTGCGGCGGGGCGAGGAGTACGTCGATCCCCTGGCCCTGACCGGCGAGGTGGGCGATTACCGGCTCAAGCCGTGGGGAGGTGGTCCGTGATCAGCTGCCGGTCTGCTCGACCAGCTTGGCGCGCAGCCGCATGACCGCACGTGTGTGCAGCTGGCTGACCCGCGACTCGGTGACGCCGAGGACCTTGCCGATCTCGGCGAGGGTCAGGCTCTCGAAGTAGTAGAGGCTGACCACGATCTTGTCCCGCTCGGTGAGCTGCGCGATGGCCTGCGCGAGCTGGCGGCGGTTGTCCTGGTCGACGAGCACCGCGACCGGGTCGACGGCGTCGTCGTCGGGCAGCGTGTCGACCAGGGAGCCGCTGTCCTTGCCCGCGGCCACCAGGTCCTCCAGCGCGACGACGCTGGTGAGCTGCAGCTGGCCGTAGAAGTCGCGGAGCTCGTCGAGGCCGATTCCGAGTTCGGCGGCGAGCTCGGCGTCGGTCGGGGTGCGGTGCAGGCGGGCGCCGAGGCGTTCCATCGCGCGCTCGGCTTCCTTGGCCTTGCTGCGGACGGCGCGCGGGACCCAGTCCTGGGAACGGAGGTCGTCGAGGATCGCGCCGCGGATGCGCTGCATCGCGTATGTCTCGAAGCGCAGGCCGCGCTCGGGGTCGAACTTCTCGATGGCGTCGACGAGCCCGAAGATGCCGGACTGCACGAGATCACCCACGTCGATGTGGGTGGGCAAGCCGGTGCCGACCCGGCCCGCGACGTACTTGACCAGCGGGGCGTAATGCAGCACGAGCCGATCGCGCGACGCCTGGTCGGGGCTGTCGGCGAACTGCTGCCACAGCGCCGCGATCCCGGCGTCGACGTCGTAGCCGGCGCGGGTTTCCGCGGGCGCGGCGGCCTCACCGTGAGTGGTCACCCCGGCGGCATCGGTCACGTGCGGTCCTGCGGTCATTGCACAGTCGTTCTCGGCATGCGGCTCAGTGTCGTCTCCGTGCTCGTGCGGATGCGCGTGCGCCGCCGGGCCCGCTGGTGACGACCCCGGCGAGCCTCCCCGGACCGCCTCAGGCCCTGGGATGCGCTCGGTCATGGATCGCTTTCAACCGGTCGACGGTCACATGAGTGTAGAGCTGCGTCGTGGCAAGCGTAGCGTGACCAAGCAGTTCCTGAACGCTCCTGAGATCGGCACCCCCTTCCAGCAGATGCGTCGCGGCCGAATGGCGTAGGCCGTGCGGCCCCATGTCCGCCGCTCCGGGTACCGCCGTGACGGCGTCGTGCACCACGCGCCGCACCGTCCGCGGGTCGACGCGTTTGCCCCGCGCACCGAGGAAAAGCGCGGGTTCGGCGCTGTCACCTCCGGATTCCGCGACGATCTTCGGCCGTCCCTCGTCGATCCAGACCGTCAGCGCTTCCGCCGCCGGAACGCCGAACGGCACCACACGCTCCTTGCCGCCCTTGCCGAGCACCGTCACGACACGCCGGGAGAAGTCGGCGCCGCCGACGTCCAGTCCGCACAACTCGGACACGCGGATCCCGGTCGCGTAGAGCAGCTCGACCATCGCGCGATCACGCAGGGCGACCGGATCCCGTTGCGCCGCCCCGGCCGCCGACGCCCGCATGACCTCTTCCGCCTGCCCGGCGCGCAGCACTCCGGGCAGGGTGCGGTGCGCCCGCGGAGCGGCGAGCCGGCCGCCCGGGTCGGCGGCCAGCAGGCCGGTGCGGTGCGCCCAGGCGGTGAACGTCCGGGCCGAGGCCGCCCGGCGCGCGAGCGTCGTGCGGCTCGCCCCGCCGGACTGCTGCGCGGCGAGCCACGCCCGCAGCCGCGCGAGGTCCAGTTCCGCGAGCCCGCCTCCGCCGTCCGCGACGAAGCCGAGCAACGAGACCGCATCACCGACGTATGCCCGGACGGTGTGCGCGGACAAGCCGCGTTCGAGCCCGAGGTGCCGCTCGTAGCCGGTGACGGCGGCCCGCAGGGGTTCGGGCAGCGCGGCCCGGAGCGCGCGCAGGTCGGGTCGGCGAGGCCGGCCGGAGCGTGGTGGCGGCATGCCTGTCACGCTGCGCGAACTACGGCCGCCGGTCAAGGATCGCCACGCGGACCCACCGGACCGGCCGAACACCTTCGGCGTTTTCGCCCGGAATCCGTGGCCTTCACGCGCTTTCCCTGCGCCGTCGCCAGCCCGCTTCCCCGCGGACGGCGAATCCGTCGATCTCCAGGGCCGGCAACAGCGCCCGCACCCGCCGCAGCGGGATACCGGATTCGGCCGCGATCTCGGCGTCGGACCGGTCCGCGCGCACAGCGAGTGCTTCGTAGGTCCGCAACGCCTCCGGGCCCAGCCGGTCGGTCGGCCGCTTCGGCCGGGACGCGGTGTCTTCGGCGGCGCCGAAGCGGCCGACGGTTTCGAGGACTTCGTCGACCGTCGAGACCAGTGTCGCCCGGGCGTCGCGGATCAGCTCGTGACACCCGGCCGACATCGCCGACGAGACCGGCCCCGGCAGCGCCATCACGACCTTGCCGACGGCACCGGCGGTGCTCGCGGTGTTGCGGGCGCCGCTGCGGCGTCCGGCCTCGACCACCAGGGTGCCCTCCGTGAGGGCGGCGATGAGCCGGTTCCGGACGAGGAAGCGGTGCCGTGCCGGCGGGGTGCCGGGCGGGTATTCGCTGACGACCGCACCGCCGGAGCGGACGATCCGGTTCAGCAGGCCGACGTGCCCCGCCGGATAACCGGCGTCGATCGCGCAGCCCAGCACGGCGACGGTCACGCCGTCGGCGGCGAGCGCGCCTCGGTGCGCCGCGCCGTCGATGCCGTAGGCGGCGCCGGAGAACACCGGCACACCCCGGGAAGCCAGCCCGTACGCGAACTCGGCGGCGTGGTGTTCGCCGTACTCGGTCGCCGCGCGGGCCCCGACCACGGCCACGGCCCGGTCGGCGGCATCGCCGAGCGCCGCTTCGCCGGCGACCCACAAAGCCAGCGGAGGCACGGCCTCGGCCACCCCTCGCCGGGCGGCGAGGTCCAGAGCGAGCAACGGCCAGGCCGGCCACTCGTCGTCTTCGGGGACGACGAGCCGCGCATCCGCCGCGGCGGCCCGGGCGAAGTCCTGGGCGACGAGGTCGTACCCCCGCCGGGCTTCGGTCGCCTTGAGCACCTCGGGCGGGCAATCGCCGCGACGCACCCGCCCGGCCGCCTCGACCGGCCCGTGTTCGGCCACGAAGGCGACGAGCGAGGGCGCCGGTGGCTCGGCCACGCGCAGCAGGTAGGCGCGGGCCTGCCGCAGCTCGTCGGCGCTCATGCCGCCGCTCCGAAACGACCGCCACACATGCCGCCACCCGCTCGCGGAAGGCCAGGGCCGAGCCGACCTGCTCGGCGCTTGGTCGGGCAGGCCACGAGGCCTGCCGACGTACTGCAATGTGCGTGCACGCCTCTTCCGGCATTCCCGGGACGGACCGGTTCCGCGCTCCAGAGCAGCGCCAGGGACCAGGGTTTACCTTGCCCGTCCAGATCGGCCGAGGTCCAGGCGGCGAGCGAGGGCGCCGGTGGCTCGACCGCGCGCAGCACGTAAGCACTGGGCCGCCGCAGCTCGTCGGCGCTCATGCCGCCCCTCCGAAACGACCGCCACACATGCCGCCACGCCGTTCCTGATCGCCACTCATGCCGCCAGGCCATTCCCGATCGCCACTCATGCCGCTCCCCCGTTCCCGATCGCCGCTCATGCCGCCACCCGCTCGCGGAAGGCCAGGGCCGAGCCGACCTGCTCGGCTCCCGGGCGGGCCTCGCCGTCCAAGTCGGCCAGGGTCCAGGCGATGCGCAGGCAGCGATCGGCGCCGCGGCCGCTCAGCGCGCCGCGGTCCATCGCGCGGTCCAGCAGGACTGTCGCGTCGGCGGGCAGGGCGAACTCTCGTCGCAGTGCCGGTCCGGGAACGTCCGAGTTGGACAGCCACCCGTGTTCTCGCCACCGCTGCCTGGCGCGTTCGCGGGCGATGAGCACTCGCTGGCGCACGGTTTCCGAGGACTCCGCTGTTCCGTCGTCGTGGGCGCTCATCGCGCTCAGCGGCCGCAGCCGGACGCGCAGGTCGACCCGGTCGAGCAACGGTCCGGAGAGCCTGCCGAGGTAGCGGCGGCGGGCGATCGGCGAGCACACGCAGTCGGCCTCTTTCGGCGGCGCGCAGGCGCACGGGTTGGTGGCCAGCACGAGCTGGAACCGCGCCGGGTAGGTGATCGAGCCCTTGACCCGGGCGATGCGGACCTCGCCCTCTTCGAGCACGGTTCGCAGTGACTCGAGGCACTGGGTGCCGTACTCGCAGACCTCGTCGAGGAAGAGCACCCCGCGGTGGGCCCGGCTGATCGCCCCGGGTGAGGCGATTCCGCTGCCGCCGCCGATCAGCGCCGCTATGGAGATCGAATAGTGCGGGGCGACGAACGGCGGCACGGTGACCAAGGGCGAGGCCTTGGACAACGAGCCGTCGACCGAGTGCACCGCCGTCACTTCCAGCGACTCCTCGGGCGACAAGGGCGGCAGCAGGCCGGGCAAGCGCCTCGCCAGCATGGTTTTCCCGACCCCGGGCGGGCCCGTGAGCAACAGGTGGTGCCCGCCCGCCGCGGCCACCTCCAGAGCCCAGCGCGCCTCCGGCTGGCCGACGACGTCCGCCAGGTCCGGTACTTCCGGCGGCGGCGCCGGCGCGGGCGGGTCCGGACGCATCAGCTCGGTTTCGCCCGTCAGCCACGCCACCAGGTCACGCAGATGGGGCGCACCCGCCACTTCGATGCCGTCCACCAGTGCCGCTTCGACAAGGGACTCCGCGGGCACGACGGCTCGCCCGTAGCCGGCGGCACGAGCCGCCAGCAGGCCCGGGAGAACGCCGCGGACCGGCCGGATCCGGCCGTCCAAGGCGAGCTCGCCGAGCAACACCGTGCCGAGCAGCCGCGTCGCCGGGACAGCACCCGATGCCGCCAGGACGGCCGCCGCGATCCCGAGGTCGTAGGCCGACCCCATCTTCGGCAGGTTCGCCGGGGACAGGCCGAGTGTCACCTTGCCGTCGGGCCAAGGCTGCCCGGAGTTCCGGACAGCCGAACGGACGCGGTCCTTCGCCTCGCGCAAACCCGCGTCGGGCAGGCCGACGAGGGTGACGCGGCTCAACCCGCCGCCGAGGTCCGCCTCGATTTCGATGACCCGGCCGTCGACGCCGAGGAGAGCGGCCGACCATGCCTTCGCGATGGGCATCAGAACGCCGCCTCGAAGTGCCGCAGGCGCGGGCTGTGGCCGGGCTCGGCGAGGATCGCGACGACGTCGTAGCGGACGGGACACCAGCCGAGGCGGAACTCCCGCAGCCACCGTTGGGCCGCCCGCCGTACTCGCCCGGCCTTCTCTTCGGTGACCGTCTCGGACGGCAGCCCGAACTCCGTTCCGGACCGCGTCTTGACCTCGCAGAAAATGACGCGCGCGCGGTCGGTGAGGACCAGGTCGAGCTCACCCTCACGGCACCGCCAGTTACGGCTGAGCAGGACCAGACCCCGGTCCTGCAGATACCGGGCGGCCAAATCCTCGCCCCAGGTCCCGAAGTCACGGCGGTGTGTCGCGAGCTGTTCGGTGCCCATCATGGTTCGCCCCCTTACCGGCAATCACACGATCACCGGTTACCGAGGCGGTCCCCGGCGATCACGGTGCGTATGTGATCAACGGTGCCAGCGGACGACGCGAGCAGACCAGACCGAAATCACCGGCCTGTGGACAACGGGGGTGATGTGGACAACCTGCCCACACGAAGCCGGGTTCGCCCCGGACTTGTCGGTGCGCTGTGCTAGGGGACGACGAGGCTCAGCCGGAGAACGGGCCGTCTTCGGGCAGGCGCAGGTCGGGCTTGTCCAGTTCCTCGACGTTGACGTCCTTGAAGGTGATGACCCGGACGTGCTTGACGAACCGGGCCGGGCGGTACATGTCCCACACCCACGCGTCGGACATGCGGACCTCGAAGTACACCTCGCCGCCGCCGTCGCGGACCTGGACGTCCACCGCGTTCGCCAGGTAGAAGCGTCGCTCGGTCTCCACCACGTACGAGAACTGGCCGACTATGTCGCGGTACTCGCGGTACAGCGAGAGCTCCATCTCGGTCTCGTACTTCTCGAGATCCTCTGCGCTCATGAAATCCGCGCCCCTCCTCGGGATCGTGCTGCTCCGCCGGCAGAGCGTTCATTGTGACCCACACCCGCGGCCGGGGCATGCAGCGGCAGGCTGAGTTGCGGCTCGAGTGCTTCGTCGAGGACCGCGGCCAGGTTCGCGTCCGCGCCGGTCTCCATGGCTTTTTCCAGCGCCGCGTACGTCAGCAGGACCGGCCGCGCCGGGCGCAGGCCGTGCTTGACGGCCACCGTCGCCACGTTCGTGTACGACCAGCGGTGGACGTCGCTCGGACCGTGCTCGCGCAGGGCCGCGAGGTGGTCTGACGTGCTGTACCCCTTGTGCACGTCGAAGCCGTAGTGCGGCAAGTCCTCGTGATAGCCCGCCATGATGCGGTCGCGCGTCACCTTCGCCAGCACCGACGCGGCCGCGATGCAGGCCACCGAACGGTCGCCCTTGATCACCGCCGTGTTCGGGGCGGTCAGCCCCGGGACGCGGAAGCCGTCGGTGAGGATGTAGCCCGGCGACACGCGCAACGCCGCCGCGGCGCGGCGCATGCCCTCCAGGTTCATCACCCGGATGCCGTACAGGTCGACCTCGGCCGTCGGGATGACGATCACCGAGTAGTCGACGGCCCGGGCGAGGACCAGGTCGTAGACCCGGTCCCGCGCCTTGGCCGTCATCAGCTTGGAGTCCGTCAGCTCGGTGAGCTTCGCCGCGTCACCTTGCTTGAGCACGCAGGCCGCGACCACCAGCGGCCCCGCGCACGCCCCGGCGCCGGCTTCGTCCACACCGGCGACCGGGCCGAGGCCACGGCGGTCGAGCGCGCCTTGCAGACCCCAGAAGAGATCGCCGCGCACCACGGCCCGCGGTGGCCGGATCGGCTCGGCCGCGGTGAGGGGAACGGGAAGTGTCAAGGCTGGATCACCCGTCTGCCGACAAGGGTCGGGTGGCTAGGGTTTCCGCCCGGCCGCCCGGCGCAGTCCGGACTTGAGCTTGCGCCCCAGGAACAACACCGGCCAGGCCGCCGCGATCCCGGCGCCGAGCGGGAGACCGCTCTGCCAGGCGGGCGCGCCGAGCGCGACCGGCTGCGCCGATTCCTGCGGGTTGTGGTCGGTGATCCCGCCCCACCGGCTCGGCGGCAGGACGATGATCCGCGCCTTGCCGATGATGTTGTCCACCGGGACCACGCCGTTCACGCCGCCGCCGCCCTGGAACCGGGAGTCGTCGGAGTTGTTGCGGTTGTCGCCCATCACCCAGACCGTCCCGGCCGGAACCTTGACCGGGTCGAAGGGGTGTTCCGTCTGGTTCGACAGGTTTTCCCAGTGGACGTACGGCTCGTCGAGCGCCTTGCCGTCCACGATCACGTGGTTCTGCTGGTCGCAGCACTGGACGGTCTGGCCGCCGACGGCGATCACCCGCTTGACGAAGTCGCGCTCGTCCGGCGGGGCGAACCCGACCAGCGAGCCGAGACCCTGCAGGCCGCGGACGACGATGTTGCCCGACTCCTGCGGCGCGATCTCGTTGTTGATCCACGCCGGCGGGCCCTTGAACACGACCACGTCGCCCGGCGAGGGCTCGGTGAAGTCGTAGGTGACCCGGTCGACCAGGATCCGGTCGCCGGTGCACCCGGGACAGCCGTGCAGGGTGGCCTCCATGGATCCCGAGGGGATCATGAAGACCTTCGCGAGGAATGTCTGGATCAGGATCGTGAGCACCAGGGCGATCACGAGCAGGATCGGCAGTTCCTTCCAGAACGACCGTTTCTTGGCGGGCTTGGCTCGCCGCCGGCGGGACCCCCCGCGCTCCTCGGAGCGGGACAGCCTGGGCTTGTCCTCCTCGGAGCGATCGGGGTCATCCTCGGGAGCGTTCTGGGACACGGGTTCGGCCACGTCGTCAGGCTACCGGTAACCGGGTTGTGACTCAGTTAGCCGAGGCCGTCTCGCGGTTCTCGCGACGCTCCTTGATCTTGGCCTTCTTGCCGCGCAGATCACGCAGGTAGTACAGCTTCGCGCGCCGCACGTCACCACGCTTGTGGACCTCGACCTCGGCGATGTTCGGCGAGTGCACCGGGAAGGTGCGCTCCACGCCGACGCCGAAGGAGATCTTGCGGACGGTGAAGGTCTCCCGGATGCCGCCGCCCTGACGGCGGATCACGACGCCCTGGAAGACCTGGTTGCGCTCGCGGTTGCCCTCGATGACGCGGACACTCACCTTGAGCGTGTCGCCCGGGCGGAAGTCCGGGATGTCGGAACGCAGCGACTGCTTGTCCAGCGCGTCCAGGGTGTTCATCGGTGGTCCGTCCTCGTCTTCGTATGGCTTGCGTACAGATCCCGGGCGCGCAACGGTGCCGCTGCGGGCGACCCGGGGGGCTGATGGCGGGCTCGTGGACGAGGAGGTCCACTCACGCCAACCTGTCAATTATTACAGACCCTGCCACGCGTCAAGTAACCGGGCTAAGCCTGCTCGGGATCCAAGCCCTCCAGGACCCCGCGATCGTGCTTGTCGAGACTACCTTCCGGCAACCGCGCCAGGAGATCGGGGCGGCGGCGGGCCGTGCGCTCGAGGGCCTGGTCACGCCGCCAGCGGTCGATCAGCGCGTGGTTCCCGGAGCGCAGGACGTCCGGCACCGCCAGGTCCCGCCACACCTCCGGGCGCGTGTAGCTGGGCCCTTCGAGCAGGCCGTCGGAGAACGAGTCCTCGGCGGCCGAGCGCGCGTTGCCGAGCACCCCGGGCAGCAGCCGGACGACGGCTTCGACGATGACCAGCACCGCCGCTTCGCCGCCGACGAGCACGTAGTCGCCGATCGACACCTCGTCGACCGGCATCCGCCGCGCCGCGTCGTCGACGACCCGCTGGTCGATGCCCTCGTACCGGCCGCAGGCGAAGACCAGGTGCTTCTCCTCCGCGTAGGCGTGCGCCAGCTCCTGGGTGAACGGCTTCCCCGCCGGCGTCGGGACGACGAGCCGCGACTCGGACGTGCAGACGTCGTCCAGCGCCGGGCCCCAGATCTGCGGTTTCATCACCATGCCGGGGCCGCCGCCGTACGGCGCGTCGTCGACCGCGCGGTGCACGTCGTGGGTCCACTCGCGCAGGTCGTGCACGCCGACCTCGATCAGGCCGCGGTCGATCGCCCGGCCCAGCAGCGCGGCACGCAGCGGGTCGAGGTACTCGGGGAAGATCGTGACGACGTCGATCCGCATGTCAGGCGTCCAGGAGCCCTTCCGGCGGGTCGAGCACGACCCGGCCGCCGGCGACGTCCACCGTGGGGACGATCGCGCGGACGAACGGCACGAGTGCCGAACGGCCGTCCACGTCCAGCTCCAGCAGCTCGCCGGCGGGCGAGTGGACGACCTCGACGACCTTGCCCACGACCGTTCCGTCGGCCAGCTCGGCCCGCAGGCCCGCCAGCTCGTGGTCGTAGAACTCGTCCGGGTCCGACGTGGGCGGCAGCGTGGCCGTGTCGGCCAAGAGCAGCGCGCCCCGCAGCGTCTCGGCGACGTCGCGGGTCAGCACCTCCTCGAAACGCACCAGCAGCCGCCCGCTGTGTTCGCGGGCGGCTGCGATGGTGAGTTCCCTTTTGCTGCCGTCACGCAGCTTCGTCGTGACGGCCGCACCGATCTTGAACCGCTCTTCCGGCGAGTCCGTGCGCACGTCCACCGCGAGTTCCCCGCGGATGCCGTGCGCCTTCGCGATGCGGCCGACTACGACGTCCATCCTGACCGTGCTTCCGAAAGGCTCAGCGGTCGGTGTCGACGACGTCGACGCGGACGCCGCGGCCACCGATGCCACCCATGACGGTGCGCAGGGCGGTCGCCGTGCGACCACCCCGGCCGATCACCTTGCCGAGGTCGTCGGGGTGCACGTGCACCTCGAGCGTGCGGCCACGGCGCGTGGTCAGCAGCTCGACCCGGACCTCGTCCGGGTTGTCGACGATCCCGCGCACCAGGTGCTCGAGGGAGTCCGCGAGGAAACTCACTCGGACTTCTCGCCCTCAGCGGCCTCCGCCTTCTCGGCCTCGGCCTTCTTCGGGGCGGACTTCTTCTTCGGCGTGGTGGCCTCGGTGGTGGGCTCCTCGCCGGCCGCGGCCAGCGCCGCGTTGAACAGGTCCTGCTTGGACGGCTTCGGCTCGGCCACCTTCAGGGTGCCCTCGGCGCCCGGCAGGCCCTTGAACTTCTGCCAGTCACCGGTGATCTCCAGCAGGCGCTGGACCGGCTCGGTCGGCTGCGCGCCGACACCCAGCCAGTACTGGGCGCGCTCGGAGACGACCTCGATCAGGCTCGGCTCTTCCTTCGGGTGGTACTTGCCGATCGTCTCGATGGCCTTGCCGTCCCGGCGGGTGCGCGCGTCGGCGACGATGATGCGGTAGTACGGCGCACGGATCTTGCCGAGGCGCTGCAGCTTGATCTTGACGGCCACGGGTGTGGGTTCTCCTCGAATCTCTCTGGTGCTGGGCTGGGCGCACGCGGGCCGAGTGGGGACACGGACGCGGGCACCCGAAGGTCAGGAGCTTTCGCACGGTGAGAGGGTCCGGCGGAAGCAGGCAGTGCACCATTCTGCCAGATGGCACCCGCGCACTCAGAAAGAGGCCACCCCGAGCGCCCCGAGCAGGATGGTCAGCGCCGGGAGGAAGTTGTTCACCTGGTGCGCGACGATACTGCCCGGCAGCCGCCCGGTGACCAGCCGCGCCAGGCCGATCGGCACCGCGATGACCAGCAGCAACGTCGTCCGCAGCGGCTCCAGGTGGCTGGCCGCGAACACCGCCGTCGAGAGCAGGAACGCGGCGATCCGGCCCCACCGCTCACTGCGCCACTGCAGCTGTTCGGCGGCTCCCCAGAGCAGGCCGCGGTAGATGATCTCCTCGCAGATCGGGCCGAGCAGCCAGAGGTAGACGAACATCACCAGGGCGGCGGAAACCGACATCCGGCGGTCCTCGACCAGCGCGCTGATCGCCGACGTCGCGTTGGCGTTGCCGACCAGCTGCGTCCAGAGGTAGGCGCCGAGAGTCGTGAAGACGAGCCCGACGCAGCCGTACCGGAACCCCGTCTTCACGTCGGCCCAGCGCCACTCGAGCCGCAGGTCGATCACGGGCCCGTTGCCGCGCACATACGTGATCAGCACCGCGACGCCGGCCGCGATCATCGTCGGCAGCATGGTGCCCAGCAGCACGACGCGCATGGGCAGCGGGCCGGGAGCGGAGTCGCCGACGAGCACGGACACGAACGCCGCGGACGCCAGCAGGGTCGCCTCGACGAGCAGGAACGCGCCGAAGCCCCATCTGTGGCGCGGCGGGGGCGGGAGGAAGGCGGTCGCGGCGGGCTCCTCGGGTTCGGGGAACGACGCCGCGTCGGGAGCCGGGTCCCGGGGCTGGGAAGTGGTCACGCCTTGCCCTCCGCGTCGCTCGGCTCCAAATGCCGAGCCTAGCGGCCGGGATGTGATCTGACAGTATCCGTCCGGCTACTGTCCATCGATCCGCGCAACGCTCAGTGCGCGACGAACAGCAGGACCGCGGGTGGCAGGTTGTTGGCCGCGTGGGCGATCACCCCGGCGCTGACCCGGCCGGACAGGTGGCGGGCCAGGCCCATCGCGATGCCCTGGCCGAACAGGGCGATGGTGCGGGTCGGCTCGCCGTGCAGCTGGGCGAACACCAGGGACGTGACCAGGAGCACCACCCACGGCGGGATCCGGTGGAACGACAGCGCGTTCCACAGCGTGCCGCGGACCAGCAGCTCCTCGGTGATCGGCGCGCCGGCGATGACGATCACCGCGGCGAGCACCAGCCACACCGTGTCGCCGTCGAAGGTGTCGGCGAGGTCGGTCAGCGGGCTGTCCGAGACGTCGTCGGCGCCGTAGACCGCGATCAGCACCAGGTTGAGCAGGTAGCCGACGACCAGCGCGAGCACCCCGCAGGCGAGGCCGATCCGGACGTCGCGCCAGGTCGGCTTGAGGCCGAAGTCGGCGCGCAGCCCTTCGCCCCAGCGCCACGACGCCGCCGCCGGGCCGAGGCCGAGCAGCAGGTTGGGCACGAACGCCAGGATCAGGAGCGGGCCGATGTCGCGCAGCTCCAAGGGGTCGAACTCGCCGACGTTGCGGTTGACCGCCGCGGCGATGATCAGGTTGGCCAGGTAGTAGCCGGCGATCCCCGCGAAGAACGCCACGAAACACCAGTGCGCGCCCAGCACGCGCCGTGCACCGTCGTCGTCCGTCACGGGCCCCACGCTAAAGTGCCGACCCCGCAAGGAAATCAGCGGGGGTCACGCGTACACGACACCGCCGAGCACGATGTGCGAGGGGTGCCGGAGGACGCCCAGGTCCTCGCGCGGATCGCTCGGGTAGACGAGCAGGTCGGCGGGCGCGCCGTCGGCGATGCCGGGGTGGCCGAGCCAGTCGCGGGCCGCCCAGGACGCGCTCGCGAGGGCCTGCTCGCGGGTCAGGCCCGCGCGGTGGAGCGCCTCGATCTCGTCGACGAGCCTGCCGTGCTCGACCAGGCCGCCGGCGTCACTGCCCGCGTAGACGCGTACGCCCGCTTCGATGGCGGAAGCGACCATCTCGCCGACGCCGGCGTGCAACGCGCGCATGTGCGCCGCGTACGCCGGGTACTTGCCCGCCTTGTCGGCGATCCCCGGGAAGTTCTCGATGTTGATCAGCGTGGGCACGAGCGCGACGTCGTGACGCGCCAGCTCGGCCAGCTGGTCGGAGCTCAGGCCGGTGCCGTGTTCCAGGCAGTCGATGCCGGACGCGATCAGCCCGGGCAGCGCGGCTTCGCCGAACACGTGCGCGGTGACGCGGGCGCCGTGGTCGTGCGCGACCTTGACGGCTTCGGCCAGGACGTCGTCCGGCCACAGCGGCGCGAGGTCGCCGGCGCCGCGGTCGATCCAGTCGCCGACGAGCTTGACCCAGCCGTCGCCGTCCCGCGCCTGCCCGGCGACGGCGTCCGGCAGCTGCGAAGGGTCGTCCAGCTCGATGCCGAGGCCGGGGATGTACCGCTTGGTCAGCGCGAGGTGCCGTCCGGCGCGGATGATCGTGGGCAGGTCGGCGCGCCGCTGCAGCGGCCGGACGTCGATCGGGAGGCCGCAGTCGCGGATCAGCAGCGTCCCGGCGTTCCGGTCGGTGATCGCCTGCTCAGTGGCCTCTTCGAGCGTGACCGGCCCGCCGACGCCGATGCCGGGGTGGCAATGCGCGTCGACCAGGCCGGGCACGAGGAAGACGTCCCGGCCGAGGCATTCGGCGTCCGGCACCGGCTCGAACGAGATCCGGCCGCCGGTGATCCACAGTTCCCCCGGCTCGCCGCCGGGCAGGATCACCCCGGCGGCGTGCAGCGCCGTGCTCAATTGTCCTTCGGGTTCTTCGGCAGCTTGAACTTCGACGGGTCGAAGCCAGGGACGTCGTTCATGCCACCCAGCTGCGACAGGTCGGGCATCCCACCCGGCATCTGCCCGCCCGGCGGCAGCATCGGCATGCCACCGGGGAAGCCGCCGCGGACCTTGGGCGGCGTCGGGCCGCGCCCGCCCTTCTTGCCCTTCTTGCCCTTGCGGGACTTGGAGCCGCCCCCGCCGCCGAAGCCGAACCGGCCCGCCATCTGGGCCATCATCTTGCGGGCCTCGAAGAACCGGTTGACCAGGTCGTTGACCTCGCGGACGGTGACGCCGGAACCGTTGGCGATGCGCAGCCGGCGCGAACCGTTGATCATCTTCGGGTCCGCGCGCTCGGCCGGCGTCATGCCGCGGATGATCGCCTGCAACCGGTCCAGGTGCTTGTCGTCGACCTGGGCCAGCTGGTCCTTCATCTGGCCCGCGCCCGGGAGCATGCCGAGCAGGTTGCCGATCGGGCCCATCTTGCGGACCGCGAGCATCTGCTCGAGGAAGTCCTCCAGGGTGAGCTGGCCGCTCGACAGCTTCTCCGCGGCCTTCTCGGCCTGCTTCTGGTCGAAGGCCTGCTCGGCCTGCTCGATCAGGGTGAGCACGTCACCCATGCCGAGGATCCGCGACGCCATCCGGTCGGGGTGGAAGGTGTCGAAGTCCTCGAGCTTCTCGCCGTTGGAGGCGAACAGGATCGGCTGGCCGGTGACCTCGCGGACGCTCAGCGCGGCACCACCGCGGGCGTCGCCGTCGAGCTTGGTCAGCACGACACCGGTGAAGCCGACGCCGTCGCGGAACGCCTCGGCCGTCGTCACGGCGTCCTGGCCGATCATCGCGTCGACGACGAACAGGACCTCGTCCGGGTCGACCGCGTCGCGGATGTCGGCGGCCTGCTTCATCAGCTCTTCGTCGACACCCAGCCGGCCCGCGGTGTCGACCACGACGACGTCGTGCTGCGCGTGCTTGGCCTCGGCGATGGCGCGGCGGGCGACGTCGACCGGGTCGCCGACGCCGTTGCCCGGCTCGGGGGCGAAGGTCACGACGCCGGCGCGCTCGCCGACGACCTGCAGCTGCGTGACGGCGTTCGGGCGCTGGAGGTCGCAGGCGACGAGCATCGGCGCGTGGCCTTGCTTCTTCAGCCACAGCGCGAGCTTGCCGGCGAGCGTCGTCTTACCGGCACCCTGCAGACCGGCGAGCATGATCACCGTCGGCGGGGTCTTCGCCAGGCTGAGCCGGCGCGTCTCGCCACCGAGGATCCCGACGAGCTCCTCGTTGACGATCTTGATGACCTGCTGCGCGGGGTTGAGCGCCTGCGAGACCTCGGCGCCCTTCGCCCGTTCCTTGATCCTCGCGATGAAGGTCTTGACCACGCCGAGGGCGACGTCGGCCTCCAGCAGCGCGATGCGGATCTCGCGCGCGGTGGCGTCGATGTCGGCGTCGGACAGCTTGCCCTTGCGCGTGAGCGTCTGCAGGGCGGCGGTGAGCCGATCGGAGAGGGTGTCGAACACGGGTGTGCACGCTCCAGCTGGGTCGATGGTGGCGCGCCGGACTCGGCCGGCTCTGTCGAGGGTAGTCGCTCCGGCTTGCCCCGCCTCGCGGGTACGCGCACATACTAAACGTGTGCGTACTAGTTTGATCCGAGATTCGGGAAAAGCACTGGCCGTCCGACGGCAATCAAGTAAACATACGTGTATGACTTCCGCGACCAGACCCCGGCCGTCGCTCGCCGAACCGGCCGCCGACGCCGACGAGCCGGTCCCGCTGCGGCGGATCGTCGGCCTCTTCCGCCCGCACCGCGGGCCCATGACCGCGCTGTTCGCGCTGATCGTCCTGCAGGCCGGCCTCGGCGTCGTTTCGCCGTTCCTGCTGCGCGAGATCCTCGACGACGCCCTGCCCCACCGCGACACGCTGCTGATCAGCCTGCTGGCCGCCGGGATGATCGTCTGCTCGGTCGGCAGCGGCTCCCTCGGCGTCGCCACGACCGGGTTGTCCAACACCATCGGGCAGCGGGTCATGAACGAGCTGCGCGTCTCGGTCTACGGTCACCTGCAGCGGATGTCGCTCGGCTTCTTCACGCGGACGAAGAGCGGCGAAGTGCTTTCGCGGGTCTTCAACGACATCGGCGGCGTCGACAACGTGATCACCACGACCGCCGGGTCGGTGGTGCAGAACGCGACCACGACGATCGCCATCGCGACCGCGCTGGTCCTGCTCGACTGGCAGCTCGCCGCGCTCTCGCTGATCGTCGTCCCGCTGTTCCTGCTGTTCACGCTGCGGCTGGGCAAGAAGCGGCGGAACCTGGCCCGCGGCCGGACCCGGCGGATGGCCCGGCTGACGACGATGGTCGAGGAGTCCCTGTCGGTCACCGGCGTCCTGCTCGCCAAGACGATGGGCAACGAACGCGCGATGCGCGAGCGCTTCGGCGCGGAGTCGCGGGAGATCGCGTCGCTGGAACGGGCCGCCGCGCTGGCCGGGCGGTGGCAGACGGCGTCGCGGGCGATGAGCCTCACCGTGATCCCGGCACTGGTCTACTGGATCGCCGGGCTGGCGCTCGCGGGCGGCGCCTCGCCGATCTCGCTCGGCACCGTGGTGGCGTTCACCAGCATGCTGAACCGGCTGGTCGCGCCGGCCAGCGCGATGCAGGCGATCGGGCAGAACGTGGCGACGTCGAAGGCGCTGTTCGGCCGCATCTTCGAGGTGCTGGACCTGCCGGTGGAGATCGCCGACAAGCCCGGCGCGCGGATGCTCGAGGTGCGCCGCGGCGACGTCTCGATGCGAGGCGTCTCCTTCCGCTACGACGAAGACGGCCCGCTGACACTGCGGGACATCGACCTCGACGTCCCCGCCGGGACGACGACGGCGCTGGTCGGCTCGACCGGCTCGGGCAAGACGACGCTCGCGTACCTGGTGGCGCGGCTGTACGAAGTGAGCGAGGGGTCGGTGACGATCGACGGCGTCGACGTCCGGGACGTCACCCTGGAGTCGCTCGCCGCCGGCGTCGGGATGGTGTCGCAGGAGACGTACCTCTTCCACGACACCGTCCGGGAGAACCTGCGCTTCGCGAAGCCGGACGCGACCGACGAGGAGATCGAGCAGGCCGCCAAGGCCGCGCACATCCACGACACCCTCGCGGGGCTGCCCGAGGGCTACGACACCGTCGTCGGCCAGCGCGGCTACCGGTTCTCCGGCGGCGAGAAGCAGCGGATGGCGATCGCGCGGATCCTGCTGCGCAACCCGCCGGTGCTGATCCTCGACGAAGCGACCAGCGCGCTCGACACGCGCACGGAACGCTCGGTGCAGGCCGAGCTCGACCGGCTCGCCGCGGGCCGCACCACGCTGACGATCGCGCATCGGCTGTCCACTGTGGAGCACGCGGACCAGATCGTGGTGCTGCACGAGGGCCGGATCGCCGAGCGCGGGACGCACGAGGAGCTGCTGGCGCGCGGCGGGCGTTATGCCCGGCTGGTCCGGGGAACCGCCTAATCTGGGGCCATGCACCCCGACACCCTCCACGCGGACGCCGAGCTCGCGGACCTGTCCCGGCGCGTGCGCGAAGGCGTCGGGCGGCTGAACTGGCGGATGCGCGCCGAGGTGGACCAGGGCAGCCCGGGCCCGGCGGTGCTCGCGGTGCTGAGCCGGCTCTACCGGGCGGGCACGCACACGCCGACCGAGCTGGCCGAGGCGGAACGGCTGCAGCCGCAGTCGCTGACCCGGATCCTCGCGTCGCTCACCAGCCGAGGCCTGGTCACGCGCACCCCGGATCCCGAGGACGGCCGCCGCTCGCGGGTCAGCATCACCCCGGACGGCCTGGCGCTGCTGCGCGAGTACAGCACCCAGCGCGAACGCTGGCTGGCCGACGCGCTCGAGTCCACGCTCTCGCCGACCGAGCGCCAGCTGCTCAGGCTGGCCGCCGACCTGCTGATCCGGCTTGCGGACGCCTGAACCCAGGCCGCCGATGTCCTGAACGAGTCGTTCAGGACATCGGACGTCTTGAACGAGTCGTTCAAGACGTCCGACCCGCCTGAAGGCTGCCGCGGAGACCCCTCGATCCCTCCGCGGCAGCCTGCGGACTCCCGTGCCGTACCACCTCCCCGTGGTGCGGCGGGTTCCGGAACGGACCGCTCCTCCATCGGCCCGCCCCGGAACCCTGGGTTCCCCGGACGGCTCACCTCCCCAGGGGCCGTCCGGTTCTCCCCCCTGCCTGCGGTCCGGTACCCGCCGGCAGGACGAAGTCTGCCGCTCCGACATACCCGGCCAGCAGTGGGAGAACCCTCAATTACCCGTGGGTAGTAATACTCAGCCGGACGTCTTCGTGCGGCTACGCGTCGCGGCCCGCTTCGCCGTTGTACGCGCCTTCGCCGCCCTCGACGCGGCGGCCTTGGCCTTGGCGACGGACGCGTTGCGCGCGTCTTCGGCTTCGGAGGCGCTCTCCTGCAACGCCGCCAGCAGCCGCGTGACGCCCTCGGCCTGCTCGGCGGCCGTCGGCTGGACGACTTCTTCGCCGTCGATCTTCGCCTGGACCAGCGCTTCGAAGGCTTCGCGGTACCGGTCGGGGTAGCGACCGGGGTCGAACTCGCCGGTCAGCTCCTCGACCAGCTGCACCGCCCGCCGCAGCTCGCCCGGCCGGATGTCGACGTCGGCGTGCCGGAACGGGAAGTCCGGCGTGCGCACCTCGTCCGGCCACCGCATCGTCTCGAGCACGAGCGCCTGGTCGCGCACGCGCAACGCGCCGAGCGTCTCGCGGCGGCGCAGCGCGACGGTGACCAGCGCGATCCGCCCCGACTGCTGGAGTGCCTCGCTGAAGAGCACGTACGGCTTCGTGCCCGCCGGCTCGGGTTCGAGGTAGTAGCTCTTCGCGAACCAGATCGGGTCGACGTCGGCCAGCGGCGCGAACCCGCGGATAGCGATCGTGCGGCCCGGCATCGGGAGCGACGCCAGCTCGTGGTCGGACAGCAGGACGACGTCGCCGCCGGGGACGGGGTAGCCGCGGACCATCTCGCCGGGCGGCACCTCGGCACCGTCGACCTCGCACACGCGCTTGACCCGGACGCGGCCGCCGTCGGTTTCGTGCACCTGGTGCAGCGGGAGCTCCCGCTCCTCGGTCGCGTTGTACGCCTTCACCGGAATGGCGTAACTGCCGAACCCGATCGTGCCCGTCCACACCGCGCGCATCCGTGCCACCTCCGCAGCTCCAGGCTAGACACGCGGCCGCGCGGCCCGACAGCTACAAACGGGTGTCAGGCGCGACGGATTCGCTCACACATTCGAACGACGGCGTCACTTCGTCGAGCGCCTCCGCCGAACACCGGGACGCGATGGCCGCCGCGCGGAGCACCTCCTTGACCACCTGGACGTCGAGCGCCGGGGCGGCCGCGAGCGCGTCCGAACCGCCTTCGACACGGGCGACGAGGCCGGCGAGCGCGTGGGAGATGGCTTCCTGGCCGGCGACGAGCTGGGCGACGACGTCGGTCAGCTCGGCCGTCGTGGCACCCGGGCCGCCGCAGCGCAGGCCCGCGGCAAGCTCCTCGGCGCAGGTCCGCAGGTGGGTGGCGACAACCGTCGGCGGCAGCGTCAGCCGATCTTGCATCACTCCCCCTCGCGGTCGGAGCAGCCATAGTGCCACCGCACGCGCCGTGACCGGACACGACACACCGCCGCTCACATATTTGACCGAGCGTTCTCGATATGGCTAGGGTTTCGATCATGTCCCGGGTCAAGGAGTTCGACGTCGGCGAAGCCTGTGACGGCGCCCTCGCGCTCTTCCGGCGTCAGGGATACGAGGCGACGTCGGTCAGCGACCTCGTCACGCACCTCGGGGTCGCCAAGGCCAGCCTGTACGCCACCTTCGGCACGAAGCACGACCTCTACGTGACCGCCTTGAAGCGGTACGCGGAGCGAGCCGACGCCCGGGTGGTGTCCCGGCTGGCGGAGCCGGGGTCCGGAGTGGCCGCGGTGCGCCGGCTCTTCGACGGCTACGTGGCGGAAATCCTCGGTGACGAAACGAGGACGGGCTGCTTCGTCGTCAACGCGGCGATCGAGCTGCTTCCCCACGACCCCGAGGTCGCCCGGCTGGTGGAACGCAGCTGGGACACCCTCGAGGTCGCGCTCACCATGGCGCTGGAACGTGCCAGGGCCGAGGGCGAGCTCTCCGACGGCAGCGACCCGGCGGCACTCGCGCGGTTCCTGCTCACCGTGCTCCAGGGACTGCGCGTCGTGGGCAAGGGCGCCGACGCGGCGAGCCGGGTGCACGCGGCCGTCTCCCAGGCCATGCGCGTCCTTATTCGAGACTGATCAGACCAGAAAGAGGGTCACTCATGGGGGCAAGGTTCACCGGCAAGGTCGTCCTGGTGACGGGCGGCGGCTCGGGCATCGGGCGGGCGACGGCGCGGGCGTTCGCGGCCGAAGGCGCAACGGTGGTCGTCGCCGGGCGGGACGAGCAGCGGCTCGCGTCGGCGGTGAAGGAGATCGGCGGCGACGCGAGCGCGGTGACCGTCGACGTGACCGACTCCGGCGACGTCGCCCGGATGGTCGAGACGGTCGTCGCGCGGCACGGCGGGCTGCACGTCGCGTTCAACAACGCGGGCATCCTCGGCGACCCCGCGCCCGCCGCGGACCTGGCCGAGGAGGTCTTCGACGCGGTCATCGGCACGAACCTCACCGGCACCTGGCTGTGCCTGAAGCACGAGATCGCGTACATGCGGGCCCACGGCGGCGGCGCGATCGTCAACATGGCGTCGAACATCGGCGCGCACCGCAGGCGGCCGAACCTGGCGGCCTACGCGGCGTCGAAGGCCGCGGTGACCGCGCTGACCAAGGCGGCGGCGCTCGACCACATCGCCGAGGGCGTCCGCATCAACGCCGTCAGCCCGGGCGCCACCGACACGGACATGTCGCGCCGGCCCGGTGAAACGGACGCGGACCGGGCCGCGCGGCTCAAGGACGCGATCCCGCTGGGCCGGGTGGGTGCCACCGCCGAAGTCGCCGCCGCCGTGCTGTGGCTGGCTTCGGACGAAGCGGCTTTCACCGTCGGACACGACCTGGTGGTCGACGGCGGCGCGACCGCTTGAGCGGCCCCACCCGGCGTTTTCCGGCGAGCTGACCGCCGGTGGTCGCGGTTTCAGGAATCACGGTTGCGCATGACAGCCCCCTTTCTCGGTCCGGCGCCGTTTTGCCGACCTCGGCCCCGGAGGTCGACTATTCTTCTGGTCGACCTTCGGGATCCGTCCGGGCATGCGGGGGCGCAGTGCGGTGAGTATGGGCAACGGTTCCGCGGCCGGCCAATCCCGCCGGCGGCTTGCTCCGTTCAGGCTGCGCGAATGGACGCTTTGGCGTCAGCGCCGCTCCCTGATCGCCTACTGCTTCCTGGTCGAAAGCGTCGCGGTGGCGGCCACGGTGACGACGTCGGTCACGACGCCACCGGCCCGGCACGACTTCGTGCTCCTCGGCTTGCTGCTGGCGCTGGGCGTCGCGCAGGCCGAGCTGGGCCGCAAGGTCGAGCGGATGCGCCGGCGCGTCCACGGTCCGCCGTACATCAACATGACGTCGGTGTGGACGTTCGCCGGGGTGCTCGTGCTGCCCCCGGCGCTGGTCGCCGTGCTGGTCGCCGCCCTCTACGCGCACCTGGCCGGCCGCAGCTGGTACCGGCTGCGCCAGGTCCCGCCGTTCCGCACGATCCTCAACGCGACCCTGGTGGTCCTCACCTGCTATTCGGCGGCCTTCGTCCTCACGCGGTTTCGCGTCGACGACATGGGGACCGCGATGACCTCGGGCGGGCGTGGCGTCACGGCCGTCGCGCTCGCCGCCGTGACGTACTTCGTCGTCGCGGCGGTCACGATCGTCCCGGCGCTGACGATCACGACGCGTTCGGTCAAAGCGCTCTTCGGCGGCCTCGGCGACAACCTCCTCGAAGCCGCGACGCTCTGCCTGGGCATGCTCACGGCGCTGGCGCTGGCGACGTTGCCCGCGCTCGCCGTCGCGATCCTGCCGCCGCTGCTGGTGCTGCACCGCGCGGTGCTGATCAAGCAGCTCGAGATCGCCGCGACGACCGACGAGAAGACCGGCCTGTTCAACACGACCGGGTGGCATCTGCTCGCTTCGCGCGAACTGGCGCGGGCCCAGCGCGCCACGCGGAGCACATTCGGCGTGCTGATGATCGATCTGGACCACTTCAAGCTGATCAACGACGAGCACGGCCACCTGGCGGGCGACGAGGTGCTGCGCGCGGTCGCGGCGGCGATCAAGAGCGCGGTCCGCGACTACGACTCGGTCGGCCGCTTCGGCGGCGAGGAGTTCGTGGTGCTGCTCCCCGACATCGGCCCGGCGGCGGCGCTGGCGGTGGCCGAGCGCATCCGGTCGGCGATCGAGGTGCTGACGGTGGAGTACTCCGACGGCCACGACGTCCGCGTCATCGGCGGTCTCTCGGCGTCGATCGGCGTGGCGACCTACCCCGACGGCGGCACGGCCGTCGACCGCCTGCTGCAGGCCGCGGACCGGGCCCTGTACCGGGCCAAGGACGCGGGCCGCAACCAGGTCGTCGACGGCACCGCGACCGCCTGATCCTCCTTAAAAACCTGCCTTGAACAGCGCAGTTGTGGATTTTGCTCGGTTGAGCTAAATTTTGCTCATGCGAGCAAGAACGTTCACCGAGTCGGGCCGGCGAGCCCAGATCGTGCGGGCGGCGATCGAAGTGATCGCCGAAGCCGGGTACGCCATGGCGTCGTTCAGCCGGATCGCGAAGCACGCCGGCCTCTCGAGCACCGGGATGATCAGCTACCACTTCGCGGGCAAGGACGACCTGCTCGCCGCCTGCGTCACCGAGATCGAAGAGGTCACCGGGGCGTTCATGCAGCCGCGCATCGACGGCGCCACCGGCCACGTCGCCCAGCTGCGCGCCTACGTCGAGGCGAACGTCGAACTCGTCGGCGAGCACCCGGCCGAGGTCCGGGCCCTGATCGACCTCGTGAAGAACGCGGGCTCGCAGAGCGCCGCCGTCAACGGGCGGCTCGCGCTGTTCGAAGAGCACTTCCGCACCGGGCAGGCCGCCGGCGTCTTCGGCGCCTTCGACGCCCGGACCGCGGCGCTCTCCTTCACCGCCGGGCTCGACGCCGTGGTCGCCACCGCGGCCGCGGCCGGCACCGAACCCGCCGAGCTCGCGCGCCTGGGCCGCGAGCTCGCCGACCTGTACGTGCGGGCGACCGCACCCGAAACCGCTGGGGGATCGCAATGATGACCGAACCGAAGACCGGACCCGACGCCGGTTTGCGCCGGCTCGTCCGCGCCAACGTGCTCACCGTCGTGTTCGAAGTGGTCGTGCCGATGGCGCTGTTCTACGGCCTGCGCGCCGCCGGGGTGAGCCAGTGGTGGGCACTGATGACCGGTGTCCTGGTGGCCGCGCCGTACGTGTTGTGGACCGTCGTCCGCAACCGCAGGATCGACCTCGTCGCCCTGGTCACGCTGAGCGTGCTCGTGCTGTCGGTGGTGCTCGGCCTGCTGTCGGACGACCCGCGCACGCTGGTGATCCGCGAAGGCTGGACCGCCGCGCTGGGTGGCCTGTTCGGCGCGTGGATGCTGGTCACGGTCTTCGTCGGCAAGCCCGCACAGCTCACGCTGGGCCGAACGATCGCCGAGGTGAAGCGCGGGGCCGAGGGCGCGGACGCGTGGGCGGCCCGGTGGGACACCGACGCCCGATTCCGGCGCGGCCTGCGGATCAACACCGCCGCGTGGGGCGGGGTGCTGCTGGCCGGCGCGGTGCTGCACGTCGTGCTGGTCTACACGCTGCCGATCGACCTCATCGCGCTGGTGACCAACGTGGCGTGGTTCGGCGCGCTGGCCGTCCTGATCGCCTGGCACGTCTGGTACCTGCGCAAGGAGAACCTCGATGCCTGACGTCCTGGTCGCCGGGGCGGGCCCCACCGGCCTGCTGACCGCGTTCGAACTGGAGCGCGCCGGGCTCGACGTGCTGGTCCTGGAACGCGACGCGGAGCCCGCCACGCAGTCGAAAGCCCTCGGCCTGCAGCCGCGGTCGGTGGAGGTGCTGGCCGACCGCGGGCTGCTCGCCGCGATCGAGCCGCATGTCCAGGCGAAGCTGCCCGCCGGGCACTTCTCGGGTGTTCCCATCGACTACACGGACCTGCCGACCCCGTTCCCCTACCAGCTCGGCGTGGAACAGGTCCACGTCGCGGCGGCGATCGAGGCACGGCTGCGCACGCCGGTGCTGCGCGACGCGGCCGTCACCGCCGTCGCGCAGGACGGCGAGGGCGTCACGGTCACCGCGGGCGGGCGCGAACACCGGGCGGGCTGGCTGGTCGCGGCCGACGGCGGGCACAGCACGGTCCGGACGTTGCTGGGTGCCGCGTTCCCTGGCCGCCCGGCACGCACCTCGCTGGTCGTCGCCGACATCACCTTGGCCGCCAAGCCCGCCGGGCTCGCGGAGGACTGGCAGCTGCCGTCGTCGGGATCGGGTTACCTGCTGCCGCTGTCCGGCGGCCGCTACCGCACGATCGTCTTCGGCGAGGAGCAGCAACGGCTCGGCCGCGACACCCCGGTCACGGCGGACGAGCTGCAACGGGCCCTGACCGCGGCGCATGGACCGGGAATTCTCGTGGGAGACGTGCTGTGGGCGTCGCGGTTCGGCGACGCGTCCCGGCTGCTGGAGCGGTACCGCCACGGCCGGGTGCTCATCGCGGGCGACGCGGCGCACGTCCACCTCCCGGTCGGTGGGCAGGGGCTCAACCTGGGCCTGCAGGACGCGGTGAACCTGGGCTGGAAGCTGGCCGCGACGGTCCGCGGCACGGCACCGGACGGGCTGCTCGACAGCTACCACGACGAGCGCCACCCGATCGCGGCGAGGGTGCTGGTCAGCACGCGCGCCCAGGCGGTCCTCGGCGTCCCCGACCCGGACGCGGCGGCGGTCCGGACGGTGTTCACGGAGCTGCTGGCCGTCCCCGAAGCACGCCGCACGGTCGCCATGGAACTTTCGGGGCTCGGGATCGCCTACCCCGGTACTACCGGCCGCGCGACCGGCGTTCCGGCCGGCCCGGACGGCCGCGCGGTCCTGGTCGGCGCGACCGTGCCGGCGGGATGGGCCGGACGGGTCGAGGGCCGCCTGGGGGCGGCACCTCGGCTCGTCCGGCCCGACGGATACGTGGCCTGGGACGGCGGCCCCGGCCTGGAGGACGCGCTCCACCGCTGGCTCGGCTCGCCCTGCTGAAAAGCCGTGAAGGCCTCCTTCCCGGCCATAAGAGCCGGTAAGGAGGCCTTCACGGACTTGGGGCGAGCCCGGTCAGGAAGCCGCGGCGAGGACCGCCTGCTCCACCTCGCGGCGCCAGCCCGGCTCGATGCGGCCGCTGCGCGGGGTCACCGCGAACGAGTCCACCACCGCGCCGCCCAGTGTCGACACCTTCGCCCAGCGGACCTCCGCGTCGCAGCGGCGCAATGCTCCCGCCACCCGGAACAGCAGGCCGATGCGGTCGGCGGCGCGCAGTTCGAGGACCACCGTGTCCGGGCCGGTCGTCTCGTCGTCGAACCAGAGGATCTTCGGGGCGACCGGGGCCGCCGCGGGCGAGCCGTAGTCGCGTTCCTTCGCCGCCAGGCGCTGGGTGAGCGGGAGCGTTCCCGCCACCGCGCGGGCGAACTGCTCGCGCAGCAGCGTCGCGTCCGGCAGCGAGCCGAACTTCGGGGACGCCGTGAACACGCCCGCGCGTCCGCCGTCGTGGCCGCGCAGGACCGCCGAGTGCACCTCCATCGAGTTCAGCGCCAGCACGCCGGCCGCGGGGGCCAGCAGCTCCGCGCGGGCCGGGACGGCCAGCAGGACCGTGACGACCTTGCCGTGCGAGCTGATCCGGATCTCGCCGTTGCCCGACGCCACGGCCTGGGCGACGAGCTCGCGTTGTTCCTCGTCCATCGGCTCCGGTGCGGTGAACCCCTTGCCGCGCAAGACTTCTTCGCAGCCGGAGACGAGCTCGGCGAGCAGCCGCGCCTTCCAGTCCGTCCAGACGCCCGGACCGGTGGCCAGCGAGTCGGCCTGCGTCAGCGCGTGCAGCAGCTCGACCAGGACGATGTCGCTGTCCAGGGTCTTCACCACCCGCGCCACCGTCGCCGGTTCGCTGATGTCGCGCCGCGTCGCGGTGTGCGGCAGCAGCAGGTGGTGGCGGACCATCGCCGACACCGTCGCGGCGTCGGCCGGGCTCAGCCCCAGCCGGGCCGCGACCTGCGCGGAGATCTTGGCACCCAGCTCCGAGTGGTCGGCGTCGCGGCCCTTGCCGATGTCGTGCAGCAGCGCGCCGATCAGCAGCAGGTCCGGCCGCGGCACCGTGGTGGTCAGCTTGGCGGCCTCGACGCAGGTGCGCACGAGGTGCCGGTCGACCGTCCACTGGTGCACCGGCGAGCGCGGCGGCAGGTCGCGGACCGCGCCCCACTCGGGGAACAGCCGGGCCCACAGCCCGGTCCGGTCGAGCGACTCGACCGCGTCGACCAGGCCCTCGCCCGCGCCCAGCAGCTCCACGAGGGCGTTCAGCGCCTCCGCGGGCCACGGCGCGCGCAGCTCCGGCGCCGATTCCGCGAGGGCCTTGAGCGTGCCGAGCGCGATCGGCTTGCCGGTCCGCGCCGACGCCGCGGCGACCCGCAGCAGCAACGCCGGGTCCTTCGCCGGGACGGCGTCGCGGGCCAGCGCGACCTCGTTGCCGTGCAGCACCACGTTTTCCGCCAGCGGCGTCCGGGCCGGGCGCCGTCCGAAGCGCGTCTTCGGTGGCTCCACAGTGGACCGCAGCGCGACGTCGAGTGCGTACGCGATCGTGCGGCCCGCCCCGGAAAGCTTGCGGGCCAAGGTGAACCGGTCGCCGAAGCCCAGTTCGGCGGCGACCAGCTCGGCCTCCGGCGCGGACAGGACGTCCCGTTCGCGCCGGATCTCACGCCGCAGCTCGGTGCGGACGTCGAGCAGGAGTTGCTTGGCTTCCAGCAGTTCTTCGCCCGGCCGCGCGGTGAGCTGCGCGGCGGCCAGCGCTTCCAGGACGGCGAAGTCCCGCAGCCCGCCCCGGCCGTGCTTGAGGTCCGGTTCGGCGGACTGCGCGATTTCGCCGCTGCGGGCCCAGCGCTGCCGGACCGACGCCGTCATGTCCGGGATCTGCTTGCGCGCCGTGCGGCGCCACTGGTCCCGCGCCGCGGAAACCAGCCGGCCGCTCAGCTCGGCGTCCCCGGCGAGGTGCCGGGCGTCGAGCAGGCCCATGGCCACCCGGAGGTCCTCCGAGGCGACCTTCAGTGCTTCGCCGGGCGTGCGGACCGAGTGGTCCAGCCCGACCTTCGCATCCCACAAGGGATACCAGAGCGCGTCCGCGATCTCGCCGACGCCGCTGTTGCCGTTGTGCACCAGCAGCAGGTCGAGATCGGAGAACGGCACCAGCTCCCGGCGGCCGAGCCCGCCGACGGCGACCAGCGCGACACCCGGTTCCGCGGTGTCGACGCCGGCCGCCGAGGCTCCCCTGCCCAGCCAGAACTCGTAGAGGTCGACCAGGGCCGCCCGCAGAGCGGACGCCCCCAGCCTCCCGTGCCTGCCCTCGAGCAGTCGCTCGGTGGCCTTGACCAGTTCGCCCCCGTCGGCCATCCCAGACGCCTTATAGGGCGTCCGTGCCGCGCTCGCCGGTCCGTACCCGGATGACGGTCTCCACCGGCGTCACCCACACCTTGCCGTCACCGATCTTGCCGGTGTGCGCGGCCGTGGTGATGGCGTCGAGGACCTTCTCCACGTTGGTGTCGTCGGTGACGACCTCGATCTTCAGCTTGGCCACGAAGTCCACCGAGTACTCCGCGCCGCGGTAGACCTCGGTGTGGCCCTTCTGGCGGCCGTAACCCTGGACCTCGCTGACCGTCATGCCCAGCACGCCCAGCTGCTCCAGCGCGGAGCGGACGTCGTCGAGCGTGAACGGCTTCACAATCGCCGTGATGAGCTTCATGCCTTGCTCTCCTCGAGTTTCGCGGCCGGGGTGGACTTGACCGGGATGGTGTTCGGCGAGCCGAGGCCGCCGCCCGTACCGGTGAAGTCGTACGCGCTCTCCGCGTGCTGGGCTTCGTCGATGCCGCTGACCTCGTCCTCGGTGCTGACGCGGAAGCCGCCGAGCTTCTTGATCACGAAGCCGATGATGAAGGACAGCACGAAGGAGTACGCGAGCACCGCACCGGCGGCCGCGGCCTGACGCCACAACTGGGTGAACCCGCCGCCGTAGAACAGGCCGTCCGCGCTCAGCGAGTTCACGCTGGTGGTGCCGAAGAAGCCGATCAGCAGGGTGCCGACGATGCCGCCGACCAGGTGGACGCCCACGACGTCGAGCGAGTCGTCGAAGCCGAACTTGAACTTGAGCGAGATGGCGAGCGCGCAGAGCACGCCGGCGATGAGACCGATCGCGATGGCCCCGAGCGGGCTCACGAAACCACACGCCGGGGTGATGGCGACCAGGCCGGCGACCGCGCCCGAAGCCGCGCCGAGGGTGGTCGGCTTGCCGAACTTGATCTGCTCCACCAGCAGCCAGCCGAGGACGGCGGCGGCGGTGGCGACGGTGGTGTTGGTGAACGCGACGGCGGCGAGGTCGTTGGCGGCCAGCGCCGAGCCGGCGTTGAAGCCGTACCAGCCGAACCACAGCAGGGACGCGCCGAGCAGGACGAACGGCACGTTGTGCGGGCGGCCGGTGTCCTTCGGCCAGCCCTTGCGCTTGCCGAGCACGATCGCCAGCGCGAGCCCCGCGGCACCGGCGTTGATGTGGACCGCGGTACCACCGGCGAAGTCGAGTGCCTTGAGGTTGTTGGCGATCCAGCCACCGACGGCGTTCTCGCCGACGAAGCCGTTGAAGGAGAAGACCCAGTGCGCGACCGGGAAGTAGACGATCGTCACCCAGATGACGACGAACAGCGTCCAGCCCCAGAACTTCGCGCGGTCGGCGATGGCGCCGGAGATCAGCGCGGGCGTGATGATCGCGAACATCAGCTGGAACATCACGAACGCGAGCACTGGCAGCGCGTCCGAACCCGGCCAGGCGACCGCCGGGGTGGTGTCGGTCGCGGCGACCGCGAAGCCGGCGAGCTTCCCGAAGGTGTTCTCGAGGCCGGCGAAGTGGAAGTTACCGAGCAAGCCGCCGAAGGCGTCGTCGCCGAAGGACATCGAGAAGCCGTACAGGGCCCACAGCACCCCCACGACGGCCAGCGCGATGAAGTTCATCATCAGCATGTTCAGGACGCTCTTCGCGCGGACCATGCCGCCATAGAAGAACGCCAGTCCTGGGGTCATGAGCATGACCAGCGCGGCGCTGGCCAATACCCACGCGGTGTCTCCTGCGTTCAGCACAATCGTCCTCCCGTGCCCTGGGTTCGTGCGTTGGCAGTTTTGGCTCGCGGTGTTTCACGGGGCGGCGCGTGAGGTTTCGCCCGCGTGAACTGTCCGCGCCCGGTTGTTACGGGCAGGTTTCCCAGGACCCGTGGTCGGGTGTCCGGTTGTGAAACGTCGTGGTCGAATATCCCCATGACACCGACCGACCGCGGGAATGACCCACTGCCACCCCCGGTGGTCGACGCGCTGCGGTGTTCGCTCTGCGGCGACCCGATCGGGCTAGCGGGCCGCACGCTGCGTTGCGCGAACCGCCACTCTTTCGATCTAGCGCGCCAGGGTTACGTGAACCTGTTGCACGCGCGAATCCCGGCCGGAACGGCGGACACGGCACCGATGGTCGCGGCGCGCGCGGACTTCCTCGCGTCGGGCGCCTACGGGCCCCTTGCCGACGAGCTGGCCCGCGTCTGCGCGGCAACCGACGGCCTCGTCGTCGATGCTGGGGCGGGCACCGGCTATTACCTGGCGCGGGTGCTGGAGGCTTCCGAGGCGTTCGGTCTCGCGCTGGACGTCTCGGCGGTGGCGTTGCGGCGAGCGGCCCGGGCGCATCCCCGGCTGGGCGCCGCGGTGTGGAACCTGTGGGAGCCGTGGCCGGTGGGCGACGGCGTGGCGTCGGTGGTGCTGAACGTCTTCGCCCCGCGCAACGGGCCGGAGTTCCACCGCGTGCTGCGGCCCGGCGGCCTGCTGGTCGTGGCGGCCCCGGCGCCGGACCACCTCCGCGAGCTGGGCGACCTCGTCCTGGCCGTCGACGAGCGCAAGGACGAGCGCCTGGACGCCACCCTTGGCTCGTATTTCGCGCGCGAGGAGCGCAAGGAGGTCCGGCGCGAGGTGGAGCTGACGCCGCGGCAGGCACGCCAGGCCGTCGAGATGGGTCCCGCCGGGTTCCACCTGGACCGGGGCGGCCGCCGTGAGCGCCTCGACGCGCTGCGCGAGCCCCAGGTGGTGACGGTGTCGTTCACGGTCTCCACCTACCGGAGGCGTTGAGCCGTGAAGGCCTCCTTACCGGCTCTTATGGCCGGTAAGGAGGCCTTCACGGACAATTCGACCGGCGGGCGGTGAGTCTGGGAGGGTGAAGGGGTGAAGCCCGACTGGACCGCCTCCGCGACCCGGCTCGCGGACGCGGAGTGGGTCCGGGCCCGCATCGGCGGCGCGGCGAAGCTCTACGGCTGCGCGCCGCCCGAGGTGCTCGGCACGATCTGGTGGTACTCGCTCTCGTCGGTGCTGGTCGCCCCGGCGGTCGAGGGCCTGGTGGGCGGGACGCCGGTCGATCCGTCGCTGGACGCCGTGGAACTCGACCTCGTCGCCGACGGGCGGTTCCTCGGTGCCCGGTCCACCCGTGCCCTCGACGGCGGCCTGCCCGAGCTGGGCGCCGCGCTCACCCGCGCCCTCGGGACCGCGATCACGACCATCGCCGCCGTCTGCGGGGCGCGGGAGCGGGCGCTCGGGGCGATCGCCACCGACTCGATCGGCAACCGGCTGTTGTGGACGCCCGACCCGGAACGCGCGCTGACCCTCGCCGAGCCCCTGGTCGAAGCCATCGACCTGGGCCTGCCGAAACCTCGTTTCGTCCGGGTCGGACGCACCCCGGCCGTCCGGCGTGCCTCCTGCTGCCTGATCTACGAGGTCGGCAACCCCAAGTGCGTGAGCTGCCCGCGCCAGACGCCCGCCGAGCGTGAAGCCCGCCTGAGGGCCGCCCTGGGTTAGAGGACCGCCAGCTCCAGCGTGGCGAGCCGCTCCGGGTCGGCGATGACCTCGATGCCGGTGATCCGGTCGTCGTCCACGCGGAATGCCAGGACGACCGCGAGCCGTCCGTCGCGGACCATGAGCAGGCCGGGTGTGCCGTCGACCAGGGCGAGTTCGCTCGCGCGCGCCCGCTCGGACGCCAGGATCGCGCCGCGGCGCACGCTCTCGACGCCGTGCAGCACGATCGGTGCCGGGCTCGGGCCGACGAACCGGTCCGCGTGCAGCACCACGTCCGGGTCCAGCAGGGCGAGCAGCGCTTCGAAGTCACCGCCGCGGGACGCCGCCAAGAACGCTTCGACGACCTTGCGCCGCCGGGGCACGTCCGCATCCGGTGCGGCACCGCCCTTGACGCGGCGGCGGGCTCGGCTCGCGAGCTGCCGGGCCGCGGCCGGGGTCTTGCCGATCATCGGCGCGATCTCCTCGAACGGCACCGCGAACATGTCGTGCAGCACGAACGCGACCCGTTCGGCCGGCCCCAGCGAGTCGAGCACCACCAGCAGCGCCTGCCCGACCGAATCGGCCAGCTCGGCCTCCTGACCGGGGTCACGGCGGTCGTCGTCCGGCTCGGGCTGCCCGTCCAGGGGCTCCTCGCGGTGGTTGCGGCGCGTGCGCAGCAGGGAAAGGCACACCCGGGCGACCACGGTCGTCAGCCAGGCGGGGACGTTGTCGATCTCGCCGGCGTCGGTGCGGTGGAACCGCAGCCACGCCTCCTGGACGGCGTCGTCGGCCTCGGCGGCCGAACCCAGCATCCGGTAGGCGACCGCCCGCAGCCGCGGCCGCTCCTGCTCGAACCGCTCGGTCAGCGCGTCCACTGTGTCCTGTTCCTTCCGCCGGTGTCGTAGCAGTAGACCCCGCGGACGCGGCCGATGTGACCGGAACGGAAGTGATCTCAGTCATCCAGCGGCACCGCGGCGGCCGCCGCCCGGCGCAAAGCCCCCGCCAGCAGCGCCGCGGGTTCGGACAGCGGCCCCGGCAGCCGCGCGAGGACCACGCGCCGCCGTTCCGACGGCCCGCCGCGCACCGCCACCACCCGCACCCCCGGCGGAACCGCCTCGGCCAGCGACGCGGGCAGCGTGGTCAGCCCGCACCCGGCGGCGACCAGGCGCAGCTTGGCCAGCCAGTCACGGGCCGTGTGGGCGATCTCGGGTCGCTCGTCCAGCCCGGGCCACACGCCCATCAGCGTCGCCTCACCCGCCGACGGCCCGGCGATCCAGCGCTGCCCGCGCAGGTCCGCGAAGTCGGCCACCCCGGCCGCGGCCAGCGGATGACCGGCGGGCACCGCCAGGCAAAGACTGCGTTCGGCGAGCGTCTCCACCCGCAACGCGGGCGTCTCCGCGTCCGGCGGCCGGAACGGCGGGGCCGAACCGAGCACGGCCAGGTCGACCGTGCCCGCGCGCAGCGCCCGGACGAGGACCGGCGTCGTGCCCTCGCGGGTGACGACGGTGACCGCCGGGTGCGTGCGCCGCAGCTCGGCGACCGCGCGCGGCACCAGCACCGCGCCCGCGCTCGGGTACCAGCCCAGCCGTACCGTCCCGGCTTCCGCGGGCAGCCCGGCCAGTTCACGGCCGGCGGCGTCGATCTCGTCGAGCACCGCGATCGCCCGCCGCAGCACGACGGTCCCGGCGGCGGTGAGGCGCACGCCGTCGGGCCGCCGGTCCAGCACCGGCGTCCCCGCCGCCCGCTCGAGCGACGCCATCTGGCGCGACACCGCGGACTGCGTGTAGCCCAGCGCCGCCGCGGCCGCGGTGAGGGTGCCGCGTTCGGCGACCTCGCGGAACACGCGCAGGGCGACCAGGGAGACGTCACCGAAGTCCATGACGATTACGCATACCAGGCTTGTCGGATTCTCGCTTTTCGCATGCCCGCGCCGGACTTAGCGTGCGGGTATGACACGCATCGCTTTGGTGACCGGGGCCAACCAGGGCCTCGGCTTCGCGCTCGTCCGCGGTCTCGCCGCCCGCCTGGCTCCCGCAGACGTCGTCCTGCTCACCGGCCGGGACTCCAGGCGAGTCGCGGCCGCCGCCGCCCGCGTCGCCGCCGACCCCGCGACGCGCAGCCGGGTCGAAGGCCGCGTCCTCGACGTCTCCGACTCCGCGGCCGTGGCCGCCCTTGCCGGGGACCTCGGAGCCGTGGACATCGTGCTTTCCAACGCCATCGCCCCACTCGACCCGGACCGGCAGGCCGAGCAGGCCGACGTCTTCCTCGACGTCGCGAACGGCGGCACCCACGCCGTGCTCCGGTCGTTCGGGCCGGTCCTGCGGCCGGGCGGCCGGCTGGTCGTCGTCGCCAGCTCGCTGGGCACCCTCGGCCACCTGCCCGAGGCACTGCGGCCGCGCTTCGACAACGTCTCGCTGGACGACGTCGAGAAGGCCGTCGAGGACTGGCGTTCGGCGATCCACGACGGAACCGCGCGGGAGCAGGGCTGGCCGGAGTGGATCAACGTGCCGTCCAAGGTCGCTCAGGTAGCGGCGGTGCGCGCGGTGGCGGCCGGACGCCGTGAAGCCGACATCGCCGACGGCACCCTGGTCGCGGCGGTCTGCCCGGGCCTGGTCGACACGCGCGCGTCGCGCCCTTGGTTCAGCGACTTCAGCCAGGCACAGACGCCGGACCAGGCGGCGCGGGCGGTGCTGGACCTGGTGTTCGCCGACCTCGACCCGGCGACCTACGGCGAACTGGTCCGGTTCGGCCGCGTGCTGCCCTGGACGTGACCCCGCTTCAGAGCACGCAGAACTCGTTGCCCTCCGGATCGGCCAGCACGAAGTGGTCGGGACGGCCGTCCAGCTCGTGCTCGGCCAGCACCGTCGCGCCCGCCGCGGTGAGCCGCGCGATCGCTTCGACGACCCGCTCCCAGCGCGTCTCCCACGGCACGTCCCGGCCGCCGCCGGCCTGCACGTCCAGGTGGAGGCGGTTCTTCGCGATCTTCGCCTCGGGCACCTTCAGGAAGCTGAGGCTGGGCAGGACGCCCTCCGGATCGCTGAGGTACGCGCCGTCGTCCCACTCCGCCTCGGGCACGTCGTGCTCGGCGAACCACGCTTCCCAGCTCGCGAACCCCGCCGGGGGCGGCCGCTCGATGTAGCCGAGGGCCACCGCCCAGAACCTGGCCAGCGCGCGGGGTTCCGCGCAGTCGATCGTCACGCTCCAGCGCACCGTCACGGGCTCCGAGCCTAGCCGCCGCCCACGCCCTGGGAGGCGTGTCATCCGGGGGATCCTGCGGTTACCGTGGGCGCCGATGAGTGAACGCAGCTGGGGCTTCCGCACCCGCGCCCTGCACGCGGGCGGCACGCCCGACCCGGCGACCGGCGCCCGCGCGGTGCCGATCTACCAGACCACGAGCTTCGTCTTCGAGGACGCGGCCGACGCGGCCAACCTGTTCGCGCTGCAGAAGTACGGCAACGTCTACAGCCGCATCGGGAACCCGACCGTGGCCGCGTTCGAGGAGCGGATCGCCAGCCTCGAAGGCGCCATCGGCGGCGTCGCCACCGCGAGCGGGCAGGCCGCGGAGTTCCTCACCTTCAGCGCGCTCACCGAGGCCGGCGACCACATCGTGTCCGCGAGCGGCCTCTACGGCGGCACGGTCACCCAGCTGACCGGCACCCTCCGGCGGTTCGGCGTCGAGACGACGTTCGTCAGCGGCGGCATCGACGACTACGCCGCGGCGATCACCGACCGGACGCGGCTGCTCTACACCGAAGTGATCGGCAACCCCGGCGGCGGCATCGCCGACCTCGCGGCGCTGGCGGATCTGGCGCACGCCCACGACATCCCGCTGGTGGTCGACGCGACGCTGGCGACGCCGTACCTGTGCCGTCCGATCGAGCACGGCGCCGACATCGTGCTGCACTCGGCGACGAAGTTCCTCGGCGGCCACGGGACGACGCTCGGCGGGATCGTCGTCGAATCCGGGAAGTTCGACTGGGGCAACGGGAAGTTCCCGCGGATGACCGAGACCGTCGACAGCTACGGCGGCCTCAGGTACTGGGAGAACTTCGGCGAATACGCGTTCTGCACCCGGCTGCGCGCCGAACAGCTGCGGGACATCGGCGCGGTCCTTTCGCCGCACTCGGCTTTCCTGTTGCTGCAAGGGGTCGAGACGCTGCCCCAGCGGATGGACGCCCACGTCGCGAACGCCCGCGCGGTCGCCGAGTACCTCGAAGCCGACCCGCGCGTGGCCTGGGTGTCGTATGCGGGACTGCCGTCGCACCCGCACCACGAGCTGGCTCGGCGGTATCTGCCCGCCGGACCCGGTGCGGTGTTCTCCTTCGGCATCGACGGCGGCCGGGCCGCGGGCGAGAAGTTCGTCGAATCGGTGGAGCTGCTGTCGCACCTGGCGAACGTCGGGGACGCGCGGACGCTCGTCATCCACCCGGCGTCGACCACGCACGCGCAGCTGTCCGCGGAGCAGCTCGCCGCCGCGGGCGTCGGCCCGGACCTCATCCGGCTGTCGATCGGGCTGGAGGACGTCGACGACATCCTCTGGGACCTCGACCAGGCACTGGGCAAGGCGGTGGCCGGATGACGTACGACGTCGGCGCGGTCGAGCGGCGCGCGATCCTGAACCGGACGAAGTCGGTGACGCTGGTCGGCGCGTCGGCCAACCCGGCGCGGCCCAGCTACTTCGTCGCGACCTACCTGCTCTCGTCGACGCGCTACGAGGTCAACTTCGTCAACCCGCGCCTGGACACGCTCCTCGGCCAGCCGGTGTACGCCTCGCTCAAGGACGTCCCGGGCGAACCGGACCTGGTGAGCGTGTTCCGCAAGCACGACGACCTGCCGCAGGTGGCCGAAGAGGTGATCGACGCCGGCGCGCGGACGCTGTGGCTCCAACTGGGCCTGTGGCACGAGCCGGTGGCCGCCCGGGCGGCCGGAGCCGGACTGGACGTGGTGATGAACCGGTGCGTGAAGATCGAGCACGCGCGCTTCGCCGGCGGCCTGCACCTGGCCGGGTTCAACACCGGCGTGATCAGCTCCCGGCGGCAGTCGGCACCCTAGCGGCCGGTATTTCGCTTGCGACGGGTTCCGGGCTGCCGGACGATGGGCGGCCGTTGCCGGGACCTGCGCGAATGGGTGGTTCGTGTTCGATGTGATCATTGCCGGGTGCGGGCCGACCGGCGCGTTGCTGGCCGCCGAACTACGGCTGCACGACGTGCGGGTGCTCGTCCTGGAGCGGGAAACCGAGCCCGGTTCGTTCGTCCGCGTGGTGAGCCTGCACATGCGCAGTCTCGAGCTGATGGCGATGCGCGGGCTGCTGGATCGCCTGCTCGCCCACGGAAGGCGGCGGCCGGTCGGCGGGATCTTCGCCGCCATCCCCAAGCCCGCGCCCGAGAACCTCGACTCCGAGCACGCGTACCTGCTGGGCATCCCGCAGCCGGTCGTCAACCGCCTCCTCGAAGAGCACGCGACCGAACTGGGCGCGGAGGTCCGGCGAGGGTGTGCGATGGCCGGGTTCGAGCAGGACGACGAAGGGGTGACCGTCGAGCTGGCCGGCGGCGAGCGGCTGCGGTCGCGGTATTTCGTCGGCTGTGACGGCGCGCGCAGCACGGTGCGCAAACTGCTCGGCGTCGGATTCCCCGGAGAGCCGTCGCGGAACGAGACGTTGATGGGCGAGCTGAAAGCCACCGCGCCGCCGGCGGAAATCGCCGCCAAGGTGGCCGAAATCCGCGAGACGCAACCGCAATTCTGGCTCAGGCCCTTCGGTGAAGACGGCTACAGCGTCGTGGTCCCCGCCGCGGAAGTCAGCGATCGCACGGAACCGCCGACCCTCGAAGATTTCCGGCAGCAGCTGCGTGCGATCGCCGGAACCGATTTCGGCGTGCATTCCCCGCGCTGGCTGTCCCGTTTCGGCGATGCCACGCGGCTGGCGGAGCAGTACCGCGTCGGGCGGGTGCTGCTGGCCGGCGATGCCGCGCACATCCACCCGCCCGCCGGCGGCCAGGGCCTGAACCTCGGCGTCCAGGACGCGGTCAACCTCGGCTGGAAGCTGGCCGCCCAGGTCCGCGGCCGGGCGCCGGAGACCTTGCTGGACACCTACCACGCCGAACGCCATCCGGTCGCCGAAGCCGTCCTCGACAACACCCGCGCCCAGGTGGAGCTGTCGTCTTCCGGCCCCCTGCGCAGGCTGTTCACCGAACTGATGGACTTCGACGAGGTCAACCGGTACCTGATCGGGCAGATCACCGCGATCGACATCCGCTACGACTTCGGCGCGGGCCCCGACCTGCTCGGCCGGCGCCTGCGCGACGTCGACCTGGCGGAGGGCCGCCTCTACGACCGGCTGCACCGGGGCCGCGGCCTGGTCCTCGACCGCACCGGACGGCTGACCGCCGGCGGCTGGGCCGACCGGGTCGACCTCGTCGCGGATCCCGCCGCGGCCCTGGACGTCCCGGCCCTCCTGCTCCGCCCCGACGGGTACGTCGCCTGGATCGGCGAGGACCAGCGGGACCTGGACGACCACCTCGCCCGCTGGTTCGGCCGCCGCGAATTGACGTGATCCACTTCACTGTGCAATTCGGTAACACCGGACGTTCGGCCTCGATGGATCACCCGATGGGGGATTCCGGCCCGTAGTCCGCGAGGAGCCACGGCGATTTCGTCGCCGGTGGCACGGATTGGGTCGAATGGAGCAATCAGGGGAGGAAAAGGGGCCGGTCGGCTGCGCGCTTTCGCGCGCCGGTGTGCCCGGGCATCGGAAACCCCCAGTTCGTCCGAAGACACGTCACTGAGGGAGTTCCGATGCCACGCTCACTCCGGAAGGCGGGTGCGGTCCTGGCCGCGCTGACGGCCGCCGGCCTGCTGACCGCCCCCACGGCCGACGCCATCACCGGCGGCACCCCCGTGGCCGACGGCACCTACGCCTTCACCGCCCAGATCAGCGGCGCCCACGGCTGCACCGGCGCGCTGGTCGCCCCGCAGTGGGTCCTCACCGCGGCCGCGTGCTTCGGCCCCGCGCCGCTGCCCGCCGGTCCGCCCGCGACGCCCTACACGGCGACCGTCGGCCGCGCCGACCTGACCGGCACCGCCGGGCACACCGTCAAGATCACCACCCTGGTGCCCGCCGCCGACCGCGACGCGGTGCTGGCCAAGCTGGCCCTGCCGATCGTCGACATCGACCCCGTCCCGCTGGCCACCCGCGCCCCGGCGGCCGGGGACGTCCTCAGGCTCGGCGGCTACGGCCGCACCGCCGACAAGTGGGTGCCGGACCGGCTGAGCACGGCGATGTTCACGGTGAGCGACGTCGACGGCACGGCGCTGGCCGTCACCGCGGTCACCGGGGACGCCACCACCTGCATGGGCGACGCCGGCGGCCCGGCGCTGCGCGAGAACGGGACGCAGGTCGAACTGGCCGCGATCAACGCCCGGTCGTGGCAGCACGGCTGCTACGCCTCGACCGAGACGCGCCAGGGCACGACCGAAACCCGCGTCGACGACCTCGGCGCGTGGGTCAGCCAGGTGACCGCCCCGGTCGCCGCGGCGATCGTCGGCAAGGCCACCGGGCAGTGCCTCGACCAGGACTGGTCGAACGGCCAGGAACACCCCACCGTCAACGCGTGGCAGTGCTGGAACCCGGCCTCGGGCAACCAGCAGTGGACGGCCACCTGGACCGCCCGCGACACCGTCCAGATCGTGAACTCCCTCTCGGGCAAGTGCCTCGACCAGGACTACACCGGCGGCCAGCCGCACCCGACCGTCAACGCGTGGCAGTGCTGGACCCCGCTCACGGGCAACCAGCAGTGGGTCGTCCAGCCGCATTACGAGGACGGCACCGTGACGCTGGTCAACAAGCTCAGCGGGCAGTGCCTCGACCAGGACTACACGGACGGCCGGCCGCACCCCGCGATCAACGCGTGGCAGTGCTGGACGCCGAGCACGGCCAACCAGCGCTGGATCCTCAACTGACCCGTGCTGCCGTGAAAGGAAGAGAACGGGCGGTCGCGCTGTTGGCCCGGGCATGACCTTGGGGATCACCTTCTCCGGCGGCCCGACCGCCCTTCTCGAGCTGGGCGGCGTCCGGCTGCTCACCGACCCGACCTTCGACCCGCCCGGCGACCACCCGATCGGCGAGCGGGTCCTGGTCAAGACCGAGGACTCGGTGCTCACCGAGTCCTCGGCCGGCGTGGTCGACGCCGTCCTGCTGTCCCACGACCAGCACCCCGACAACCTCGACGACCGCGGCCGCGCGTACCTCGCGACGGTGCCGCTGACGCTGGTCACGCCCAGCGGGGCGGCCCGGCTCGGCGGCACCGCGCGTGGCCTCGAGCCGTGGGAGGAGACGCAGGTCGGGCCGCTGACCGTCACCGCCGTCCCGGCCCTGCACGGGCCCGAGGGCGCCGAACGGCTCATCGGCGAGGTCACCGGGTTCGTGCTGGCCGGCGACGGCCTGCCGACGGTGTACGTCAGCGGCGACAACGCGTCGGTCGACCTGGTGCGGGAGATCGCGGCCCGGTTCCACGTGGACATCGCCGTGCTCTTCGCCGGCGCGGCCCGCACCCCCCTCTTCGACGGCGCTCCCCTGACGCTGACCAGCGCGAACGCCGTCGAAGCGGCGAAGGTGCTCGGCGCGGCGAAGGTCGTCCCGCTGCACTTCCGCGGCTGGGGGCACTTCAGCGAAGGCCCGGACGTCCTGCGGACCGCGTTCGAGACGGCCGGCCTGACCGACCGGCTCATGCTGCTCGAACCCGGGGAGCGCGCGGAGGTCTGACGCGCGGCCGTGAGAGGCTGGCGGCATGGCCAAACCGACCCCGCTGCAGTTCCGGAACATCCTCGTCGCCCTCCTGGCGGCGGCGGGCTTCGTCTGGAGCATCGTGGCCGGCCTGCCGTGGTGGGTGAGCGCGATCGTCGGCTGCGCGTGCGTCCTGTCGCTGGCCTCGGCCTACCTCAACCGCCCCGACGCGAACTAGCGCGTCTCGCGTCGCAAGCTGTTCGGCGTTCGGGCCGATGCGCCCCAATGTGGCGTTCGGTGCATCCAGCGCAACCAACGCCACATTGGGGCGCATCCCCGGGCCGCCGTCGACGAACCTCGGACGCGGCACTAACGCGTCTTCGCGAACCGTGCCTTGAGGTTCGCGCGGCCCGCTTCGGTGAGCCGGCCGAACAGCCGCAGCCTCGCCAGCCCGCCGTCCGGGTAGATGTCGAGGCGGGCCTCCGTCACCTCCGGGCCGTCCTTCAGCGCGAAGCGGTGACGCGTGTCCGGCTGCAGGCGCGTCTTGGGCAGCAGGGGCACCCACTCGCCGTAGGTGTCGCGGCCGCTGACCGACGCCCAGCCGGGCGCGTTGCCCTTGAGGTTGCTCGTGTCCAGCTCGGCGAAGCGGACGATGCCCGCGCCGGCCAGGCGGAGGGTCACCCAGTCGTTGCCGTCGTCGCGGCGGCGGGCCGTCTCCCAGCCTTCGGCCTGGTGGGCGGCCAGGCCGGGCGAGAGGATGTTGTTCGGCGAGGAGTAGAACCGGTTGCTGCACCCGGTGACGAGCGCGCCGTTCTCCAGCGCCGCCAGGTCGAGCGCGTCGAGGTCGAGCAGGTCCGGGTCGGGGATCGGGGCGCCGTGCACGCGCAGGCGGGCGACGCCGCCGTCCGGGTGCTGGGTCAGCCGGACGTGCGTGTACCGCCGCGAGCCGTTGACCGTGTAGAAGTTCTCCGTGTGGCCGGCCGCCGGGGCGCGGTCGACGAGGACGTCCCAATCGGCCGTCTGGAGTTCGGCCGCGCTCGGGTAGCCCGGGACCGACGCCGCCTCGACCGAGACGAACGGCGGGTAGTTCCCCTTGAAGAACGCCGTGTCGACGATGACGCCGGTGACCGTGCCGGCCAGCCCGAGCCGCAGGATCGCCTGGTCGTCGCCCGGTTCGCGGTGGCGGCGGGTCTCCCAGCCGTCGTAGACCTGCCCCTTGGGCCCGAACGTCTCGGCGCGGTGCGCCGGCATCCAGGGGTTGACGAGGTTCTCCTTCTCGGCGAACAGCTCGTCGGTCGCCCACATCACCGTGCCGCCGAAGCGGCGGGACGCGAGATCGGGCAGTTCTGTCCACTCGGGACGGTCGGACACGGCGGCCTCCATCTCAGCATTCTCCCCGGGCCAGCAACGCACCGCGGGGCTCGTCGCCGGTGATTTCGGTGCCCCGCAACCAGGTCGAGCGCACGACGCCGGCGAGCGGCCGCCGGTCGTAGGCGCTGACCGGGTTGCGGTGCTTCAGTTTCGCGACGTCGACCACGAACGCCTCGTCCGGCGCGAACACGCAGAAGTCGGCGTCGTAGCCCACCGCCAAGTGGCCCTTGCGCCGCATCCCGGCCTGCGCGGCCGGGCGCTCGGCCATCCAGCGGACGACGTCGGTGAGCGCGAACCCGCGCTGCCGCGCCTGCGTCCAGATCGCCGGCAACCCCAGCTGGAGGCTCGAAATTCCGCCCCACGCCTCGCCGAAGTCGCCGCTGTCGAAGCGTTTCAGCTCCGGCGTGCACGGCGAGTGGTCGCTGACGATCGTGTCGATGACACCGTCGGCGAGCCCCTGCCACAGCCGCTCGCGGTTGGCCGCCTCGCGGATCGGCGGGCAGCACTTGAACTGGGTCGCGCCGTCGCGGATCTCTTCGGCGACGAAGCTGAGGTAGTGCGGGCAGGTCTCCGCCGTCAAGGCCACGCCTTCCTCGCGCGCGGAAGCGATCAGCGGCAGGGCGTCCGAAGAGGACAGGTGCAGGATGTGCGCGCGGGCGCCGTTCCGGCGGGCCGCGTCGATGACGTGCGAGATCGCGAGGTTCTCGGCCTGACGCGGCCGAGAGCGCAGAAAGTCGACATAGCGACCGCCGTGGGGTTCGGGGGCTTGGTCGATCTCGTGCGCGTCCTCGGCGTGGACGATCATCAGCGCGTCGAAGGAACTCAGCTCCCGCAACGCTTCGTCCAGCCCCGCCGGGTCCAGCGGCGGGAACTCGTCGACGCCGGAGTGCAGCAGGAAGCACTTGAAGCCGAACACCCCGGCGTCGTGCAGGCCGCGCAGGTCCCCCGCGTTGCCCGGGATCGCGCCGCCCCAGAAGCCGACGTCGACGTGCACCCGGCCGGCCGCCGCCTTGCGCTTGACCTCCAGGGCCGCGACGTCGACGGTCGGCGGCAGGCTGTTCAGCGGCATGTCCACGATCGTGGTCACCCCGCCCGCCGCGGCCGCGCGGGTCGCCGTCTCGAAGCCCTCCCACTCGGCGCGGCCGGGATCGTTGACGTGGACGTGCGTGTCGACGAGCCCGGGCAGCAGCACGACGTCGTCGCCGAGGTCGAGGACGCGGTCCCCGGCCAGCCGGGCCCCGCCGGGTTCGACCGCGACGATCCGGCCGCCGTCGACGCCGACGGTCGCCGGGCCCTCACCTTCGGCCGTCACGGCCCGGGCGGCGCGCACCACAAGATCCATCCGAAACCCTTCGTCAGGAGGATTGACACCGCCGATTTCACAGACCGGAAAGACGGTTTCGCACAACGACAGTAACCACGGCGCGCGCCGCTCGTCAACGACGGACGCGGCGCGTTACGGTCATCTTCGTGAGGCTTGAGGCGGAGTTCACCAGCGAACCGTTCCACGGCGAGGGTTCGCCGCCCGAACACGCCGTCGCCGCGCGCGATGCCGCCACGGAAGCCGGGCTGGACACCGATTTCGGACCACTCGGGACACTGGCCCGCGGCGAGGCGAAGGAGTTGCTCGAAGCTCTCCCGGCGATCGCGAAAGCCGCCCTGGAGGGCGGCGCCACGCGGGTCACGCTGCAGCTGCGCCGGGCCGACGAGCCGGGGAGCGCGCCCGTCGTCGAGCTGAACGACGCGCTGGCCCGGCTCATCGCCGACGTCGAGCGGGAACTGGGCGCCAAGCTGGGCGAGCTCGACCGCGCGGGCAAGCAGCGGGCAGTGCGGCTGCTGCGTGAGCGCGGCGCCTTCGGCCTGCGGAAATCGGTGTCGTCGGTGGCCGACGCACTGGGCGTCACGCGGTTCACCGTCTACAACTACCTCAACCGGGAAGCCGACTGACCAGCGCTTTCAACAAAATGTTGACGGAACTCCGGCGTCGACGTACGGTCAGCCCGTGCTGCTCACCGAGTTCAACACCACCGACGTCCGTCCGCTGCTGACGGAATGCCTCGCCGTGCCCCGGTGGGTCGACGCCGTGCTGGCCGGACGCCCGTACGCCGACGTCGACGCGGTGAAAGCCGCCGCGGACCTGCCGCTGACCAGCGACGAGATCCGGCAGGCGATGGCCGCGCACCCGCGGATCGGCGAGAAGCCGGCGAGCGGCTGGGCGCGCTCCGAACAGTCCGGTGTGGACAACGCGGACGCGTTCGCCGCGGCGAACGCCGAGTACGAAGCCAAGTTCGGCCACGTCTACCTGGTCTGCGCGAGCGGCCGCAGCGGCGACGAACTGCTGAAGATCCTGCGTGAGCGGCTGGACAACGACCCGGCGACCGAGCTGGCCGTCGCGGGACGAGAGCTGCTGAAGATCGCCGAACTCCGACTCGCGAAAGCGGTGACCGCGTGAGCCTCGTGACCACCCACGTCCTCGACACGGCGGCCGGACGCCCCGCGTCCGGGATCGCGGTCCGCTTCGAGACCGCCGACGGGAAGCCGATCGCCGACGGCCGCACCGACGACGACGGCCGCATCCGCGACCTCGGCCCCGAGACCCTGTCCCCCGGCGTCTACCGGCTGATCTTCGACACCGGCGCGTACCTGGGCCCGGACGCGTTCTTCCCGGAGGTCGCGCTGACTTTCCGCATCTCCGACGGCACCGCGCACCACCACGTGCCGCTCCTGCTCAGCCCGTTCGCCTATTCGACCTACCGAGGGAGCTGACCGTGGCCATCACCTTGGGCCCCAACCAGTACGGCAAGGCGGAGGTCCGCCTGGTGACGGTGCGCCGCGACGGCCCGGTGCACCACCTGAAGGACCTGACGGTGTCGACGTCCCTGCGCGGCGAGCTGGCCGCGACGCACCTGACCGGCGACAACGCCGGCGTGCTGGCGACGGACACGCAGAAGAACACCGTGTACGCCTTCGCCAAGGAAGCGCCGGTCGGCGAGATCGAGGACTTCGGCCTGCGCCTGGCCCGCCACTTCGTCGGCACGCAGGAGAACATCACCGGCGCGCGGATCAAGATCGACGAGCACGGCTGGGAGCGCATCGCCGTCGGCGGCGAGCCGCACGACCACGCGTTCAGCCGGTCCGGCGACGAGCGCCGCACGACGGCGGTGACGCTCCAGGACGGCCGCGCGTGGGTCGTGTCCGGCATCGACGGGCTGACGCTGCTCAAGTCGACGGGCTCGGAGTTCCACGGCTTCCCGCGCGACAAGTACACGACGCTCGCCGAGACGGCCGACCGGATCCTGGCCACGGCGGTGACGGCGCGGTGGCGCTACCAGGGCGAGGACATCGACTGGGCGGCTTCGCACGCCGAGATCCGGTGGCTGATGCTGGAGACGTTCGCGACGAAGCACAGCCTTTCGCTGCAGCAGACGCTGTACGCGATGGGCGCGGCGGTCCTGGAGGCCCGGCCCGAGGTCGCCGAAGTCCGGCTTTCGCTGCCCAACAAGCACCACTTCCTGGTGGACCTGAGTCCGTTCGGGCTGAAGAACGAGAACGAGGTGTTCTACGCGGCGGACCGGCCGTACGGGCTGATCGAGGGCACCATCCTGCGCGACGACGCCGAGGACCCGGGCCCGGCCTGGGACCTCCACTGAGGCACTTTCACGTGAAAGTGCCCTCTCCCCGAGCTTTCACGTGAAAGCTCGGTTGATAGAACGCTCTATTATGGGCGGGTGGCAGGGACCAAGGAACGCATCATGGCCGCCGGCGCCGAGCTGTTCCGGCGCAACGGGTACGCCGGCACCGGGCTGAAGCAGATCGTCAGCGAGGCCAACGCGCCCTTCGGGTCGCTGTACCACTTCTTCCCCGGTGGCAAGGAACAGCTCGGCGAGGAGGTCATCCGCACCTCCGGCCTCGCCTACATCCAGCTGTTCGACCTCTTCATCGCCCCGGCGGCGGACCTCATCAGCGGCATCGAGGCCTTCTTCGCCGCCGGGATCGCCACCCTCGAGGCGACCGACTACGTCGAAGGCTGCCCGATCGCGACCGTGGCCCTGGAGGTCGCCGCGACCAACGAGCCGTTGCGGAAAGCCACCGCCGACGTCTTCACGGCGTGGATCGACGCCGGCACCGAGAAGTTCGCGCGCTTCGGCCTCGAAACGGCGGCCGCCCGGACGCTGACCATCACCGCCGTCAACAACCTCGAGGGCGCCTTCGTGCTCTGCCGTTCGCTGCGGGACACCGAAGCCATGGCCGTCGCCGGGGCCGCGACCGTCGACGTCGCACGTCGGCTCCTCAACGAGAACGCACAACTTTAGTCGGTAATCCAACACGAATACTCAAGATGGCGCTTGACCGCGCAGCAAGCCACACCCGATGCTGCGCATTGGTCTAGTCCTCCTGCCTCACACCGCCGTCCGGTTGGAGCCGCCATGCGCCGAATCCTCGCCACCGCAGCAGCCGCCGTCGCCGCCATCGGAATCGTCAGCCCACCCGCCGAAGCCCTTGAGAACGGGCTCGCCCGGACCCCGCCGATGGGCTGGAACACCTGGAACACCTTCGAGTGCGACATCAACGAGACGCTCGTCAAGCAGACCACCGACCTCATGGTCAGCTCCGGGATGCGCGACCGCGGCTACACCTACGTCAACCTCGACGACTGCTGGATGACGCACAGCCGGGACGCCGCGGGCAACCTCGTCGCCGATCCGGCGAAGTTCCCCAGCGGTCTCAAGGCCCTCGGCGACTACATCCACGCGCGCGGGATGAAGTTCGGGATCTACGAAAGCGCCGGCACCGAGACCTGCCAGCACTACCCGGGCAGCCTCGGCCACGAGCAGGCCGACGCGAACGTCTTCGCGAGCTGGGGCGTCGACTACCTCAAGTACGACAACTGCGGCAGCCCCGCCGGCGAGACCCAGCAGGACTACGTCCGCCGCTACTCCGCGATGCGGGACGCGCTCAAGGCCACCGGCCGCGCGATCGCCTACAGCATCTGCGAGTGGGGGAACTTCAGCCCGTCGACCTGGGCGCCCGACGTCGGCAACCTCTGGCGGACCACCGGGGACATCACCAACAACTGGGGCAGCATCGACTCGATCTACCACCAGAACGCCGGGCTCGCGTCCGCCGCGAAGCCCGGCGCCTGGAACGACCCCGACATGCTCGAAGTCGGCGACGGCATGGATTTCCAGGAGGACCGCGCGCACTTCACGCTGTGGGCCGCGATGGCCGCGCCGCTCATCGCGGGCGCCGACCTGCGCTCCGCGAGCGTCGCCACCTTCTCGACCTACCTCAACGGCGACGTCATCGCCGTCGACCAGGACCCGCTCGGCAGGCAGGCCACGCGGATCTCGTCGTCCGGCGGCCTCGACGTCCTCGCGAAACCACTCCAGAACGGCGACGTCGCCGTGGTGCTGTTCAACGAGAACGGCAGCACGAAGACCGTCTCGACGACGGCGGCCGCGGCCGGGCTGCCCGCCGCGTCGAGCTACCGGCTGACCAACCTCTGGTCGAAGGAGCTCACCACCAGCACCGGGACGATCAGCGCGAACGTGCCGTCGCACAGCACCGTGATCTACCGCGTGACGCCGGGGTCCGGCAGCAGCATCGGCACGGCGCACCCGCTCCAGGGCGCGTCTTCGTCGCGCTGCGTCGACATCAACGGCAGCGCCCCCACGCCCGGTCCCCAGGTCGACATCTGGGACTGCGACGGCGGCTCGAACCAGTCCTGGACGTTCACCAGCGCCGGTGAGCTCCGGGCCAACGGTCTCTGCCTCGACGCCAGTGGCGGCACCAGCGCGTCCGGGACCAAGCTGATCGCCTGGACCTGTCACGGCGGCGCGAACCAGAAGTTCAAGCTCGAGGCCGACGGCTCGATCACCCAAGCCGGCCTGTGCGTCGACGTCACCGGCGGCGACAAGCCCGCCGGCAACGTCAACGGCGTCCAGCTCGAACTCTGGGGCTGCAACGACGACGCCAACCAGAACTGGCAGCTCAAGTAGCTCAGGTGCCGGTGAGGTGCTCCGGCCGGACCGGGACGCGGGTGAGCGCGAGCCCGGTCGCGGCGCGGATCGCGGCCACGATCGCCGGGGTCGACGAGATCGTCGGCGGCTCGCCGACCCCGCGCAGGCCGTACGGCGCGTGCGGGTCCGGGCGTTCGAGGACGTCGATGGTCATCGGCGGCATGTCGAGGACCGTCGGGATCAGGTAGTCGGTGAAGGAGGGGTTCCGGATCTTCCCGCCGGAGGTCTGGATCTCCTCCATCACCGCGAGCCCGAGACCCTGTGCCGAGCCGCCCTGGATCTGGCCCAGCACGGCCTGGGGGTTCAGCGCCTTGCCGACGTCCTGGGCGCAGTCCAACGCGACGACCTTCACCAGGCCCAGTTCGGTGTCGACGTCCACGACCGCCCGGTGCGCGGCGAACGCGTACTGCACGTGCGCGTTGCCCTGGCCCGTCTCGGGATCCACCGGGACCGTCGGCCGGTGCCGCCACTCGACGGTCTCGTCGTAGACGTCGTCGCCGAGGACGTCCACCAGGTCGGCGAGCACCTGCCCGTCGGCCGCGACGAGCTTGCCGCCGACGACCCGCACCCGCTGGTCGAACCGGGCCAGCAGCCGGGCCCGGACCGCCGCGCACGCGGCCTGCACGGCACCGCCGGTGACGTAGGTCTGGCGTGACGCCGACGTCGAGCCGCCGTTGCCGATCGAGGTGTCCATCGGCAGGATCGTCACCTGCTCGACGCCCAGCTCGGTGCGCACGATCTGCTGCATGATCGTCACCAGGCCCTGGCCGACCTCGCAGGCCGCGGTGTGCACGGTCGCGGCCGGCTCGCCGCCGACCAGCTGCAGCCGCACCCGCGCGGTCGAGTAGTCGTCGAAGCCTTCGGAGAAGCAGACGTTCTTGATCCCGACGGCGTACCCGACGCCGCGGACGACGCCTTCGCCGTGGGTCGTGTTGGACACGCCACCCGGCATGTGCCGTAGGTCGAACGGCCGTTCCGGAGGCATCGGCATGTCCCGCACGCGGGTCAGGAGCTCCGCGACCGGCGCTTCCGCGTCGACGACCTGGCCGGTCGGCATCAGGTCGCCCTCGCTCATCGCGTTGCGGACGCGGATGTCGACAGGATCCAGTCCACAGGCGACCGCCAGTTTGTCCATCTGCGACTCGTAGCCGAAGGCCGCTTGCACCGCGCCGAAGCCACGCATCGCCCCACACGGCGGGTTGTTTGTATACACACCCCAGCAGTCCACCGAAATACTGTCGACTGCATACGGTCCGACGCCCAGGGTCGCGGCATTCGCCACCACTGCGCCGGTCGAAGACGCGTACGCGCCTCCGTCGAGGTAGAGCCGCGTACGCACGTAGACGAGACGGCCGTCCCGGGTGGCGCCGTGCTCGTAGTACATCTTCGCCGGATGGCGGTGCACGTGGCCGTAGAAGGACTCTTCGCGGTTGTAGACCATCTTCACCGGCTTGCCGGTGTGCAACGCGAGGAGGCACGCGTGCACCTGCATCGACAGGTCTTCGCGGCCGCCGAAGGCCCCGCCGACGCCGCCGAGCGTAAGCCGCACCTTCTCGACCGGCAGCCCCAGAGCGGCGACGATCTGCTGCTGGTCGACGTGCAGCCACTGCGTCGCGACGTACAGGTCGACGCCGCCTTCGGTGTCCGGCACGGCGAGCCCGGACTCCGGACCCAGGAAGGCCTGGTCCTGCATACCGACCTCGTAGACACCGGAGACGACGACGTCGGCGGTGACGTCCTGCGGGCCGCGGCGGATCTTCACATGCCGGACGACGTTGCCGCCTTCGTGCAGCGAAGGTCCTTCGCCCGCTACGGCCGCTTCAGAGTCAGTCACAGGCGAAAGCTCTTCGTAGGAAACGACGATCCGCTTCATCGCGCGGCGCGCGGTCTCCGGGTGATCGGCGGCGACCAGCGCCACCGGCTCCCCCTGGTACTGGACGACGTCGGAGGCGAGCACCGGCTGGTCGGCGTGCTCGAGGCCGTAGCGGTTGACGCCGGGGACGTCCTCGTGCGTCAGCACCGCGTAGACACCGGGCACCGCCAGGGCTTCCGCGATGTCGATCCCGGTGATCCGCGCGTACGGGTGCGGGCTGCGCAGGGTCGCGCCCCACAGCATGTCCTCGTGCCACAGGTCCGAGGAGTAGGCGAACTCGCCGCGCACCTTCACCGTGCCGTCGGGGCGCCGCGGCGAAGTGCCGACGCCGTTCGTGGTCTGCGTCGTGACGGAAGTGGTCATCTGCCCTCCCTCAGCCGGGCGCTCGCGGCGGCCAGCTCGCGGGCGATCGCGGACTCGTCGGCTTCGCGCAGGGTGCCGTCCTCGACGACGGCCTTGCCGCCGACGAACAGGCGCCGCAGCGGCGGCGTGGTGCCGAGGACCAGTGCCGCGACCGGGTCGGTGATGCCCGCGTAGTTCAGCCCGGTCAGGTCCCAGACGGCGAGGTCGGCGAGCTTCCCGGGTTCCAGGGAGCCCAGGTCGTCCGCGCGGCCGAGGCAGCGGGCACCACCCATCGTGCCCATCCACAGCGCTTCGCGGGTGGTCAGGCCGCGGGGGCCGCCGCGCTGACGGGCCTGCAGCAACGCCTGGTGCAGCTCCTCCCCCAGGCCGCCGGACTCGTTGGACGCGGCGCCGTCGGCACCCAGGCCGACCGGGACCCCGGCGTCGAGGAGGTCGCGGACCGGGGCGATGCCGGCGCCGATGCGGCCGTTGGACGTCGGGCAGTGCGCCGACCCGGTGCCGGTGGCGCCGAAGCGGCGGATCGCCTCGGGCGCGAGGTGGATCGTGTGGGCGAGCCAGACGTCGTCGGCGAGCCAGCCGAGCTTGTCGGCGTACTCGGCGGGCGTGCAGCCGACCTCGGCGAGGCACTGCCGCTCCTCGTCGTCGGTCTCCGCGAGGTGGGTGTGCAGGCGGACGCCTTTTCGCCGCGCCAGCTCGGCCGCCCCGGACATCAGCCGTTCGGTGACCGAGAACGGCGAGCACGGGCCCGCGGCGATCTGCAGGTGCGCGTCCGCGGAGTCGTCGTGGAAGCGGTCGATCGCCGCTTCGGTGCCGATCAGCGCGTCCTCGGTCGTCTCGACGAGGTTGTCCGGCGGCAGGCCGCCGTCGGACTCGCCGCGGTCCATCGACCCGCGCACGACGTGCAGCCGGACGCCGATCCGCTGGCGGGCCGCGGCCAGCGCCGCGACCTGGTCGCCGCCGTCGCGCGGGAAGACGTAGTGGTGGTCGGCGACCGTGGTGCAGCCGGTCAGGGCCAGCCGGGCCATCCCGGCGGTGCCGGCGGCGTGCGTGATCTCGTCGTCGAGGCGGCCCCAGACCGGGTAGAGCGCCACCAGCCACTCGAAGAGCGTGTGGTCGGCGGCCATGCCGCGGGTGGCCCACTGGTAGAGGTGGTGGTGGGTGTTGATCAGGCCGGGCGTGATCAAGCAGCCTTCGGCTTCGACGCGCTCGTCGAACTCGCCGGTGTAGACCCCTTCGCCGACTTCGGCGATCCGGTCGTTCTCGACGACGACGTGCCCGCTCGCGTACTCCTCGCCGCTGACCGTGGCGATCGCGGCGTTGGCGATGAGCGTCCTCATGCGACACCACCCTTCGCAGCCGCACGCACGGCGTCGAGGATCTTCTCGTACCCGGTGCACCGGCAGAGGTTGCCGGCCAAAGCTTCGCGGATCTCTTCGTCGCTCGGATCGGGGACGCGATTCAGCAGGTCGTGCGCGGCGACGACCAGTCCCGGCGTGCAGAAGCCGCACTGCACCGCGCCCGCGTCCACAAAGGACTGCTGGACGGGATCCAGGGTGTCGCCGTCGGCCAGTCCCTCGACCGTGCGCACCACGCGGCCCTCGGCCTGCCCGGCCGCGACCAGGCAGGCGCACACCGGGACGTCGTCGAGGTAGACCGTGCAGGACCCGCATTCGCCCTGCTCACAGGCGTTCTTCGAGCCGGGCAGGCCGAGCCGCTCGCGCAGGACGTAGAGCAGGCTTTCGCCTTCCCAGACGTCGTCCGCCTGCCGCGGTTCGCCGTTGATCGTGACATTCAGGCGCATGCCCGCTCCCCCGTTCGGTGTTCGTCCCAAGCCCAGGTCAACGTCCGCCGCGCGAGTACCCCCAGCGCGTGCTTCCGATACGCGGCACTGCCGCGGACGTCGTCGATCGGCGACGCGGCTTCGCCCACCAGGTCGCCGAAGCGGCGTTTCAGCGAGTCCGGCAGCGGCTCGGCCGACGTCCACGGCAGCTCGGCGGCCAGGAAGTCCTCGGCTTCACGGGCGCGGCGCGGGGTCGGGGCGGCGGAGCCGATCGCCGCGCCGACCTCGCCCTGCCGGAGCGACAGGGCGAACGAACAGACCGCGATGACCATCGCGTTGCGCGTCCCGACCTTGGCGAACTGCTGCGGCCCGGCGTGCGCGGGCAGGTGGACGGCGGTGATCAGCTCGTCCGGGGCGAGCGCGTGGCGTTTCACGCCGACGTAGAACTCCTCCGCGCGGAGGAGGCGGGTCCCCCGGACGGAGGCGGCCTCGATCCGCGCGTCCAGGGCGAGCAGCACCGGGTGGGTGTCGCCGGCGGGCGAGGCGGCGCCGAGGTTGCCGCCGACCGTGCCGCGGTTGCGGATCTGCGGCGACCCGACCGTGCGGGACGCCATGGCCAGCGCGGGGAGGGATTCACCCAGTTCAGTGATGACCCGGCTGTACGGGACGCCGGCGCCGAGCCGGACCGTGCCGTCCGATGTGGACCACTCCGCCAGCTCGGGGACCGTGGTCAGGTCCAGCAGGGCGGCGGGGCGCCGGTGGTCGAAGTTCAGCTCGACCATGACGTCGGTGCCGCCGGCGATCGGCACCGCGTCCGGCCGCTCGGCCTTGAAGGCCAGGGCCTCGGCGAGCGTCGCGGGACGCAGGAACTCCACTGGTTGCTCCTTCGTGGGGGCGATAGACCAGTAGACGACGGATCACGGCCGGGCGGCAACGGCGCCACGCATGAAACGCACCGGAGCGGAACGGGAGACGTTTGTGCTTTCCTACAAGCCTGATGACGACCGTGAAAACTCTCCTGGGCCTCCCCGGTCTGCGGCTGCGCCCGCGGGCCGGGGCCGAGCTGCTCGACCGGCCCGTGACGCGCATCTACGTCACGGAGCTGCCCGACCCCGGACGGTACCTGTCGGCCGGCGAGCTGGTGCTTTCCGGCCTGCTCTGGTGGCGCGAACCGGGCGACGCCGAGCCGTTCGTGGCCGCGCTGGCCCGCTCGGGCGCGGCGGCGCTGGCCGCGTCCGGCGCCGACTCGGGCGGCATCCCGGACGACGTCGTCTCCGCCTGCGCGCGGCATCGCATCCCACTGCTGGAAGTGCCCGCCGACCTGTCGTTCTCGGTGATCACCGAGCAGGTGGTGCTGGCGCTGGCGGCCGCGTCCGACAGCGCGCGCAAACGTTTGCAGGCCGCTGCGGAGGCACCGATCGAGACGCTGCTGGAGCGAGCTTCGGCGGAGCTGGGGCTGCCGTGCTGGGTACTGTCGGCGTTCGGCCGGGTCGTCGCCGGGACCTCCCCGCTGCCGATGCCCGCCGAGGACGTCGTCCGCCGGTACGCGGCGCGCGAGGCCGGGCCGCTGACGGTGGTCCCGGCCGAAGGACGGCACGCGGTGCCGTGGCTGGTCGCCGTGGGCGGGCCGTTGAGCACCGCGCAGACCGAGCTGGCCGAGGAGCTCGCCGGGCTCGTCGGGGTCACGCGAGCGCGGGCACCCCGTCCCGAGGCTTCGCTGCCCGACTCCGCGCGCGTCGTCGCGTTGCGGACCGAAGGCAGCGACGAGAGCCGGGACGTCCTGCAGGAACTGCTGCTCGACGGAGTGCTCCTGGAGACCGCGGGGGACACCTCGTACGCGGCGACCTCGCTGGTGCCCTCGGCGGCCGAACTATCCACTGTGGAACTCTTGCTTCGGGCGACGCGGATCCTGTGCGGTGTCAGCGATCCCGGATCGCGCGCAGAGGCGCGGGACTCCGCGAAGTATGCGCTGGAAGTGGCGGCCCGGCGCCGCGCCACGATGGTTTCGGCAGGCGAAGTCGCCGCGCAGGAGCTGCTGCTCGCCGGAGCGCCGGACGGGCTGCGCGCCGCACTGCGCCGCCGGGTGCTGGGTCCCCTGCTGGACTACGACGCCGAGCAGCACACGGACCTGGTGCACACGGTCCGGGTGTTCCTGGAGTGCTCGGGATCGCCGACCCGGGCGGCGAAGGCGTTGCACGTCCACGTCAACACCTTGCGCTACCGCATCGGCCGGGCCGGCGAGCTGCTGGGGGTGGACCTGACCGAGTTCACCGACCAGCTCGACGTCTACCTCGCGTTGCGCGCGGAGGACTAGAATTGCTCGAGTCGAGGGAGGCGGCCGATGTCGGATGATGTGCCGCGGTCCCCGTTCAGAAGACTCGAGTCGTCTCAGTACCACGTGACGTCCTCGGATCTGCGGGAACGTTTCTGGTTTTCCGACGGTGCCTGGTTGGACCAAGCCATGACACCGGCGGTCGTGGGATTCGCCTGGACTCACTGGCTGGCCGACCGGGGCGTCCTGCTCGACGGCACGGATCTCGACTACGAATTCGCGTATTCCCTGTTCGAAGCGGGACGACACCTCGCAAGGATCCCCGAAGGATCAGGGACCTATCTGTGGACCTGCGGAGCGATACTCAAGCAGCGCCAGGTGGTGGAGGACTGCTTTTACTGCCCGGCACCGGAGACGTTCCGGCTCGCCTTGCTGGAGCAGGGCCCGATCGTGCTCGGCTTGAACTGGTACGGCGGATTGGATACCCCCGAGGAGATCGAGGGCCGGGCCGTCTGCCGCATCGGCGATTCCAGCGTCCGGGGCGGCCACGCGGTCCTCGTGAACGGCATCGCCCTGGACCTCGAGCTGGGTGGCACCCGCGGGTTCGTCCGGTTCAAGAACAGCTGGGGCCGGGGGTGGGGTGACCGCGGGCATGCCTTACTCAGCTTGGAGGACCTTGACCGGCTTCTCTCCGAAGACGGCGAGGCGATGCTGGCCATTCCGGCACCCGGTTTGGTGGACGACAGCGCCCCGCGCATCGACGTCGAGAACTGGGCCGGGCGGGACTGGCAACAGCCCGACCCCGTCGTCGGACACTATCGCCAGGAGTCGATCTCCAGCGACATCTGGACCATTCAGGACCGCCTCGGTAACGCTGCGCACGCCGAGGCCATCGCCCGGGGCATCCGGCACCGCGGCACCAGCCCGCCCCTGACCATCGGCATCAAGGCGCAGTGGGGCGCGGGCAAGACGTCACTGATGCGGATGATCCGCGACCTGCTCGAACGACCTTCCGGCGACTCGGCGAGTCCGCCGGCCGAGCTCCGCGAGATCCACCTGAGCGACGCGTCGGTGGCGAAGCTGACCAGCGGGGCACAGCTGTCCGAGATCACCAACGGCAAGCTGCTGAAGTTGCTGCGAAAGCGGGAGGAGCCAGAAGAGAAGCAGAATCTCAAGGCCCATCCGGACCGGCCGGACGACCAATGGCGGCCGACGGTCTGGTTCAACCCATGGACGTACCAGACCGGTCAGCAGGTCTGGGCCGGTCTCGCGCACGAGATCATCAGCCAGACGACCGCACGGATGAAACCGGTCGAACGCGAGCACTTCTGGCTCCGGCTGAACCGGCGGCGGATCGACGAGCAGGCCGTCCGGCGGCGGGTCTACGCGCTGGTCGCCGGCCGGGTGGTGCCGTTCGCGATCGGGGCGATCTTCCTCCTGGTCGCCGGACTCGCACTGCTCGCGGCCGGGCTCCGCGTCAGCGGGATCTCGCTGACGGTCGGCAGCCCAGTCGTCTTGGCCGGGCTGCTCTCCGGGCAGGCGTGGGCGGTGCTGCGCAGCCGGCCTTGCGGGCCCCTCGCCTCGCTGACCGGCCCGGCCGCTGGGCTCCGGAAAACCGCCGAGGGGGAGCTCAAGGACTTCTACAGCACGCTCGTGCGCGCTCCCGACTACGCGAAGGACGCGGGCTACTTCGCCGCGCTCCAGCGGGACCTGCGGGAGGTGCTCGCGCTGGTCGCCACCGAGAATCGCCCGATCGTGGTATTCATCGACGACCTCGACCGGTGCAGCCCCGGCACGGTTGTGCAGGTCATCGAGGCGATCAACACGTTCCTCTCGGGCGAGTTCGGCAACGCGATCTTCGTCGTCGCGATGGAACCGCGAATGGTCGCCGCCCATGTCGAAACGGCGTACAAGGACCTCATCGCCAGAGTGCGGGAGACGGCCTGGCACTCCGACGAAGGACTCGACCTCGGTTGGAAGTTCCTGGACAAGTTCATCCAGCTGCCGCTGACCCTGCCCGTGATGGTGCCGGACCAGTCGTCGTCGCTGCTCCGGTCGCTCTTCCCGATACCCGAAGACGCCACTGACCGCGCCCCGGAGCCCGGGCCGGCCGAGCCGGCGATCCGGCCACCGACGACGCTGGACGAGGCCGTGCAGCTGGCCGACGCCGTACCGGCCGGGTCGGGTGAGGCGACAAAGGAGGCGGTGCGTGCCGCCGTCGACCGCCAGCTTTCGGTCGACACGCCGGGAATCCAGGCCGTCATCGACTACAGCGCGCGGATCCTCGCGCCCAACCCCCGTGAGCTCAAGCGGTTCGCCAATGTGTTCCGGTTCTTCGTCATGATCACGACCGAGCGGCGACTGCTCGGCTTGCCGGCACCCGGCTCGCTGGACGCGCTGGCCAAGCTGGCGGTGCTCGCGGTGCGGTGGCCCGCCCTGGTGCCGGTGCTCGCCAGTCCGGCCCGCGGCGGAACTGTGCTTGAGCTCCTGGAGGACCCGTCACCCGGTGCGAAGGGGCTCCGCAGCGTTCTCGTCGCCGCCGGGCTGACGACTGGCACGATCGAGCAGCTGACCTCGCCGACCTTCCGGAACTTCCTCCGCACCCCGCCGAAGATCGGCCAGGACCTGCACGGCTACCTCTGACCGCGTTGCGCGCCGGCGACCAGGCTGAATGTTCGTTGGCGTGGACCCGAGATCGCTTCGGCCCGGCAGGTGGCGAACAACGCCCGCGTGCTGGCTGTCGGGCGGCTGCAGGGGACGGCGAACCGGCTCGAGTACCTACTCGGCTGGCGAAGCGCCGGGCGCGGACGTGGGCGGCGATCGCCCCGGCGTAGAACAGGACCAGGCCGATCGCCGCGGCCACGCCGGCGCCCGGAACAACGAGCAGGTCGAGGAGCAGACCGGCCGTGCCGAGAAGCTTCAGCGTGCCCAGCGGGGGCAGCAGGCACGGCGGCACGCCGATGGCGGCCGAAGTGGCGAGGACGAACCGGGCCTTCAGCAGGTCGGCGCAGCCGATGCCCGTGTTGAGCACGATCGTGACGAGAACGGCTGCGGTGTTCATGCCTTCCCGCCGGGGCCGCCGTCCGGAAGCTGACCGGTCAGGCGGCGACCGGCGTCACCCCGTCCAGGGTCTCGCGCACCTTGTCCCGGTCCAGCTGGCCTTCGGACTTCGCCACCACGAACGTCGCGACGCAGTTGCCGAGCAGGTTGACGAACACCCGCATCGAGTCCATCAGGCGGTCCGCGCCCAGCAGCAGGGCCACGCCCGCCACCGGGAACGCGCCGATCGCCGCCGCCGTCGCCGAGAGCGCGAGGAAGCTCGATCCCGGGACGCCCGCCATGCCCTTCGACGTCAGCATCAGGATCAGCACCGCGAGCAGCTGCTGGCCGAGCGACATCTCCACGCCGAACGCCTGCGCCAGGAACACCGTGCAGATCGAGAGGTAGATCGTCGCGCCGTCGAGGTTGAACGAGTAGCCGGTCGGGACGACCAGGCCGGTCGCCGCGCGGGAGCAGCCCGCGTCCGTCAGCTTGCCCATGATCCGCGGCATCACCGACTCCGTCGACGCCGTGCCCAGCGCCAGCAGGAACTCCTCCCGGGCGTAGCGCAGGAACTTCCACACCGAAACCCCGGCGTAGAAGCGGGAAATCGCGGCGAGGACCAGCGTGAAGAGCACGGCCGCGCCGTAGCAGGCGGCGATCAGCTTCGCGTAGGTGCCCAAAGTGGACAGACCGTACTGGCCGATGATGAACGCCATCGCGCCGAACGCGCCCAGCGGCGCGACCCGCATGATCCAGCCCATCACCTTGAAGATGATCTTCTGCACCTGGTCGACGAAGTCGAGCACCAGCGGCGCCCGCTCCCGCCCGATCGCGGCCAGCGCCACGCCGAAGAACACCGCGAACACGAGCACCTGCAGCAGCTGGTTCTGCGCGAACGCGTTCACCACGCTGTCCGGGATCGTGTGCAGCAGGAAGTCGCCGACCGACGGCAGCTGCCCGCCTTTCGTCTGGCTCGCCACGGCCTTCGGGTCGAGGGTCGCCGGGTTGATGTCCAGCCCGGCGCCGGGGCGGAAGACGTTCGCCACGACCAGGCCGAACAGCAGCGCGAACGTCGTGACGACCTCGAAGTAGACGATCGCCTTGAGCCCGATTCGTCCGACCGCTTTGATGTCGCCGACGGCCGCGATCCCGGTCACCACGACACAGAAGATCAGCGGCGCGATGATCATCTTGATCAGCCGGATGAACCCGTCGCCGACCGGCTTGAGCTGGGCACCGAAGGCCGGCCAGAAGTGCCCGACCAGCACGCCCGCGACCACTGCGACGAGCAGTTGCCCGAACATCGACGTCCACCAGCGCTTCTTGTTCTCCGCCATGGCGGGGACCCTAAGCGTCGGATGTTCCGGCGGTGTTAACGCTCTCAGTGACGTACCCGACGACGGGAAACGTCACTGCGGCAGACTGGGTGAGTGGGCAAGCGGAAGCAGGTTCCCGTCGGCCCGCCGCCGACGACGGCCGAGGAGTTCGGCGAGGCGCTGCTCGCCGCCGCACCGGGCGACGCCGACCGGCTGGCGCCGGGTTTCGCCCTGCCGGCCGAACTCGCCTCCGCGGCGGATCTGGCCGGCCGGCAGCTGATCGGCCGGGCCTGCCGGGGCGGCTGGCTGCCCGAGGACCTCCACCAGGCGGCCCGGCGCCGCCTGGACGAGTTCGCCGGCTCGTACCTGCTCGACGCGCTCGCCGCTTACGCCGGGCAGTTCACCGCCGTGCACCCGGACTGGCAGGCCCAGCTCGACGCAGTGAGTGCGGGACGCTGGTGGACGGAGACCGAACCCCACCTGCCGCAGTGGGCGGCGAAGCACATCCTCACGCCGTCCGAAGCCGTGGCAGCGGTGATCGAAGCCTTCGGCCTGCTGAAGACGCTGCCGCCGGTGACCGTCGTCCTGCCCGCGCCGGGGACGCCGCTGGAGCGTCCGGTGAGTCACCACGCCGTCGACGACAAGAAGCTGAGCCGGGTCCGCGCATTGCTGGCGAAGGCCGAGTCAACCTCGTTCCCGGAGGAGGCCGAGGCCCTCTCGGCGAAGGCGCAGGAGCTCATGACCCGCCACGCCCTCGACCGCGTGCTGGTGGAGGCCGAGGCCGCGCCCGACCGGCCCGCGGCCCGCCGGATCTGGCTCGACACGCCGTACACCGACGCCAAGTCGCTGCTGGTCCACGTGGTCGCGAAGGCCAACCGCTGCCGCGCGGTCTTCGATCCGCGCTGGGACTTCGTCACCGTCGTCGGCGACGAGGACGACCTGGACTCCGTCGAGCTGCTGACGACGTCCCTGCTCGTCCAGGCGACGCGGGCGATGATCGCCGATCCGGCCGGCCGGTCCCGGGATTTCCGCAAGTCGTTCCTCGTCTCCTACGCCACCCGGATCGGCGAGCGGCTCGAGAAGGCGGCGGCAGCGACGATCGCCCAGGAGCCGGATCTGCTTCCGGTGCTGGCTTCGCACGAGAAGCAGGTGGCGGCGACGTTCACGGAGCTGTTTCCCGAAGTGGTGAACAAGTCGGTGACCGTGCGCAGCCACGAAGGCTGGGGCGCGGGCCGCGAAGCCGCCGACCGCGCCCGCCTCGGCGAGTGACCCTCAGGCGAGCCGCAGCGCGTACTTCTCCAGCTCCGGCCGCCCGAACGACAGCTCGCTCTCGTCCAGTGCGCCACAGTCGAGGCCACGCAGCAGGTAGACCGCCAGCGCCTGAGCCGTCGCCGGTTCGTCCAGCACTCCTCCGGCCGTCTTCTCCGCGTACGCGCGCAGCCGGTCCACCGCCGCCGGGAATCCCTCGCGGTAGAACGTGTACGTCGCCGCGAAGCGGGTCGGCAGCTGGTGCGGGTGGAGGTCCCAGCCCTGGTAGAAGCCGCGCTCCAGCGACCTTCGCACCAATCGCAGGTGCTCCGCCCACGCCGAGGGCAGCGCGTCGCCGATCGGGAGCCGGTTGGTCGAGCCGTCCGAGAGCCGGACGCCCGTACCCGCCGCCGCGACCTGCATCAGGCCCTTGGCCAGGTCCGCCGCCGGGTGCTCCATGCTCTGGTACGCCGCCGCGATGCCCAGGCCCGCGCTGTAGTCGTACGTGCCGTAGTGCAGTCCCGAACAGCGGCCGGAGGCGGCTTGCACGATCCGCGCCACCGACAGCGTTCCGTCCATGTCCACAATGGACTGCGAGGTTTCGATCTGCACCTCGAAGCGCAGCGCGTTCGCGGGCAGTTCGTACGCGGATTCCAGGCGCGCCAGGACTTCCGCGGCCACCGAGACTTGCTCGACCGCTGTCACCTTCGGCAGCGTGACGACGAATCCGGGCAGCAACGGCCCGTTCTCCAGCAGGGATCCCAGGAACAGGTCCAGGGTGCGGATCCCCCGCCGGCGCGTCGCCGCCTCGAAGCTCTTGAAGCGGATGCCGCAGAACGGTGTCCCGCCGGTGGTGGCCAGGGTCTGCCCGGCCGCCAGCGCGGCGGCGTCCTCGACGTCGTCCGGCACGCGGCCGTAGCCGTCCTCGAAGTCGATCCGCAGGTCCTCGATCGGCTCGGTGAGCAGCTTCGCCCGGACCCGTTCGTAGACGTCCGCGCCGGCGCCGAGCAGGTCGCCGTGCTCGATGAAGACCCGCATCGCCTGCTTGCCCCAGTCGGCGACCAGGCGCGTCTTGTACCGCGACGCCGGGACGTACACCGTGTGCACCGGCTGCCGTCCCGGGCGTTCCCCGGGGTACGACGCCGCGACGCGCGCGTCGGCCTCGGCCAGGCGCGCGTCGGCGGCGTCGTAGACGTCCTCGGGTAGCCGCACTACTTGATCTTCTCGTACGCGGGCAGCGTCAGGAAGTCGGGGAACTCGTCGGCCAGCGCGACCTGCTCGAACAGCTCCACCGCGGGCTCCAGCAGCTCCGGCTTGAGCTCGGCCGCCAGCTCGCCGCGGACGTCGGCCAGCACGCCGCGCACCAGCTCCGCCGTCACGACGTCACCACTGTCCAAAGTGGTCCCGTTCTTCACCCACTGCCAGACCTGCGAGCGCGAGATCTCGGCGGTGGCGGCGTCCTCCATCAGGTTGTGGATCGCCGCCGCGCCGTTGCCGCCCAGCCAGGACGCGATGTACCGGACGCCGACGTCGACCGCGGCACGCAGGCCGGCCGCCGTCGCGCCACCCGGCGTCGAGGCGACGTCGAGCAGCTGGTCGGCGGTGACGCTCACCTCGTCACGGGTGCGCTCGAGCTGGTTCGGCTTGTCGCCGAGGACCTTGTCGAACTCCTCCTTGCAGAGCTCGACCATGCCCGGGTGCGCGACCCAGGAGCCGTCGAAGCCGTCGCCGGCCTCGCGCGACTTGTCCGCGTGCACCTTCTCGAAGGCGCCCTTGTTGACCTCGGGGTCCTTGCTCGGGATGAACGCGGCCATGCCGCCGATCGCGAACGCGCCGCGCTTGTGGCACGTGCGCACCAGCAGCTCGGTGTAGGCGCGCATGAACGGCGCGGTCATGGTGACGGAGTTGCGGTCCGGCAGCACGAACTTCTCGCCCGCGTCGCGGAAGTACTTGATGACGCTGAACAGGTAGTCCCAGCGGCCCGCGTTGAGGCCCGAGGCGTGCTCGCGCAGCTCGTAGAGGATCTCCTCCATCTCGAACGCGGCCGGGATGGTCTCGATCAGCACGGTGGCGCGGACGGTGCCGTGCTCGATGCCGAGGGTCTTCTCGGCGTGGGTGAAGACGTCGTTCCAGAGCCGCGCTTCGAGGTGGCTCTCCATCTTCGGCAGGTAGTAGTAGGGGCCCTTGCCGCGCTTGAGCAGCTCGGCCGCGTTGTGGAAGAAGTGCAGGCCGAAGTCGACGAGCGCGCCGACGCCCTCGCGGCCGCCGAAGGTCAGGTGGGCTTCGGGCAGGTGCCAGCCGCGCGGGCGGACCACGATCGTGGCGTGCTCGACGTCGTCCTTCAGGGCGTAGCTCTTGCCGCCGGTTTCGAGGGTGATCGTCTCGCGGATGGCGTCGTACAGGTTGACCTGGCCGGACACCACGTTCGCCCAGTGCGGGGTGTTGGCGTCCTCGAGGTCGGCCAGCCACACCTTCGCGCCGGAGTTGAGCGCGTTGATGGTCATCTTGCGGTCGGTCGGCCCGGTGATCTCGACGCGGCGGTCCCGCAGCGCGGCGGGCGCGCCGGCGACCTGCCAGTCGCCTTCGCGGATCTCCTTGGTCTCCGGCAGGAAGTCGAGCCGGCCGGTGGTCCGGGCCTCTTCGCGGCGCTTGCTCCGTGCCTGGAGCAGCTCGTCGCGGCGGCCGGCGAAGGCGTCGTGCAGGCCGGCGAGGAAGGCGAGCGCCTCCGGCGTGAGGATCTCGTCGCCGCGCTCGACCGGGTCGCCCAGCACCTGGACTTCAGAAGACATGGGGAAACACCTCGAGGGTTCGGATCTTTGGATAACGGCCCTACGGTTTTCTACCAGCCGGACTATAGTTTCTGCATAGCGGAAGCTCAACGCCGACGTAAGGAGGGCCACCGTGCCGGCGGAGAAGAACGGTCGCGACGGCGGCGTCCAGTCCCTGCAGCGCGCCTTCGAGCTGCTGGAACACCTCGCGGACACCGGCGGCGAGGCGAGCCTGTCCGAGCTGGCGACGTTGTCGGGGCTGCCGATGCCGACGATCCACCGGCTCATCCGCACCCTGGTCGACCTGGGGTACGTCCGCCAGAACACGAACCGCCGCTACGCGCTGGGCGCGCGCCTCATCCGGCTGGGCGAGAACGCGAGCATGCAGTTCGGCGCGTGGGCGCGGCCGCTGCTGGCGGAGCTGGTGGAAGAGGTCGGCGAGACAGCCAACCTGGCGGTCTTGGAGCGCGACGAGGTCGTGTACGTGGCCCAGGTGCCTTCGAAGCATTCGATGCGGATGTTCACCGAGGTCGGACGGCGGTTGCTGCCGCACGGGACGGGTGTCGGGAAGGCGATGCTGGCGCACCTGCCCGCTTCGGAGGTGCGGGAACTGCTCGGCCGGACGGGGATGCCCGCGTACACCGAGCACACGTTCACCGATCCGGACGCCCTGGCGGCGGAGCTGTCTCGGATCGCTTCGCAGGGGTATGCGCTGGATGAGGCGGAGCAGGAGCTGGGGGTCCGGTGTGTCGCGGTGGCGGTGCCGGGAGCGCCGGTGCCCGCGGCGGTGTCGGTGTCCGGGCCGTCGGGACGGCTGACCGCCGAGGCGGTGGCGCACATCGCCCCGGCGGTGCAGCGGGTGGCGGACGCCCTGGGAGCGAGCCTTTCCCAGGCAGCGTTATCAGTGTGACTTAGAGTGATATCCGACTACAGAAAGCTAGCCCCGGTGTCGTCGGCTTGGCGGCCGCCGGTAAAGTACGCGGCATGGCCAGCCTCGAAGACCTCGAAGCCCGCGTGAGCGTCCTGGAAGAGCAGATGCGGCACACCCGGCAGGACGCCGCGGCCGCGCGCATACTCGCCGGCACGGCGGACCGTGACGTCTCCGAGTTCAAGCAGGTCCAGAACGGTCACACCAAGGTCCTGAACGCGGTACGTGAGACCCAGCTCGAGCACGGACGAGACATCGCCGGGCTCAAGACCGAGGTCGCCGATCTCAGGGCCGAAATGCAAAGCGGCTTCACCAAGGTCAACATCGGCATGGAGCAGATGAGCCGGCTGCTTCAGCAGGTCATCGACAAGAGTTGACTCCTCAGGTCAGCTCCCCCGCCAGCATGTCCATCAACAGTCCGTCGTGCCAGGTGCCGTCGGCTCCTCGCTCGTAGTTCCGCAGCACGCCCACCGGCCGGAACCCCACCTTCGTGTACACCCGGATCGCGGTCTCGTTGGCCGCCGCCGGGTCGATCGTCAGGCGGTGGTGCCCGTGGGCGAACAGATGCCGGGCCAGCGCACGGATCGCGTCCGTTCCGACGCCCCGGCCGTGGAAGTCCGGGTGCACCGAGATGTCGATGCCCGCGTGGCGGTACTGCGGGTCCAGCTCCTCGCAGCTCTGGATCAGCCCGACGACCTCGCCGTCGAGTTCGATCACGTAGACCGAGTAGCCCTCTTCGACCTCGTACAGGCCTTCGGTTTCCGTGTCCGGCGAACCCCACCAGCGGCCGACCTCCGGGGTGGCCAGGATTTCGTGCACACGGGCGCGGTCCGCTGCGCCGATCGGACGCAGCCGCACCCGATCGCCGTGAATGGCGGTCATTTCCTTCCCTCTCTCGTAGCGAATGACGGCTTCGGGGCGTCTGATACGAGGAGGGGCACGAGCGGACGTGCGTCAACCGGGCATGCCCGGATTCTGCGCCGGCCGCGTCCGCTCGTCATCCGATTTTCGCCGGAGGGACGGCCGATGGACTCCTACACCGGCGGTGCGCTGGCCTGGTTCGCCCAGGGTGCCGCTTCGAACCTCCTGGAACGGCTCGTCGACCGCGCGCTCGACGGCCCGCCGCCGCTGCCCGCCTGGCCGCGCCCGGGCCGGGCGCCCGCCGGGACGGCCGAGATCTCCGTGCGCCAGCACCTGACCACCAAGGTGCGCACACCGGTGATCCTCACGCTCCAGGAAGACGGCAGCCGCACCGGCACGGCGTTCTCCGTCGTGCTCGGCCACACCACCCGCGTCGCCCTGCCGGGCGGCGACTACTTCGGCGCGGCGATGGTCGTCGACCCGCTGCGGCGCCGCGGCCCGACCCTGCAGGGCATCGGCTGGACCCGGCTGACGGTCACGGCCCGCCGGACGTCACCGGTCGTCATCCCCGCCCAGCGGCCGACCGCACCGGTGCTCCTCGGCCTGGGCCTGCGCAAACCCGACGGGACGCCGCTCTTCCGGCTCTAGCGAATTTCGTCGCACGTCACGGCGCTGCAGAGCCGGACGGTGGCGCAGGGCGTGTTCACCGACGCCGCCGGACGGTTGACCGAGCGCGGGTTCGACCGGCTCCTCGACGGACGGCACCAGCCCGTTCGAGCTGCCACCGCCGCAGCCCGCCACCCCGCCGCGTCAGCTTCCGAGCTCGCGGTCCGGCGAGCTGCGTGCCGCGCTGCAGGCCCAGATCGTGCGGCGCGGCACCGAAGCCGACGACGGCAGGTTCCCGCCGATCACCTAGCCGAGCAGCGCGTCCACGAAGGCACCCGGCTCGAACGGCGCCAGGTCGTCCGGGCCTTCGCCCAGCCCGACCAGCTTCACCGGGACCCCCAGCTCCTTCTGGACCTGGAACACGATGCCGCCCTTGGCGGTGCCGTCCAGCTTGGTCAGGACGATGCCCGTGACGTCGATGACCTCGGCGAACACCCGCGCCTGCATCAGCCCGTTCTGGCCCGTGGTCGCGTCGAGGACCAGCAGCACCTCGTCGACCTTCGCCTGCTTCTCGACGACGCGCTTGACCTTGCCCAGCTCGTCCATCAGGCCCGTCTTCGTGTGCAGCCGGCCCGCGGTGTCGACCAGGACCGCGTCGACGCCGGTGTCCACGCCGCGTTTGACCGCGTCGAACGCCACCGCTGCCGGGTCCGCGCCCTCCTTGCCGCGGACGACCTCCGCGCCGACGCGCTCGGCCCACGTCTGGAGCTGGTCGGCCGCCGCCGCGCGGAACGTGTCCGCCGCGCCCAGCACCACCGACTTGTCCTGGGCGACCAGGACCCGGGCGAGCTTGCCGGTGGTCGTCGTCTTGCCCGTGCCGTTGACGCCCGCGACCAGCACCACCGCGGGCTGCTTCTTGCCGTCGACGATGTGCGGCAGCGCCCGCACCGCGCGCTCGCCGTCGGTGGACAGCTGCGCCGTGAGCACCTCGTGCAGCACCTCGCGTGCTTCAGCCGACGACCGCACCGCACGCCGGGAAAGCTCGTCGCGCAACCGCTCGACGATCTGGCTTGTCGTGGCCGCGCCGAGGTCGGCCATCAGCAGCGTGTCTTCGACGTCCTGCCAGGAGTCCTCGTCGAGGTCGCCGGCGCCGAGCAGGCCGAGCAGGCTCGTCCCGAACACCGACCGCGACTTCGACAGCCGGCCGCGCAGCCGCTCCAGGCGGCCGGACGCGGGCTCGATCTCTTCGGTGGCGGGCGCCGGTTCTTCGGGCGCCTCCGGCAGTTCGACGTCGTGCACCGTGCGCTGCGCGGAGTCGCGCGGCACGGCCGCGTCGTCGCCCACCGCGGGCTGACCATCGACCTCCGGGCGGTCTTCGACCGGGTGCTCGACTTCGGGAGCCGTGCCGCCCGGCGCGAGCGCGATGCCCCCACTGGCCGCGTACGAGCCGCCCTTCGGTTTCTCCTCGACCTCGCGCTGGGCGTCCAGGCTGATCCGGCGCCTGCGCGCGATCAGCAGGCCGGTCACCAGCAGGGCGACCAGGACGACGACGGCGACGACTACGAACAGGAACCAGGTGCTCGACACGGCCCCATCCTTTCATCCGCGCCCCCGCGCGCCGGACACCCCGTCCACCCAGGCAATTCATCACTACGTAGGTCCCGATTGGGCCAAGACTTCACGACGTGGGTTGCGTCACATCGGAAGCTCCACTAAACCCCTCCGGATGGGGAAAACCGCGAGCCACGGATTTCGGGTGATCGGCCTGCTTTCGGGCACGTCGCTCGACGGGATCGACGTGGCCGCCGCCGACCTGCACGCCGAGGACGGCACGGTCGTGCTGACGCCGCTCGGCGAACTCGACGTCCCCTACCCCGAACCGCTGCGCGAGGCCCTGCTCGCCGCGCTGCCGCCGAACCCGTGCACCGCGGGCGAGCTGACGCGGCTCGACACCGGCGTGGGCCAGGCCTTCGCCGAGGCGGCCGCGCACGGCGTCGAAGAGCTGGGCGGCGCGGACCTCGTCGCGTCGCTGGGCCAGACGGTCTTCCACTGGGTGGAGGATGGCCACGTCCGCGGCACCCTGCAGCTCGGCCAGCCCGCCTGGATCGCCGAACGCACCGGGCTGCCGGTGTGCGCCGACCTGCGAGCCCGCGACGTCGCCGCGGGTGGCCACGGCGCTCCCCTGGCGAGCACGCTCGACCAGCTGTGGCTACGCGGCTTGGCCGAGGGCGCCGGCCGGCCCGTCGCCGCGCTCAACCTCGGCGGGATCGCGAACATCACCGTCGTCGCCGCGGGCGAGCCGGCGATCGCCTACGACACCGGGCCCGCCAACGCGCTGCTCGACCTCGCGGCCCACCGCGTCACCGGGCGGCGCAGCGACGTCGACGGGCAGCTCGCCCTGAGCGGGTCGGTGCGTTCCGATCTGCTCGGCCGGCTGCTCGCCGACCCGTACTTCGCCGCCGCACCCCCGAAGTCCACCGGCAAGGAGCACTTCAACGCGCCCTACCTCGACGCCGCGCTGGCCGGTCTGGACGCGGTCGATCCGGGCGATCTGCTCGCGACGCTGACCGAGCTGACCGCCGTCACCGTCGCCGGCGAGTGCCGCCGCCACGGCGTCACCACGGTCATCGCCTCCGGCGGCGGTGTCGCGAACCCGGCGGTGATGGCGGCGCTGGCGAGGAACCTGGGGGATTCCACGGTGCTGAAGACCAGCGACGACCTCGGCCTGCCCGGTGCCGGCAAGGAGGCGTACCTCACCGCGCTGCTCGGCTGGCTCACCTGGTGCGGCGTGCCCGGTACGGTGCCGTCGGCGACGGGCGCCCGCGGGCCGCGCCTGCTCGGCGCGCTGGTCCCGGGCGCCGGGCCCCTGAACCTTCCCGCCCCGCTGGGGGGCGCCGTGACGCGGTTGCGAGTCGCGGAGAAGGCCGGATGACAGTAGGAGAGATCCATGCGCGGTGTTGACCTCGCGATCATCGTGGTCTACCTGGCGGCGATGCCGCTGATCGGCGTGCTCGTCGGCCGGAGGCAACGGTCGGCGGCCGACTACTTCGTCGGCGAGCGCAGCCTCCCGTGGGGCGCGGTGATGCTGTCCGTGGTGGCCACGGAAACCTCGACGCTGACCGTGATCAGCACACCCGGGCTGGTCTTCGGCAACGCGTTCCTGTTCCTGCAGCTGGCCTTCGGCTACATCATCGGCCGGACCATCGCCGCGTTCGTGCTGCTGCCGCGGTACTTCCGGGGCAACCTCGTCAGCGCGTACGCGTTCCTCGGGAAGCGGTTCGGCTCGGGGCTTCAGGGCACCGCGTCGGTGACGTTCGTGATCACGCGCTTGCTTGCCGAGGGCGTCCGCCTGTTCGCCGGCGCCATCCCGATCAAGGTGATCCTCGCGCACTACGACATCCACCTGGACTACTGGCTGATCGTCGTCATCCTGACCGCGCTGACGCTGATCTACGCCTACATCGGCGGGATCAAGGCGGTCGTCTGGGTCGACGTCATCCAGCTGTCGCTGTACCTCGGCGGCGCCGCGGTGGCCGCGATCGTGCTGCTGAACAAGCTGCCCGCCGACTGGGCGTCGCAGGCGTCCGCGGACGGCAAGTTCATGCTCGTCGACTTCACGAAGAACCTGCTGACCAGCCCGTACGCCTTCGTGACGGCGGTGCTCGGCGGCGCGGCGTTGTCGATGGCCTCGCACGGCGCCGACCAGCTGATCGCGCAGCGGCTGATGGCCACGCGCAGCCTCCGCGACGGCCAGAAGGCGCTCATCGGCAGCGGCGTCATCGTCACCGTGCAGTTCGCGCTGTTCCTGCTGGTCGGGGCGATGCTGTGGGTGTTCAACGGCCGCAAGACGGTCGCGCAGCTCGGCCTGCAGAGCCCGGACGACGTGTTCTCGCGGTTCATCATCGACGACCTCCCCGTCGGCGTCTCGGGCCTGCTCATCGCCGGTGTCCTCGCTTCGACGATGGGCGCCTTGGCTTCGGCGCTCAACGCGCTTTCGACGTCGACCGTGGCCGACCTCTACCAGCGGTTCACCAAACGTTCACCCGAGGATTCGAAGCTGCTGCGGCACGGTCGCATGTGGACACTGATCTGGGCGGTCGTGTTCGCGGTGTTCGCATCGCTGTTCTCCACCACGAAGAACTCGGTGATCGAGCTGGGTCTCGCGATCACCGGCTACACCTACGGCGCGCTGCTGGGCTCGTTCCTGCTGGGCCTGCTGGTCAAGAAGGCGCGGCAGGCGGACGCCATCGTCGCGTTCGTCGTCACGGTCGTGGTGATGGCGTTCGTCATCCTCGGGGTGAAGTTCAACGCCAAGACCGGCGGGCTGATCGGCGTCGACTTCAGCAAGGCGGCCGGAGACCGCGTGGCGCTCGCCTACCCGTGGTACACGCTGCTCGGCGTGGTGATCACGCTGGTCGTCGGGGGTCTGCTGGCCCTGCGGCACCGGACGCCGGACCCGAAGGCCGCCGAGGCCGAAGCCGCGGGCGAGACGGAAGAAGTTCGCGCCGCCTGATCCTTCTGAACCGTTTCCGGCGGGCTCCCGTGTTCGATTGCGGGAGCCCGCCGGAAAGCGGCGGGAGGAATCGAAGGTGGGAACATGAAACGGATGACGGTGGCGCTCGCGGTCGGCGCCCTGCTGGTCGGCGGCGCGGCGACGGCTTCGGCCACCCCGGCGGCGCCGAAGATCCCGGACACGATCAAGGTCCCCGACGGCAACCGCCCGCTGGCCACCTACTACGGCGAGGGCGTGCAGATCTACGGCTGCACGAACGGCGCGTGGGCGCTGATCCAGCCCGCCGCGGTGCTGTCGAAACACGGCCACCCGGTGGCCATCCACAGCAAGGGCCCGGTGTGGACGTCCACTGTGGACGGCAGCACGGTCGGCGCGGCGGCCGCCGCTTCGTCACCGCGCAAGGACGCGATCCCGGAGCTGCTGCTCAAGGCGAACCTCAACACCGGAGACGGCGTCTTCGGCAAGGTGACGTACATCCAGCGCCTCAACACCCGCGGCGGCGTGGCCCCGGCCGGGGCGTGCACGGCGGGCGCCCAGACGGCGGTCCGCTACTCGGCCGACTACGCCTTCTGGGTGGCCAAGTAGCAAGCGCCCCAATGTGGCGTTGGGTGCGTTGAACGCACCGAACGCCACATTGGGTGCGTTGGACGCAACCAACGCCACATTGGGGCGCATTGCCGGAGGCGGACGCCGCGGATCGGCGACGCCACCCACATCGGCGACGACCTGAGGCACTACGAGCCGCGCGTGCGGGGCGAAGACCGCCGCGCACCGCGGGAAGACGAGATGTGACGCCTCAGCCGGCCGGGACCGGCTCCTCTTCGGTCGTGCGCAGGCGCTGCGAGATCACCTTCGTGATGCCGTCGCCCTGCATGCTCACGCCGTAGAGCGCGTCCGCGATCTCCATCGTCGGCTTCTGGTGGGTGATGATGATCAGCTGCGACGAGTCGCGCAGCTGCTCCAGCAGCCCGATCAGCCGGCGCATGTTGGTGTCGTCCAGCGCGGCCTCGACCTCGTCCATGACGTAGAAGGGTGACGGCCGGGCGCGGAAGATCGCGACCAGCATGCCCACCGCGACCAGCGACTTCTCGCCACCCGACAGCAGCGACAGCCGCTTGACCTTCTTGCCCGGCGGGCGCGCCTCGACGTCGACGCCGGTGCTCAGCAGGTCGTCCGGCTCGGTGAGGACCATCCGGCCCTCGCCACCGGGGAACAGGACGCCGAACACCGTCTCGAACTCGCGGGCCACGTCCGCGTACGCCGAGGCGAAGACCTCGAGGATCTTCTCGTCGACCTGCTTGATGACCGCTTCGAGGTCCTTGCGGGTGTCCTTGAGGTCTTCCAGCTGCGTGGAGAGGAACTTGTACCGTTCCTCCAGCGCCGCGAACTCCTCCAGCGCGAGCGGGTTCACCTTGCCCAGCAGCGACAGGTCCTTCTCCGCACGCTTGGCGCGGCGGGCCTGGGTGTCACGGTCGTAGGGCATCGGCGGCGGCGCCGTGACGTCTTCGCCGCGCTCCTTGGCTGCCTCGTACTCGGCCATCTCGCCCGCGCTCGGCGGGACCGGGACGTCCGGGCCGTACTCCTGGACCAGGTCGGTGAGGCCGATGCCGAAGTCCTCGGCGATCTTGGCTTCGAGGGTCTCCAGGCGCAGCCGCTGTTCGGCGCGCAGCACCTCGTCGCGGTGGACGGCGTCGGTCAGCTTTTCCAGCTCGCCGGTGAGCTCGCGGACCTTGGCGCGGACGCCGGTCAGCGCCTGCTCGCGGCTCTGGCGGCGGGCCTGGACCTGGTCGCGTTCGGTGGCCGCGCGCTGGACCGAGTGCTCGATGCGTTCGAGGGCGATCTCGCCGGCGTTGACGACGGCGTTGGCGATCTCGGCACCGCGCTTGCGGGCGGCGGCGGCACGCTCGGCGCGTTCCCGGGCCTGCTGCTCGGCGTGCGCGGCGCGGCGGAGGCCTTCGGCCTTGCCCGCGATGCTGCGCGCGCGCTCTTCGGAGGTGCGCTGCGCGAGCCGCGCCTCCATCTCCTCCTGCCGCACGACGGCCAGTTCCTCGACGGCCTGGTCGCGCTCGGCGGTGTCCGGGTCGTCCTCGACGGGCTGCTCGGCGACGGCGGCGAGGCGTTCCTCCAGCTCGGCGAGCTGAGCCAGGGCCTGAACGCGGCTCTGCTCGACCTTCGCGCGCTGCCCGGACAGCCGCTCGACCTCGGCCTGCGCCTGGCGGGCGGCCTGCTGCAGCCGGTTGAGCCGCTCCGACGAACGCGCCTTGCGCACCTTCGCCTCGCCAAGGGCGTCCTTGGCCTGCGAAACCTCTTCGCGACGCGCTTGCTGTTCGGCGCGGGCGCCTTCCAGCTCGGCCGCGTACCGCTCCAGCGAGCGTTCGGCCAGGCGGAGCCGCTCCGCCGCCTCGTCGACAGCGGCCTGGACCTCGATCACGCTCTCGCGCTTGCCGGAGCCGCCGATCGCCCAGCGAGCCCCGAAGACGTCACCCTCGGCGGTGACCGCCCGGACGTCGGGGTGGACCGCGACCAGGTGGCGCGCCGCGTCGAGGTCGCGAACGATGGCCAGCTTGTCGAGGGCCTGCTCGACGGCGGGTCGCAGCTGTGCGGGAGCCGTGACGACCTCACGCGCCCAGCGCGCGCCTTCCGGCAGCGACGGCCACGAGTATGTGTCCACAGTGGACTCGGGGCCGCCCAGCAGGATTCCCGCCCGGCCGGAGTCGGTGTCCTTCAGGTACTTCAGCGCGCGCAGGGCGTCTTCGCCGCCGGTGACGGCGACCGCGTCGGCCACCGGGCCGAGCGCCGCGGCCAGCGCGACTTCGTACCCCGGCTCCACGGTCAGCAGCGCGGCGACCGAGCCGAGCAGGCCCGGCAGCTCGTGGGACGCGCCGAGCAGCGCGCCCGCGCCGTCCTTGCGTTTGAGCCCCATGGACAGCGCCTCGACGCGCGCCTTCTCCGACGCGATCTCGCGCTCGGCGGCGCGTTCGGCCTTGACCAGCTCTTCGACGCGCGCCTTGGCCGCGTTGTTGGCCTCGACCGCGCGGTCGTGGCGGTCCATCAGGCCGGCGTCGTCGGATTCCTCGGCGCTGCCTTCGGCCTTGGCCATCTCCAGCTCTTCGACGGCGATCTCGGCGCGCTCGGCGGCCTCTTCGAGGGAGACGCTGAGCCGGTCGATCTCGTCGGAGGTGGCGCCGTTCTTGCTGCGCAGGGCCTCGACCTGACCGGTCAGCTTGGCCATGCCCTCGCGGCGGTCGGCGATGGCGCGGACGGCGGCCCAGTGCGCGCGCTCGGCGGCTTGGACGCGCTGTTCGAGATCCTCGCGGCGCAAGACGGTCTGGGCGAGCAGCTCCCGGGCCTCCATGACGGCCTCGTTGAGCTCCTCCTCCTGCTCGGCGACGCGCTCGGCCTCTTCGAGGAGCTCTTCGGGGTCGCGGCCGCCGGTGTTCGTCGCGACGTCGGCGGAGAGGTGCCGCTGGCGCTCGATGGCGAGGCGGACGGTGCCGCGCAGGCGCTCGGCCAGCGCGGACAGCTTGTACCAGGTCTCCTGGGCGGTCTGCAGCAGCGGCGCGTCCTCGGCGAGCGAGGCTTCCAGCTCGGCTTCTTCGGCCGAGACGATCTCGAGGGTCTGTTCGACTTCGGCGCGGCGCGCGCGGGCCGTCTTCTCGTCGGCCTCCTCGCGCGCGATCGCCTCGCGCTGGGTGACGAGGTCGTCGGCCAGCAGGCGCAGCCGGGCGTCGCGCAGCTCGGACTGCACCGACTGGGCCTTGCGGGCGATCTCGGCCTGCTTGCCCAGCGGCTTGAGCTGGCGGCGCAGCTCGGTGGTGAGGTCGCCGAGGCGGTCGAGGTTGCCCTGCATGTTGGCCAGCTTGCGCAGGGTCTGTTCCTTGCGCTTGCGGTGCTTGAGGACGCCGGCGGCCTCTTCGATGAAGGCGCGGCGCTCTTCGGGCTTGGACTCGAGGATCGCCGACAGCTGGCCCTGCCCGACGATGACGTGCATCTCGCGGCCGATGCCGGAGTCCGACAGCAGCTCCTGGACGTCCATCAGGCGGCAGCGGTCGCCGTTGATCTCGTACTCGCTCGCGCCGTCGCGGAACATCCGGCGGGTGATCGAGACCTCGGAGTACTCGATGGGCAGCGCGCCGTCGGCGTTGTCGATGGTGAGGGTGACCTCGGCGCGGCCGAGCGGGGCGCGGCCCGCGGTGCCGGCGAAGATGACGTCCTCCATCTTGCCGCCGCGCAGGTCCTTGGCGCCCTGGGTGCCCATGACCCAGCGCAGCGCGTCCAGCACGTTGGACTTGCCCGAGCCGTTCGGCCCGACCACGCAGGTGATGCCCGGTTCGAAGCGCAGCGTGGTGGCCGAGGCGAAGGACTTGAAGCCCTTGAGCGTCAGGCTTTTCAGGTGCACGTGGTGCTGACCCCTCTGGCCGCGATTACTGGCGAATCAATCGTCCCAGGCTACCTGGGGGTGTCCGGGGTCCGCCGGATGCGCCCCCTCCTCGGCGCGCCTAGCACATCCGGACCGGCCCCAGCAACACCACCAGCCACACCGGCCCCGGACGGCCTACCGCTCGACGAAGCCGGAGAGGCCCCCTTTCGGGTCGGACCAGCGCTCGGCGACGTGCTCCACACTTCCGGGTGATTCTCCCGACCGCAACGCGGCCAACAGCCGCTGACAGTGGTCACGGCTACCCTCCGCGATGACCTCGACACGGCCGTCGGCGAGGTTGCTCGCGCTCCCGACCAGGCCGAGTTCGAGCGCGCGGCTGCGCGTCCACCAGCGAAAACCCACTCCCTGCACCCGGCCGCGCACCCACGCCGTCAGCCGGGTGTGCGTTTCTTCCTCACTCACGCCGTTCCTCCCTTCCGGGTCAACCGACCGCGCACAGTAACGGATCAAGGCCACTACCTGCGCGAATACCCACGAGCCGGTGATAGCCTCGCCGCCGAGGTCGGTCCCCCGCCGTGGCTTCGCCCGATACACGACCTCAGCACCGCGCCTCCCCGAAATCCCCAAGGAGCCCCGTATGCCCCGCCCCGACGGGTCAGATTCGAGCTCGCGCGTCACCAGGATCGACACCGCGCCGCCCAGGAGCAGCAAACCGAACCGCACCGGGTACGTCGTGCTCGGGGTGGCCGGGCTGGTCGTCGCGACCGCGTTCGCCGCCGTGGCCGAGCTCGCCGGGCCGGTCCCCGCCAGCACCGCGGGCGGCACCGGGGGGCCCGGTGGCCAGGGCACCGTCCCGGCCGGGGTGCAGACGCTGCCGACAAGCCCGTCGTCCAGCGACCCGGCGACCTCCAGCGGGGCGCCCACCACGTCGAGCCCCTCGTCTTCGAGCGCCCCGACGACGGTCGTGTCGGTGAGCCCGGACGGCAAGACGACCACCACGGTCGTCACGCAGGCTTCGCCGCCGCCCCCGCCGCCGCGCAACGACACCGGCGACAACCCGCCGCCGGTGCACACGTCGGTGACTCCCCCGCCGAAGACGTCGACCACACCGCCGACGACGACCCCGACGACGTCCTCCCCGGACCCGACGACGACCACCAGCCCGGCCGGCGGCGGCTCCAGCTCGGCCGGCGCCCCCGCGTCGAGCACGACGGGCACCAGCACGACGGCCTAGCCCAAGCGCCCCAATGTGGCGTTCGGTGCGTCCAACGCACCCAATGTGGCGTTCGGTGCGTCCAACGCACCCAATGTGGCGTTCGGTGCGTTGAGCGCAACCAACGCCACATTGGGGCGCTTGAGAACGGCGCCGATCAGGCCAGGACCGCCGCGACCATCGCGTCGCGCAGGAACTTCCCGTAGCGCTCCGGGGGCCAGCCGCGCTCGAGGCAGAGCAGCTCGTACTGCTCGGGGCCGTGGTAGGTCCACAGGATGTCGCGGACGTCGTCGGCGGTCAGGCCCGGCTTGACCTGCCCGGTGCCCATCAGCTCGGCCGAGAAGTACGTCATGGCCATGAGCATCTCCTGCCGCATCTGCGCCCACACCTCGGCGGCCGCGGGGTCGGCGGCGGCCGCGTCACGCGCCAGCAGCTGCACCGGCGACACCGCCGGGGCGATGCCCACCAGGTGGTCGAGGTACAGCTCGATCTTCCGCACCGCGTCCGGCTCGGCCCGGATCTCGGCGATGAAGTCGCGGCCGGCGATGGGGACGTCCTCGTCGTCGCCCGCGACCGTCACGTCGAAGACGGCCTTGAGCAGCGTCGCCTTGTTGGCGAACGCCTTGTAGACGGTCTGCACGGCCACGCCCGCTGTCTTCGCCACCTCGGGCATCGCCGTGCCCGCGTACCCCTTCTCCCGGAAGAGCCCCGACGCCGCCGCCAGGATGCGGCGGCGGTTCTCCCGTGCTTGCTCCTGACGCCGGGACGTGTCGTACCGGCGCTTGACAGGCTCAACCATTTAGGTAGAGACTCCTCTATCGAATAGATGTCCATCTATCATGACACCCTGAGGGGGCGCTGACCATGATGGAACAAGCCACGACCGACGCCGTCACCGCCGCGCGGGACCTCGCGCCCGAGCTGAGCGCGCGGGCCGTCGAGGCCGAGCAGCTCCGGACCCTGCCCCGCGACCTCGTCGAGCGGGCCCGGTCCGCGGGCCTGTTCCGCCTGGCGACGCCCCGGGCACTCGGCGGGCAGGAGCTGCCGCCCGCCACGATCGTCGAGGTGATCGAGGAGCTTTCGCGCGCGGACGGCTCCGCGGGCTGGACGATCACCATCGGCAACGGCTCGGCGTTCCTCGCCTGGCTCGACCCGGCCGTGGCCGCCGGCCTCGTCGCCGAGGTCCCGGAGCCGATCGGCGGCGGCGTGTTCGCCCCGATGGGCCGGTTGGTCCCGGACGGCGCCGGGAAGTTCGCCCTCGCCGGCCGGTGGGGGTTCTGCAGCGGCAGCCCGCACAGCGACCTGTTCTTCAACGGCGCCATGGTCTTCGACGGCGACGCGCCCCGGATGCTGCCGGGACGCGGGCCGGACTGGCGGCTGGCCGTCGTCCCCGCCGGGCAGGCGCGGGTGATCGAGAACTGGGACGTCAGCGGCCTGCGCGGCACCGGCAGCCACGACGTCGCGGTCGAGGCGGTGGTGGCCGAGGAGCACACGGCGTCGCCGTTCACCGAACCGGCGCGGCACGACGGCCCGCTGTGGCGGCTCCCGTTCTTCACGTTCGTCGGCACGCTGATGGCGGGCGTCCCGCTCGGCATCGCGCGGCGCGCGCTGGACGAGTTCACGACGTTCGCGCCGGCGAAGTTCCGCCCGCCGGGCCCGGGCCCGATCGCCGAGGACGGCGACGTCCAGCTCGCCCTGACCCGCGCCGAGGGAAAGCTGCGCTCGGCCCGCGCGTTCGTCTTCGACGCGCTCGGCTCACTGTGGGACGCGGCGCTGGCGGGCGACGTGCCGGACGTCCGGCTGCGCGGCCAGTTCCTGCTGTCGACGCAGCAGGCGATGCGCGCTTCACTCAGCGCGGTGAACATCGCGTTCGGCTACGCGGGCGCGGGCGCCCTGCACGCGGACCAGCCGATGCAGCGCTGCTTCCGCGACCTCCACGCGGCGGCCCAGCACATCTACTTCTCGACGGCGGCGTCCAAGCGGTACGCCAAGCTGCGGTTCGGGATCGAGCAGCAGACGTTCTGGTTCTGAGCGTCGCAGGGTCAGGCTTCGAAGCGGTACCCCATGCCCGGCTCGGTCAGCAGGTGCCGGGGCCGCGAGGGCTCCGGCTCCAGCTTGCGCCGCAGCTGGGCCAGGTACACCCGCAGGTAGTGGGACTCCGTCTCGTACGACGGGCCCCACACCTCGTGCAGGAGCTGCTTCTGCGCCACCAGCCGGCCGCGGTTGCGGACCAGCAGCTCCAGCACGCCCCACTCCGTCTTCGTCAGGTGGACTTCCTCGCCGTCGTGGCGGCGGACCTTCTTCGCCGCCAGGTCCACGGTGAACGACGACGTGTCCACCACCGCTTCCGCGCCGTCCGCGCCCGCCACCGCCGAGCGGCGGACCGCCGCCCGCAACCTCGCCAGCAGCTCGTCCATGCCGAACGGCTTCGTCACGTAGTCGTCGGCGCCCGCGTCGAGGGCCTCGACCTTGTCCGCCGAGTCGCCGCGGGCCGACAGCACGATGATCGGGACCGTCGTCCAGCCGCGCAGGCCGGCGATCACCTCGGTGCCGTCGAGGTCGGGCAGGCCGAGGTCGAGCACGACGACGTCGGGCTTGGTCTCGGCGACCGCCTTGAGCGCGGCCGTGCCGTCGTGCGCCGTGATCACCTTGTAGCCGCGGGCGGTCAGGTTGATCCGCAGTGCCCGCACGATCTGCGGCTCGTCGTCCACCACCAGCACGGTGGCGCCCGGGTCGCTCATCGCACCCCCTCTTCGACTTCTTCGTAGCTGACACTGTGCTCCGGCAGGGAGACCACGATCGTGAGCCCGCCGCCCGGCGTGTCCTCGGCGCGGATCGCGCCGCCCATCGCCTCGGTGAACCCCTTCGCGACCGACAGCCCGAGCCCGACGCCGGGGGTCGTGTCCCGGTCGCCGCCGAGGCGCTGGAACGGCGCGAACGCCGAGTCCGCGGCCCCCTTGCGCAGTCCCTTGCCGTGGTCGACGATCCGCAGCTCGACCTGGCCGGAGTGCGCGCTGGCCCGTGCCGAAACCGGTGCCCCGCCGTGCCGCAGCGCGTTGTCCAGCACGTTCGCCACCACGCGTTCCAGCAGGCCGGGATCGGCGAGCACCGACGGCAGCTGGTCGTCGATCGCCACCCGCACCGCGTCCGAACCATCCACAGTGGACAGCGCGTGCGCGACGACCTCGTCGTACCCCACCGGGCGCAGGTGCGGCTTCACCGCGCCGGTGGCCAGCCGCGAGGAGTCCAGGAGGTTGTCGATGAGCCCGGCGAGCCGGTCGGCCGACAGCTCGATGGCCTCCATCAGCTCCGCCGTGTCCTCTTCGGACAGTTCGAGGTCCGCGGCGCGCAGGCTGCCGATCGACGCCTTGATCGACGTCAGCGGCGTGCGCAGGTCGTGCCCGACCGCGGACAGCAGCGTCGTGCGCAGCTCGGTGGCTTCGGCCTTGCGCTCGGCGCGGGCCGCGGCGGCGGCCGCGCGCTGCTGCCGCAGGGACAGCAGGGCCTGCCCGGCCACGGCTTCCAGCACCCGCCGGTCCGCGGCCGCGAGCGCCCGCCCGCGCAGCGTCAGGTGCACGTCGGCGGTGACGGCGATGTCGACGTCGGCCTCGTCCGGATCGGCGCACGGGTGGTCCCCCGCGGTCGCCACGCACTGCCACGCCCCGTCCTGCTTCTCCAGCAGCGTCACCGACGTCAGCACGAAGTTCTCGCGGACCTTCTGCAGCAGCCGCTCGATCGGGTTCGAATGGGTCAGCACCGTCCGCGCGTAGGAGGCCAGCAGCGCCGCTTCGGTCCGCGCCCGCGCCGCCTGCGCGGCCCGGCGCGCGGCCTGATCGACGACCAGCGCGACGAGCACCGCGACCACGACCATCGCGATCAACGTCACCAGGTTCTGCGGGGTGTGCACGTTGAGCGTGTACAGCGGCGGGGTGAAGAAGAAGTTGAGCAGCCCGGCGCCGAGCACGGCCGCGGCCAGCGCCGGGCCGAGGCCGCCGACCAGGGCGACGATCACCGTGGCCAGCACGTAGGAGATGACATCGGTGGCGAAGTCGAGCCCGCTCGGCACGAAGACGCCGATGAGCGTGACCAGTACCGGCAGCGTGACGGCCAGCACCCAGCCCGCGACCAGCCGCGAGAGCCCCAGCGGGCTCGCGCCCAGCCCGGCCCGCAGGCGGCCGCCCGCCTGCCCGTGGGTGACCATGTGCACGTCGATCGGTCCCGATCGCTGGACGACCGAAGCGCCGATGCCCTCGTCGAACAGCCGGGCCACGCGGGAGCGCCGCGAGGTGCCGATCACCAGCTGGGTCGCGTTGACCCCGCGGGCGAAGTCCAGGAGCGCGGCCGGGACGTCGTCGCCGACGACCGTGTGGAACGTCGCGCCCACCTCCTCGGCGAGCTTGCGGCAGCGGGCCAGCGCGGCGGGCCCGATCCCGGCCAGGCCGTCCCCGCGCAGGATGTGCACCACCTGCAGCTCGGCGCCGGCGCGAGTGGCGATCCGGCTGGCGCGGCGGATGAGCGTCTCGCTCTCCGGGCCGCCGGTGATGGAGACGACGACGCGTTCGCGGGCTTCCCACGTGTCGGTGATCCGCTGCTCGGCGCGGTAGCGCTGGAGGGCGACGTCGACCTGGTCGGCCACCCAGAGCAGGGCCAGTTCGCGGAGGGCGGTGAGGTTGCCGGGGCGGAAGTAGTTGCCGAGCGCGGCGTCGATCCGCTCGGCCGGGTAGACGTTGCCGTGGGCGAGCCGCCGGCGCAGGGCCTCGGGGGTGATGTCGACCAGCTCCAGCTGCTCGGCGCGGCGGACGACCTCGTCCGGCACGGTCTCCTGCTGGGTGACGCCGGTGATCCGCTCGACGACGTCGTTGAGGCTCTGCAGGTGCTGCACGTTGACCGTGGACAGCACGTCGATGCCGGCGTCGAGCAGCGTGTCCACGTCCTGCCAGCGCTTGGCGTTGCGCGAACCCGGCACGTTGGTGTGCGCCAGCTCGTCGACGACCGCGACTTCCGGCGCGCGGGCCAGGACGGCGTCGAGGTCCATCTCCTCGAACTCACGGCCGCGGTGCCCGGCACGCCGCCGCGGGACGACCTCGAGGCCGTCGAGCAGCTCGGCGGTCTTCGCCCGGCCGTGCGTCTCCACCAGCCCGACGACGACGTCGGTGCCGCGGTCGAGGCGCCGCCGGGCTTCGCCGAGCATGGCGAAGGTCTTGCCTACGCCCGGCGCCGCGCCGAGGTAGATCCTCAGCTCGCCCCGGCGCGGCTTCACGGGTGCGTTCTCGGTGGTCACGCTGTCAGTGTGCCCTTCCGGCCGCGGCGCGCACGGCCAAGTCGAGCGTTCACTCTGCGGTCCTGGGAGTCCCCGCCGGAAGTCCGGCTGACGGCGCCTTGACGCGTTCCTGACACCCGTTTACGCCGTCTTGACGGGCCGGTGGTGGCCATCACGCAAACGCTTGCCCGTTTCTAGCGGCATGTTGTTGGTCAGTGACTCATGCCACAGTCCGTGACCGAACAAGTGCGGAAAGTGCAATTCGGGCAGACAAGATCTCCGGCTCGTGTTACACCTGGGTTAACAAGATAGTTGTATCGGCTAAGCAATTGTGGAGGGGTTCGCCATGTGCGGTATCGCCGGCTGGGTTTCCTACGACGCCGACCTCACCCGCCGCCAGGACGTGGTCGATGCCATGACAGGGACGATGGCCTGTCGCGGCCCGGACGACTCGGGGACGTGGGTGCGCCGGCACGTCGCGCTCGGCCACCGGCGGCTGGCCATCATCGACCTGCCCGGCGGCCGTCAGCCGATGACGGTCACCACGCCGAACGGCGACGTCGCGATGGTCTACAGCGGTGAGGCCTACAACTTCACCGAGCTCAAGGAAGAGCTGACGAAGCTGGGCCACACCTGGGAGACCGACAGCGACACCGAAGTCGTGCTGCACGGCTACCTGCAGTGGGGCGACGCGGTCGCCGACCACCTCAACGGCATGTACGCCTTCGCGATCTGGGACGAGCGCGACGACCGGCTCGTCATGATCCGCGACCGCATGGGCATCAAGCCGTTCTACTACTACCCCACGGCCGACGGTGTCCTGTTCGGCTCGGAGCCGAAGGCGATCCTGGCGAACCCCCTGGCCGGGAAGGTCGTCGACACCGACGGCCTGCGCGAGCTGATGGCGTTCACCAAGCGGCCCGGCTGGTCGCTGTGGAAGGGCATGGAGGAGGTCCGGCCGGGCACGATCGTCACCGTGACGCGCGAAGGCGTCCGGACCCGCACGTACTGGAAGCTGGACGCGAAGCAGCACACGGACGACCAGGAGACGACGGTCGCCCGCGTCCGCGAGCTGATGACCGACATCGTCAACCGCCAGCTCGTCGCCGACGTCCCCCGCTGCGTGCTGCTCTCGGGCGGGCTGGACTCCAGCGCTGTCACCGGACTCGCGGCCGCGCGGTTGGCGGAGCAGGGCGAGCAGCTGCGGACGTTCTCCGTCGACTTCTTCGGCCAGGAGGAGAACTTCAAGCCGGACGAGATGCGCGACACCGCGGACTCGCCGTTCGTCCGCGACGTCGCGGCACTGGTGGGGTCGGCACACAAGGACGTCGTGCTGAACCCGGCCGAGCTGACCGACCCGGAGGTGCGGCGCGCGGTGCTGCGGGCGCGGGACATCCCGGCCGGGCTGGGCGACATGGACACGTCGCTGTACCTGCTGTTCAAGGCGATCCGCGGCGAGTCGACGGTGGCCCTGTCGGGCGAGTCGGCCGACGAGGTGTTCGGCGGCTACCGCTGGTTCTTCGACGAGGCCGCGGTCAACGCCGACATGTTCCCGTGGATCGCCTTCCGCACCGCGATGATGACCGACCGAGCGTCGATCTACACGCCCGAGCTGATGGCGAAGATGGACCTGGAGGCCTACCTCGGCGACCAGTATTCGTCCGCCGTCGCCGAGGTCGAGCACCTGGACGGCGAGTCCGCGGCCGAGGCCCGGATGCGGACGATCTGCCACCTCCACCTGACCCGGTTCGTGCGGATGCTGCTCGACCGCAAGGACCGCGCGTCGATGGCGGTGGGCCTGGAGGTCCGCGTCCCGTTCTGCGACCACCGGCTGGTCGAGTACGTCTACAACACGCCGTGGTCGCTGAAGACGTTCGACGGCCGCGAGAAGAGCCTGCTGCGGCACGCCACCTCGCACGTGCTGCCCGCGTCGGTCGCTCAGCGGGTCAAGAGCCCGTACCCGTCGACGCAGGATCCGGGCTACGCGGCGGCGTTGCAGCAGCAGGCCAAGGAGGTGCTGGCCGAGCCCCGCCACGCGGTGTTCGACCTGGTCGACCGGTCGTGGGCGCACCGGGTGTCCGAAGTGGACCCGGCCACGATGGACCCGGCGGCCCGCGTCGGCCTGGACCGCCTGCTCGACCTGTACCACTGGCTGGAGATGTACACCCCGGAGCTGCAGCTCGACTGACAGCTCGACTGACGTTGCCGACGTGACTGAACCCGGAACTCGCGAGTTCCGGGTTCAGTCACGCGAGTTCCGGCTAGCGGCGGACCTCTTCCAGGCGAACCGGACGGCGTTCCCGGCGCGAGACCTCGCAAGCCTCCGCGATGTAGAACGCCTCCAAAGCGTCGGCCGCCCCACAAGGCGAAGGGGCTCGGCCCGCGACGACGTCGAGGAACGCCCGCAGCTCCGTCGTGTACGCCGGGCGGAAGCGCTCCATGAATCCCGGGTAGGCCGGTCCGGGCAGCGGCGGCACCCCCGGCTCCACCGACCGCAGCGGCGACCGGTCGTCCAGGCCCACGACGACGCCGGAAGCCGAGCCGAGCACGTCGAGGCGCACGTCGTAGCCCGCGCCGTTGTAGCGGGTCAGCGACACCGTCGCCAGTGTTCCGTCGTCCAGGGTGAGCGTCGCCGCCGCCGTGTCGACGTCGCCCGCGTCGACGAAGAACTGCTCGCCGCGGTTGGCGCCGACCGCGTACACCTCGGCGACCTCGCGGCCGCTGACCCAGCGGACGATGTCGAAGTCGTGCACGCCGCAGTCGCGGAACAGCCCGCCCGAGTGCGCCACGTACTCCGCCGGCGGGGGCGCCGGGTCGAACGTCGTCGCGCGCAGCGTGTGCAGCCAGCCCAGCTCGCCCGACGCGACCGCCGCCCGCGCCGCCGCGTAGCCCGCGTCGAACCGGCGCTGGAAACCGATCTGGACGGGGACGTCCGACGCCTCGATCCGGTCGATGACGGCCAGGGTGCCCGGGATGTCCGCGGCCACCGGCTTTTCGCAGAACACCGGGATGCCCGCGTCGACCGCGGCGATGATCAGGCCCGGGTGCGCGTCGGTGGCCGCCGTGACGACCAGTCCGTCCAGGCCCGCGGTGAAGAGCCCGTCGAGGGAGACCGCTTCGACGCCGAGCTTCGCGGCGGCGGACGCGGCTCGCGCGGTGTCGACGTCGGCCACGACGACCGACTCGACCTCCTCGAAGCCCTTCAGCGTCTCCGCGTGCGCGGTGCCGATCCGGCCGGTGCCCGCCAATCCCAACCTCATCGTGGTGCTCCTCCTGTGTCAGAAAACTCGGCGGTGGTCGCCCGGACCACCAAGGACGGGTGCAGCAGGTGCCGGACCGGCTCCGTGCGTTCCCCGCGGACGCGCTGGATCAGCGCTTCGAAGGCCAGCCGCGCCATGTCCTTGCGTGGCTGGTCGATCGTGGTCAGGGAAAGGTGCCGCAACGCGGCGAGCGACGTGTTGTCGTAGCCGACGATCGAGACGTCTTCGGGCACGCGCAGCCCGGCCTCTTCGAGCGCCGAGATCGCCCCCACGGCGTTGAAGTCGTTGCCGGAGACCAAGCCCGTCGGCAGCTCCGGGCGCGAGTACGCGGCCAGCAGCTCCCGCACGGCCTTCTCGCCCCCGATGTCGGTGTGTTCGCTGCGCACGACGATCGGCTCGAGACCGTGCCGCCGCATCGCCGACTCGAAGCCGCGCCGCCGCTGCGCCGCGCCGGCCGCGCCGCCGCCGTCGAGGTGGGCGATGCGGCGGTGCCCGAGGCCGACCAGGTGGTCGACGGCCAGCGCCGACCCCGCCTCACCGTCGTCGTTCACCGTGTCCACTGTGGACGAACGGGCGGTCCGGGAGACCAGGACGACCGGGCACTGCCGGGCCGCGACCTGGATCGCCGAGGCCGGGACGACCGGGGAGAGCAGGATGATCCCGGCCGGGCGGAAGGAAAGCAGGTTGTGCAGGGCGTTCCACTCGCGCGTGGGACTGCGGCCGCCGGTGTTGAGGATCAGGTCGAACCCCGCCGCCTGCGCGGCGGTGTCCAGCTCTTCGACGATGTCGGCGAAGAAGGCGTTGCGCAGGTCGTTGACCATCACGCCGAGCACCGTCGACGTCCGGCTGGCCAGCGACCGCGCCATGACGTGCGGCTGGTAGCCGAGCTCCTCGGCCGCGCGCAGCACCGCCGCGCGGCGGGCGTCGGAGACCTTCGGTGAATTGTTCATCACCAGGGAGACCAGCGCGCGGGAAACTCCCGCCCGCGCGGCGACGTCCTCCATCGTCGGACGCACGACCCCACCTCCCCTGATCTCGGAAAACTCGGCCTTGACTTTGCTGTGACGGACGCTACAAGATTAGAGCGCTCTAATCAATAGAGCGCTCCAACGGACCAACGGAGGCCCCTTGTGACAGCGACGATCCGCGTGGCCGCCGCCCCGATCTCCTGGGGCGTCTGCGAAGTGCCGGGCTGGGGCCGGGTGCTGGACGCGGCGACCGTGCTCGGCGAGATGGCGGCCCTCGGCGTCCAGGCCACCGAGCTGGGCCCGCCCGGCTACCTGCCCCGCGACCCGGCGGACCTGCGCGAGCTGCTCGGCAAGTACGGCCTGACGCTCGTCGGCGGCTTCCTCGCCGTCGTGCTGCACGAAAACCAGGAGAACGCGCTCAAGGAAGCCGAGGAGTCGGCCGCGCTGTTCGCCGCGTGCGGTGGTGACGTCCTCGTCCTGGCCGCCGCGACGGGTCTCGACGGCTACGACGACCGCCCGAAGCTCACCGACGCCGAATGGGCGACGCTCGTCGACACCGCGGGCAGGATTCGCGACATCGCCGTCGGCCACGGCCTGCGCACCGTGCTGCACCCGCACGTCGGGACGCACGTGGAGCAGCAGGCCGAGGTCGAGCGCTTCCTCGCCGACTCCGATCTCGGCTTGTGCCTCGACACCGGGCACCTGATGATCGGCGGGACGGATCCGGTCGAGCTGGCGAAGCGGTACCCCGAACGGGTGGGGCACGTGCATCTGAAGGACGTCCGAGAAGACCTGGCGGCCGAGGTCCGCGCGGGGCGGCTCGGCTACACCGAAGCGGTCGGGCGGGGCATCTACACCCCGCTCGGCGAGGGGGATGTGGACGTGGCGTCGATGGTGCGCTCCGTCCAGGCGGCCGGCTACGACGGCTGGTACGTCCTCGAACAGGACACCGCCCTCGGCGAGGAGAGTCCCGACGACCTACCCCGGCGGGACACCGAACGCAGCCTGGCCCACCTCGCGACGATCACCGACTCTCTGTAACTGGTCCCAAAGGAGTGACTGTGTTCTCAATCAAGAAGCTGGCCGTGGCGGCCGCGATCACCGCCACCGGGCTGGTGCTCGCCGCCTGCAGCGGCCCCACCGCCGACAACTCGAACAGCAGCGCCAGCTCTTCGGCCCCCGCCGCGGCGCCGAGCACGAGCGGTCCGCTGAAGGTCGCCGTCGTCACGCACGGCAGCGCCGGTGACGCCTTCTGGAACGTCGTGAAGAACGGCGCCGAGCAGGCGGGCAAGGACCTCGGCGTAGGCGTCGACTACTACTCCGACGGCGACCCCGGCAACCAGGCGAAGCTGATCGACAACGCCGTCGCGCAGAAGGTCGGCGGCCTGGTCGTGTCGATGGCGAACCCCCAGGCGCTGCAGACGTCGATCCAGAACGCCGTCAAGGCCGGCATCCCCGTCATCACCATCAACTCCGGTGAGGACTTCAGCGCCCAGTTCGGCGCCATCGCCCACGTCGGGCAGAGCGAAGGCCTCGCGGGCCAGGGCGCGGGCCAGCGGCTCAAGACGGCGGGCAAGACGAAGCTGCTGTGCGTCATCCACGAGGCCGGCAACATCGGCCAGAACCAGCGCTGCGACGGCGCGAAGCAGACCTTCGGCAACGTCACCACGCTGCAGGTCGACATCTCCAACCCGACCGACGCGCAGTCGCGGATCCGCGGCGCGCTGCAGTCCGACCCGTCGATCGACGCGGTGCTGGCACTGAACTCGCAGGTCGCGGCCCGCGCGGTGAGCGCGGCGAAGGAAGCGAACTCGAAGGCCCAGGTCGCGACGTTCGACCTGAACGCCGACGTCGTCGCGGCCATCAAGGACGGCAGCATCCTCTTCGCCGTCGACCAGCAGCAGTACGAGCAGGGCTACCTGCCGATCGTGTTCCTCAAGCTGTACAAGGAGAACGGCAACACCATCGGCGGCGGCCACCCGGTCCAGACCGGTCCCGGTTTCGTGGACAAGACCAACATCGACACCGTGGCCCCGTACGCGCAGCGCGGCACGCGATGACCGCAGCCATCCAGGCACAACCGGACGAGCGCATCGCCAGGAAAGGCCTGCTGGACCGGCTGGTCGTCCGGCCCGAGATCGGTGCGCTCCTCGGCGCGGTGCTGGTGTTCGTCTTCTTCTCCGTGGTCACCGGCCAGTTCCTCAGCCCGCTGGGCGTGGCGACCTGGCTGGACGACTCGTCGACCCTGGGCATCATGGCCGTCGTGGTCGCGCTGCTCATGGTCGGCGGCGAGTTCGACCTGTCGGCCGGTGTGATGACGGCGTCGACGTCGCTGGTCACGGCGATCCTGGCGACGCAGGCGGGCTGGAACGTCTGGCTCGCGCTGCTGGCGTCGCTGGTCTTCGCGCTCGGCGTCGGCGCGTTCAACGGCTGGCTGGTGATGAAGACCGGGCTGCCGAGCTTCATCGTCACGCTGGGGTCGTTCCTGGCCCTGCAGGGGCTCAACCTCGGCGTGACGCGGCTGGTCACCAACACCGTCCAGGTGTCGGGGATGCGCTCGACGAGCGGCTACGAATCGGCCGGCGGGCTGTTCGCGTCCACGTTCGACATCGGCGGCACGGAGTTCCAGTCGTCGATCGTGTGGTGGATCGTCGTCACGGCGATCGCCGCGTGGCTGCTGGTGCGGACCCGGTTCGGCAACTGGATCTTCGCGGTCGGCGGGTCGCAGGTGTCGGCCCGCTCGGTCGGCGTGCCGGTGGTGCGCACGAAGATCTTGCTGTTCATGGGCACCGCGCTCGGCGCGTGGCTGGTGGGATCGATCAACATCCTGCGCTTCGCCAGCGTCCAGGCGAACCAGGGCATTGGGCTGGAGTTCCAGTACATCATCGCGGCGGTGATCGGCGGCTGCCTGCTCACCGGCGGGTTCGGCTCGGCGGTGGGCGCGGCGATCGGCGCGCTGATCTTCGGCATGGCGCGCCAGGGCATCGTGTTCGCGCAGTGGAACAGCGACTGGTTCATGCTGTTCCTGGGCATCATGCTGCTGGCCGCGGTCCTGGTGAACAACGCCTTCCGGCGCCGCGCGGAAAGGGTCCGCCGATGAGCCTGATCGAAGTCAAAGACATCGGGAAGACGTACGGCAGCGTGATCGCGCTGCGCGATGTGTCCACTGTGGTCAACGCGGGCGAGGTGACCTGCGTGCTCGGCGACAACGGCGCCGGGAAGTCCACGCTGATCAAGATCCTCGCCGGGGTGCACCAGCACGACCGCGGCGAGTTCCTCGTGGAAGGCGAGCCCGTGCGGTTCGCCTCACCGCGTGAGGCCCTGGACCGCGGCATCGCGACCGTGTACCAGGACCTCGCGGTGGTGCCGCTGATGAGCGTCTGGCGGAACTTCTTCCTCGGCTCCGAGCCGACGACCGGGTTCGGCCCGTTCCGGATGCTCGACCGGAAGAAGGGCCGCGAGACGACCAAGAAGGCGCTGTCCGACATGGGCATCGACCTGCGGGACGTCGAGCAGCCGGTCGGGACGCTCTCGGGCGGTGAACGCCAGTGCGTCGCGATCGCGCGGGCGGTCTACTTCGGCGCGAAGGTGCTGATCCTCGACGAGCCGACGGCGGCTCTCGGCGTCAAGCAGGCCGGAGTCGTGCTGAAGTACGTCGCCCAGGCGCGCGACCGCGGCCTCGGCGTCGTGCTCATCACGCACAACCCGCACCACGCCTACCCGGTGGCCGACCGGTTCCTGCTGCTCAAGCGGGGTGCCGCGCTCGGGCACTACGAGAAGTCCGAGATCGACATCAACGAGCTGACCCGGCAGATGGCGGGCGGTGCCGAACTGGAAGCCCTCGAACACGAGCTGCGGCAGGTGGAAAAGGCGTGACCCTGGAAGCGTTGACGATCGGCCGGGTGGGGGTCGACCTCTACCCCGAGCAGAGCGGCGTCCCCCTGGCCGGGGTCAGCACGTTCGCCAAGTCGCTCGGCGGGACCGCGACCAACGTCGCGGTCGCCGCCGCGCGGCTCGGCCGCCGGACCGCGGTGCTCACCAAGGTCGGCCCGGACGGCTTCGGCGACTACGTCCGGCAGGCACTCGAGGGCTTCGGCGTCTCACCGGACTTCGTGAGCACCTCGCCGGACCTGCAGACGCCGGTGGTGTTCTGCGAGCTGAACCCGCCCGCGGACCCGCCCCTGCTGTTCTACCGCTCCCCCATCGCCCCGGACCTCACGCTCACCGACGAGGACGTGCCGTGGGACGTCGTCGGGTCGGTGCCGCTGCTGTGGGTCACCGGCACCGGCGTCTCCGCCGAACCCGCGCGGACGACCCAGCGCAAGATCCTCGAAGCCCGAGGACGGCGCGAACACACCGTCCTGGACCTGGACTACCGGCCGATGTTCTGGCCTTCGGTCGAAGACGCCCGCGAAGAGATCGGCGGGATGCTCGACCACGTCACGGTCGCGGTCGGCAACCGGGCCGAGGCGGAGGTCGCCGTCGGTACCGCGGACCCGGACACGGCCGCGGACCGGATGCTCGAACGCGGACTGCGCCTGGCGGTGATCAAGAAGGGCGCCGAAGGGGTCCTCGTGGCGACTCCGGACGGCCGCTGGACGGTGTCGCCGCAACGCGTCGAGGTCGTCTGCGGGCTCGGCGCCGGCGACGGCTTCGGCGGCGCCCTGATCCACGGGCTGCTCTCGGGCTGGGACCCGGTGCGCATCGCCGAGTACGCGAACGCGGCGGGCGCGCTCGTCGCGTCCCGGCTGGCCTGCGCCGACGCCATGCCGACGCCCGAGGAGATCGAGGAGCTGCTGTGATCCTCACGGACGAGCGCTGGAAGGAGCTCCTGCACGTCCGCGCCACGAACCCGGGCGCGGTCCGGCAGGCGTACGCGACGCGCAAGCGGCGTCCCCAGCTGTTGTCCGACAACGGCACCGTGTTCCTCGTCGCCGCCGATCACGAGGACCTGCCCGACCGGCGGACGCTGCTGGAGCGCCTGCTCGTCGCGTTGGAGAATCCGGCCGTCGACGGCGTCCTCGGCACCCCGGACATCGTCGAGGAGTTGCTCCTGCTCGGCGCGCTGCACGACAAGGTCGTCTTCGGGTCGATGAACCGCGACGACCGGTTCACCGGCTACGACGCCCGGACGCTGATCGACTGCGGCCTCGACGGCGGCAAGATGCTCCTGCGACCGGTCGACACCGCCCCCGCTTCGCAGGCCTGCGCCGACGCCGTCACCGAGCTGGCCGCGTACGGCCTGGTCGCCATGATCGAGCTGCGGGAGGATCCGGCGTCGCTGGCGCGGGCGGTCACCATCGCGTCCGGCCTCGGGACGACGTCGGCGCACACCTGGCTGCAGCTGCCACCCACCAGCTCTGCCGCCGTCCTCGGCGCCACGACGCTGCCGGTGGTGCTCGACGGCCTGCCGTCGGACGGGATGCTGTCGCACGAGGTCGTCCGCGGCCTGGTCATGGGTCACACCCGGCTCGGCGGGAACACCCGCGATGCTGTCGAAGCCGCCGCAAAGGTACTGGAGGCCGCGAAGTGAGCAAGCTGCACCGTCCACTCGGGACACTGTCCGACGACGCCGACCCGGTCCGGCTCACCCCGGACAGCGCGGGCTGGACGTTCACCGGGTTGCGGGTTCTCTCGCTGGCCCCCGGCGAGGTGCGGATCCTGCACACCGGCGAGTTCGAAGCGTTCGTGCTGCCGCTCACCGGCTCAGCGACCGTCCGCGTCGACGGGCAGGTCTTCGAACTCCGCGGTCGCGACTCGGTCTTCACCCGCGTGACGGACTTCGCGTACGTGCCCCGCGAAGCCGAAGTCGAGTTGTCGACAGTGGACGGTCTCGAGGTCGCGTTGCCGATGGCGCGCTGCACCCGCCGTCTGGAGGCGAAGTACGGCCCGGCCGAGAACGTGCCGGTCGAGGTCCGCGGTGCCGGGCAGGCGACGCGGCAGGTGACCAACTTCGGCGTGCCGGGAGTGTGGGACCACGCGGACAAGCTCAACGCGTGCGAGCTGATCACGCCGGGTGGCAACTGGTCGTCGTACCCGCCGCACAAGCACGACGAGGCGACCGAGTGCGAGGTCGTCAACGAGGAGATCTACTACTTCCGCATCGCCGGCCGGGACGGCGTGACGCCGTCGCGCGAAGGCTTCGGCCTGCACCGGACCTACACCGCGGACGGCGACCTGGACGAGGACGTCGCCGTCCGCGACCACGACGTCTTCCTGATCCCGCGCGGCTACCACGGCCCGTGCGTGGCCGCGCCGGGTTACCCGATGTACTACCTGAACGTCCTGGCCGGCCCGGCCGGCGAGCGGTCCATGGCGTTCTGCGACGACCCGGCGCACGGCTGGGTCCGCGACACGTGGGCGACGCAGGACCTCGATCCGCGTTGCCCGGTCACGAGTCACGAAGGGCGTGTTCAGTGAAGCTGACGACGGCACAGGCGCTGGTCCGCTGGATCCTCGCCCAGCGTTCGGAAACCCTGGACGGGCGCGAAGTCCCGCTGTTCCCCGGCGTGTTCGCCATCTTCGGGCACGGCAACGTCCTCGGCCTCGGCACCGCGCTGGAGGAACACCGCGGGGACATCCCGGTCTGGCGCGGGCACACCGAGCAGGGCATGGCGCTGGCCGCGGTCGGGTACGCGAAGGCCACGCACCGGCGGCAGGTCGGCGTCGTGACGTCGTCGATCGGGCCGGGCGCGCTCAACCTGGTCACCGCGGCCGGGGTCGCGCACGCGAACCGGCTGCCGGTGCTGCTGCTGCCGGGCGACACGTTCACCAGCCGGGCGCCGGACCCGGTGCTGCAGCAGATCGAACCGTTCGGGGACGCGACCGCGACGGTCAACGACGCGTTCCGAGCGGTCTCGCGCTACTTCGACCGGATCACCCGGCCGGAGCAGCTGCTCTCCACGTTGCCGCAGGTCGCGCGGGTGCTCACCGATCCGGCCGACGCCGGCCCGGTGACCCTGGCCCTGCCGCAGGACGTCCAGGCGGAGACGTACGACTTCCCGGAAGCGTTGTTCGAGCCGGTGACGCACCGGCCGCCGCGCCCACGTCCGGACCGGCGTTCGGTCACCGAGGCGGCCGGGGTCCTGCGTGCCGCGAAACGGCCGTTGATGGTGCTCGGCGGCGGTGTCCGGTACTCGGGTGCCGGGCGGCGAGCCCTCGACTTCGCCGAGCGGCACGGCATTCCCCTGGTAGAGACGACCGCGGGCCGCACGTTGATCCCGCACACCCACGAACTGCACGCGGGGCCGCTGGGCGTCACCGGTTCGACGTCGGCGAACGTAGTGGCGGCCGCGGCGGACGTCGTGCTCGCGGTCGGGACGCGGCTGCAGGACTTCACGACGGCGTCGTGGACGGTGTTCTCCCCGGACGTCCGCCTGGTGGCGCTCAACGCGGCCCGGTTCGACGCGGTCAAGCACGGGGCGCTGTCGGTCGTCGGAGACGCCGACGCTGGACTGACCGACCTCGCCGCCCAGCTGGAGAGCTGGCGGGTCGACCCGGCGTGGACCGCGCGGGCGGCGGACGAGCGGGCTTCCTGGGACGCGCACATCGACTCGCTGCGATCGGCCGCCGCGGAGCTGCCGGCGTATGCGCAGGTCGTCGGGGTGGTGAACGACCTGTCGGCACCGGAGGACTACGTCATGACGGCGTCCGGCGGCCTGCCGGGCGAGCTGATCGGCGGCTGGCGCGGATCCGGTTCGGTCTCGATGGACGTCGAGTACGGCTTTTCGTGCATGGGTTACGAGCTGTCGGGCGCGTGGGGCGCGGCGATCGCCCACCCGGGTCTCGTCACGACCCTGCTGGGCGACGGCTCGTACCTGATGCTGAACTCGGAGCTGTTCTCGGCCGCGTTCGCGGGCCACCCGTTCGTCGCGGTCGTGTGCGACAACGACGGATACGCGGTGATCGCGCGGCTCCAGGAGGGCCAGGGCGGCAAGCCGTTCAACAACTTCTACGCCGACTGCACGACTTCACACGCTTCGCCACCGCGAGTGGACTTCGCGCGTCACGCGGAGTCGCTGGGGTGCTTGGTGTTCTCCGCGTCCACAGTGGACTCACTGCGGGAGGCGTACGGCGAGGCCCGCAAGGCGGCCGTGGCCGAGCAGCGTCCGGCGGTGGTCGTGGTGAAGACGCAGCCGTCGACGTGGACCGAAGCCGGAGCCTGGTGGGAGGTCGGGGTGCCGGAGCACCTCGCGGGCCGGGACGGCTACGAGCGGGCGAAGGCGGACCAGGTGCGCTACCTCCGGTCTTGACGGACGGATGACACCGGTTCGGCTGGTATCCGGTGTCACCGCCCGGACCTCCGCGCAGCATGGACCGTGGCCACAGACCCGTGCGAAGACCTGAGTCCGTGCCTCCCGTACCTGACCGGGCGCGCTCCGGTCAGCGCAGCCTGCGCGAGCGGGCCGAAAACCGTCGTCTCCCCGGCCTCGACCCCGGCCGACCGCAGGACGCTCTGCGGTTGCCTCAAATCGGCGGCGAGCACCATCTCGGCCGACCCGAAGCGCTGGGCGGCCTTACCGCGGATCGCGGGCGTGCGCTCCACGATGCCCGGACACGGACTGCTCGAGCCGCCCCACCTGCCCCTGACCCCGCGGGGCGCCCCCCGTTTTCCACTTTACCGGAGGGCACCGACATTTCCGGTCGTCGTCCGCACCCGCGGCCGCAGCGTGAACCCGCTCGGCTTGAGCGTCAGCGACTCGACGATCTTCAGCTCATACCCCGGGTCGATCTCGAAGTCGTAGCGCTGCAAGACGGTCCCGAGGGCCAGCACCGCTTCGTGCAGTGCGAACTGGCGGCCGATGCAAGCCCGCTCGCCCGTCCCGAACGGCTTGTAAGCCTGCGCCGGCCGCTTCTTCACCGCAGCGGGCTCGAACCGGTCCGGGTCGAACTTCTCCGGATCCGCCCAGACCGCGGGGTCGCGGTGGAGCAGCGGGAGCGGCACGACCACCCAGTCGCCCTTGCGCATCCGGTACTTCCCGCCGAGCACGACGTCTTCACGGGCCGCGCGGGCGTAACCCGGCGCCGTCGGCCAGAGCCGCATCGCCTCGTCGAGCACGCGACGCACGTAACGCAGCTTCGCGACGTCGGAGAACGCCGGCTCGCGGCCGCCCCACACCGCGTCGACCTCCGCGCGAGCCTTTGCCAGCAGCTCGGGGTGGCGGGTCAGGTAGTACAGCGCGAACGACAGCGCGCCGGACGTCGTCTCGTGGCCGGCGACGACGAAGGTGATCGCCTGGTTGCGGATGTTCACCGGGTCCAGCCGCTCGCCGGTCACCGGGTGGCCTTCGGTGAGCATCAGGCCGAGCAGGTCACGGCTCTCCTCACCGCCGCGGCGCCGCTCGGCGATGACCTCGTCGACCAGGTTCGTCATGGTCGCGATGTCGGCGCGGTTCTGCGCGGCCGACCCAGCGAACGCGCGCCGGACGAACGGCAGCTTGGCGTTCTGCAGCTGCGCGAACCGCAGTGCCCGGAGCATCGCCGTGACGAACGGGTGCGGCTCGGCGCGCTCGAAGGACCCGAACCGGTAGCCGAACCCGGCCAGGCCGATCGTTTCCAGGGTCAGCCGGGTCATGTCGGCGGAGACGTCGACCGGCCCGGTCGCCGCGTCCCACGCCGCCACGAGCTCGCGGGCGGCGTCCAGCATCACCGGGTGGTAGCGGCGCATCGCCTCGGCGGAAAAGGCCGGCTGCAGGATGTCGTGCGCCAGCCGCCAGTTCGGCTCGTGCGTGTGCGCGGTGAACAGGCCGTCGCCGCCGAGCGCGCGCAGGTTCTCGACACCCATGCCGACGTGCTTGCCGAACTTCGTCTCGTCGTTCAGCTCGGTGACCAGGTCGACGCCGGAGACCAGGACGACCTCGATGTCGAAGAATTTCCGGCTGAAGATCGGCCCGAGCCGCTTCCCGAGGCGCACGGTGTCCTGCAGTGGTGTGCGCGGGTTCGCCCCGAACAGGTCGCCGACCACCGGCAGGCGGCCCGGACGGTGCGGAATCCCGATGGTGTCCACGACTGCTCCCTATTGAACCGAATCCAATAAGGCCACGATCCCCCGCTACTGAACCCGTGTCAAGTAAGCTCGGGGCATGCGGACGAGGCTGAGCACCGAGCAGCGGCGCGAGCAGCTGCTGGCCATCGGCGCCGGCTTGTTCGCGAACCGGCCGTACGACGAGGTGTGGATCGACGAGGTCGCCGAAATAGCGCAGGTCTCGCGCGGCCTGCTGTACCACTACTTCCCGACCAAGAAGGACTTCTTCGCGGAGATCGTCCGCGGCCAGCGCGACCAGCTCCTGGAGATGAGCGCGCCCGACCCGGCGCTGCCGGTGACCGAGCAGCTGCGGGCCGGGCTCGACGTCTACCTGGAGTTCGCGCGCACCCACCCCGACGGCTACCGGATCGTGCACCGCGCGGCCGGCGCCGCCGACGGCGAGATCCGGGAGATCCGCGAGGCGGGGATGGCCGCCAACGCCGACCGCATCCTGGCCGCGCTCGCCGAGCTGACCACCGTCACCGAGACGACGCGGGTGGCCGTCCGCGGCTGGCTGACGTTCGTCGCCACGGTGATCCTCGACTGGCTCGACCAGCCGAAGATCACCCAGGACGAGCTGCGCGACCTCTGCGTCCGGACGCTGTTCGCGGCGGTCGGCGTCACCCCGTGACAGCCGGCGACGACGCGTCCGCGAGGAGTTTCCGCGGCGCGCCGGAGCCGTCCGCCGGGACCGCCCAGACGGCGTTCTCCAGTCCGTAGAGGACGGTGTGGTCATCCTGCCAGAGCGCCTGGTCGTCGACGCTGCGGGTCTCGGCGAGCGCGGTCTCCCGCATGGTCGCGAGGTCCAGCACCGAGAGCCGCCAGGCACCTTCGCCGACCTTCTTCTTGAAGGCGACGCGCTTGCCGTCCGGTGACAGCGACGGGCACTCGACGTTCTCCCTGATCGCCTTCCCGCGATAACGCGCGTAGTCGGCTTCGACGAGGTACGTCTTGCCCTTGCTGCCCAGGGTGGCGTAGAAGCGGCGGCCGTCAGGGGCGAACGTGATGCCCCAGTAGTTGACGTCGGAGGCGAAGTAGCGGTCATCGCCGAGGAACACCGGCAACTCTTCGATCGTCTTGACGAGCCGTCCGGTGCCGAGGTCGTAGAGCCCGGCGCGGGTCGAAAAACCGGTCTGCGAGTACGAATCGCCGGTGACGAACAGTGTCCAGTAGACGCGCTTGCCGTCCGGCGAAACCCGGGCGCGGCTCGGCGTGCCCGGCAACGTCTCGGTGTGGCGGACGCCGAGGTGGTCGTCGAGGACGAGGACGTCGGTCACGGCCGGGAGCGTGCCCGGCCGCACGGCCAGGCACACCGCGGTCTGTTTCGCGACGGCGAACCGGTCGCACTTCAGGCCGCCGAGTTTCTTGCCGTCCTGCCCGAGCGGGGCAGCTCCGACGCGACCGGTGGCGGTGTCGCGGAAGAGCAACTGCCCCGGTGCCAGGGTCAGCTGCGCGGCGGGTTCGGCGTCCGCGGTGCCGTGCCGGGCGCTGACGGTGTACGTGACGGCGGCGGCGACCAGGAGCGCGGTGCCGGTGAGGGCGAGGACGAGTTTCTTCACGGCCGCACCGGCTTCACGAACGCGGCGGCGAGCGCGACGGCGGCCAGGCAGGCCGCCGCGACGAGCACCGCGGGCCGCAGGTCCCACAGCGTCCACGCCAGTCCGAAGAGGACGGACGAGAGCATCCGGGCCACGGCCTGCCCGGTCTGGACGACGGCCATCCCGGTGGCCCGCAGGCCGGCCGGGATGAGCGGCCCGGCGGCGGCCATCAGGACGCCGTCGGTGGCCGCGTAGAACACGCCGTGCAGGCCGAGCGCGACGACGGCGAGCGCCGCGGTGGCCGGACCGCAGAGCAGGAGAAGGGCCACGACCAGCGCGGCGTGCCCGCCGAGGAACACCGGCCAGCGGCCGACGCGGTCGGCGAGCCTGCCGAGCGGCACGGCCAGCACCAGGTAGACCCCGGCGGTCCCCAGCGGCAGCAGCGGGAAGAACGTCGCCGCGATGTCCCACCGGCGCTGGAGGACGAGGTAGACGAAGGAGTCGCCGACCGTCACCAGGCCGAGCAGGGCGGTCCACAGCGTCACGCGCCGGAAGTCCTTGTGTTTCAGGAGACCGAACGCAGCTCTGGCCGATACCGGCGCGCGGTCGACCGCGCCGGGGCGGTCGCGGACGAACAGGACCAGGAGGAGCACGGCGACCGCCGCGACGCAGAAGCTGGTGAAGAACACGCTCGGGTAGCTGCCGAGGCTCAGGGCGAGGACCGCCATCGCCACCAGCGGGCCGAGGAACGCGCCGACGGTGTCGAGCGCGCGGTGCACCCCGAACGACCGGCCGAGCGCGCCCGGTTCGCTGCTGAGGGAGATCAGCGCGTCGCGCGGGGCGGTGCGCATCCCCTTCCCGGTGCGGTCGGCGGCGAGGACGACGCCGATCGCCGCGACCGACGAGCCGGCCGCGACCAGGCCGAGCTTGCACACCGCGGACAAGCCGTACCCGAACCCGGCGACCGCCTTGAGCCGCCGCCACCGGTCGGCGAGGTGCCCGCCGAGCACCCGCACGACCGCGGTGGCGCCCGCGTAGAGGCCGTCGAGCAGGCCGAACTGCAGCGGGTTCAGGCCGAGGCCGAGCACCAGGTAGAGCGGGAGGACGGCGGTGACCATCTCCGACGAGACGTCGGTGACCAGGCTGACCACGCCCAGCGCCACGACGTTGGCGGAGACTCTCTTGAGGGTCGTCTTCCGCTCGGTGCCGGCCGCCACGTCCGAGGTACGGCTTGCCGCGATGTACATGCCCGGGCCTCCTAGTGGCAGGTGTAGGTCGGGCTGCTGTCGAGGACCTTGCCGTCGACGCCGATGAACTGCGTCTGGAACGACGTGTCCGTCATCGACAGCTTGAGGACGCCGTAGGTCTTGAGCAGCTTGGCGGTCGTCGGGTGGGCGGGGCTGAGGTTGTACAGGGTGGCGCCACCCGAACCGCCGACGATTTCGACCGGGCCTTCTCGATCGGCGTTGCCGTCGGCGTTCTGCGGGACGAACCGCTCGTAGTCGTGGTCGTGACCGTTGAGGACGAGGTCGGCCTTGTTGGCCACCAGGATGTTCCACAGCTCGGTGCTGTCGGTGTTGTCACCGTGGTCGCCGGAGCTCCACCGCGGGTGGTGGTAGTACGCGGCGACGCAGCCCTTGGTGTTGCGGGCCAGATCCTGCTTCAGCCAGGTGATCTGCGGCGGCTCGGCGAACTCGTCGTGGGTGACGAAGTCGTTGGAGTCCAGGGCGATGAAGTGCCAGTTGCCCATTTCCCAGCTGTAGTACCGCTGGCCGTTGGGCTTGGCGATGGCGCCGAAGTACTGGTCGTAGCCCGTGAACCCGGAGTAGGACTCGTGGTTGCCGGGGACCGGGTGGGTGATGCTCTTGAACTTGCCCCACGTTTTGTCGTAGTAGTTCTTGAAGTCGGACAGGGTGGGTTCGTCGTACTGGTTGTCGCCCATGGTGATCACGGCCGCGGGGGCCAGGTTTTCGACGAGCTTCGCGGTTTTCGGGTGGATACAGCCGGAACTGCTCGCGGTGCACTGTTCGGCGATGTCGCCGGCGGCGGCGAGGACGAAGCTCGTCCCGCTGCCCGCGGCGGTTTTCGCGGTGATCGACGTGCTGGCCGGCGACGTGTTGCCGGCGGCGTCGCGCGCGCGGACGGCGTAGGTGTAGGCGGTGTCCGGCGTGAGCCCGGTGTCGGTGTAGGACGGCGTCGTGCTGGTCGCGACGGCCGTGCCGTTGCGGAGGATGTCGTACCCGGCGACCCCGACGTTGTCGGTCGCGGCGTTCCACGTCAGCGCGACGCTCGTGGCGGTGGTCGTCGCCGCGGCGAGGCCGGTCGGCGTGGTCGGGGCCTGGGTGTCGCCCGAGGAGTCCGTGGTGCCGAAGACCTGCATCTCCCAGAAGGAGTAGCCGTAGCCGGTGCCGCGGGTGAGGCCCACGAAGCGGACGTACCGGCCGTGGGCGTCGAGGCCGCCGAGGTCGTCGATCTTGCCGTCACCGGTGTCGACGGTGGCGGCCGTGGTGAACGACGTGCCGTCGTCGGAGACCTCGATCCGGTACTTCTTCGCGTAGGCGGCTTCCCAGTTGAGGAGCACGCGGTGGATGGTGGCGGCCTGGCCGAGGTCGATCCGCAGCCACTGCGGGTCGGAGCCTTCGGCGCTGGCCCAGCGGGTGGTGGTGCTGCCGTCGACGGCCTTGGCGCCGGTGTACGAAGAGCTCTCGACGGTCGATGTGGCAACGGGCTTTCCCTGCGACAGCAGGACATCGGTGGCCAACGGGGTGGCGGCCGCGGCGATCGCCGAGGGCAGCAGCACCACGGCGGCGAGTACCGGGGTGAGTCGGGCAAGTGGACGTAGTCGTGTGGAAGGCACGTCGCGCTCCTTACGGGCCTGGCGGTGGCTGGTGGGCTGCGGCGTCGGGTGAACGTTCGGCAAACAGTTAGGAAAGTTTCCTAACTACTCGGACTGTAACGACGTGCCGTTCCGGGTGACAAGACTTGTCTTGCCCTTGAATCGGTCAAGAGGGTGAGTTTTTCGGGATTTTCGCTGCTCAGCGCGTGTGTCGTTGAGCGGGATACTGCCCCGTGGCGCGGGATTCAGTTCGCTTCGGGTGGCGCCTGCAGACCGGAGAAGACCGTGGCGATCAGGCGTCGTCCTTGCGCGGCGCCCTCGTCGTTGTTCGCGACACGCCAGAGGAAGCTCATGAGCATGATGATGTCGGCGGGATCGTGCCCGGGCGCGATGGTGCCTTCGGCGACGCAGGCGTCGACGAGCTTCTTGACCGCCGCGGTGGTGGGTGCCCACGAAGCATCGATGAGCTCCTGGGCCGCGGCGCTGTGCAGCGCGTCGCCGAGGCCGTGCTTGATGCGGATGTAGGCCGACAGGGTCTCGAACCACTCGACGAAGGCGGCCTTCGCGGACGAATGACGGGCCAGCACGTCGTCGGCGGTGGTCGTCAGGCGTTCGATGTCGTGCTGGTAGGCCGCGAGGATCAGGTCTTCGCGCGTCGGGAAGTGGCGGTAGAGGGTGCCGGCGCCGACGCCGGCGCGCTTGGCGACCTCGCTCAGCGGCACCAGCGGGTTCCGCGCGAACAGCTCGTGGGCGGCCTCGATGATCGCGACACGGTTGCGCGCGGCGGCCTTGCGCTGGGTGCCGTACGTCCCGTCGGTCATGCCCCGATCATGCCTCATCTTTGACATGCGGAGAATCCTCCGCTAGTTTCGGGGACACATCCGGAGAATCCTCCGCGAGTTGACCGTCAGGAGAACCCCATGCGTTACGTGAAGCTCGGCACCACCGGTCTGGACGTCTCACCCATCGCGATCGGCGCCATGACCTACGGCGAACCCGACCGCGGCCACCCCGTCTGGTCCCTCGGCGAGGAGCAGGCCCGGCCCCTGATCAAGCACGCCCTCGAGGCGGGCATCAACTTCTTCGACACCGCGAACATGTACTCGAACGGGTCCAGCGAGGAGATCCTCGGCCGCGCACTGAAGGACTTCGCCGACCGCGACGACGTCGTGATCGCCACGAAGCTGCGCCACCCCATGCGCCCCGGCCCCAACGGAAAAGGCTTGTCCCGCAAGGCGATCATGACGGAGGTGGACCACTCGCTGCGCCGGCTCGGCACGGACTACATCGACCTCTACCAGGTCCACCGCAACGACCACGAGACACCGCTCGAAGAGACCCTCGAAGCCCTCAGCGACCTGGTGAAGGCCGGGAAGGTGCGCTACCTGGGCGCGTCGTCGATGTTCGCCTGGGAGTTCGCCAAGGCCCTGCACCTGCAGAAGCAGCACGGCTGGGCCCGGTTCGTGTCCATGCAGGACCACTACAACCTGCTGGCCCGCGAGGAAGAACGCGAGATGATCCCGCTGTGCCTCGACGAAGGCGTCGGCACGATCATCTGGAGCCCGCTGGCCCGCGGCCGCCTCGCCCGCGCCTGGGACGACGCGAAGTCGACCGCCCGTTCCGACACCGACGGGGCTTACGCGGACCTGCTCTATTCGCCCGCGGAAGAGGCGTCGAACCGCGCGATCATCGACGCGGTCGGAAAGGTCGCGGCCGCCCACGGCGTGAGCCGCGCATCCATCGCCCTGGCGTGGCTGCACCGCCAGCCGGTCGTCACGGCACCACTTGTCGGCGCCGGTTCGACCCGGCAGATCGACGACGCGGTGGCGTCGCTGGACGTCGAACTCACCGACTCGGACGTGCGTGCCCTCACCGCTCCCTACACGCCGCGGTACGACTGGCAGGGCGTCTCGGACGAAGCGACCATGGCGGCTGTCCGCGCTCGTATCCCGGGCATGTCTCTGACCTGAATCTGTTGCTATACAAGGAAAACGGGTCCCCGGGGAAGATCACCCGTTTCAGCGATGCTGTTCGCACTGATGTTCGGTAGCTTGGGTGTATGGCTCCTACCACGGCCGTCTTCGGCTTCCGGCGAAGACCCTCACCGCAGCAGCTTCCGGATCTCGGTCACCGCGGCGCGGCCCGCCCGGTTGGCCCCGACCGTGCTCGCCGAAGGCCCGTACCCCACCAGGTGCAGGCGCGGTTCGAGCACGACCCGCGTGCCGTCCATGCGGATCCCGCCACCGGGTTCGCGGACGTGCAGCGGCGCGAGGTGGTCGATCGCCGCGCGGAAGCCGGTGGCCCAGAGGATCACGTCGGCGTCGAACCGCTCGCCGTCGGACCAGACGACGCCTTCGGGCGTGATGCGTTCGAACATCGGCCGCCGGTCGAGGATCCCGGCGGCACGGGCGGCGCGCACCTCCGGCGTCACGGCCAGATCGGTCACGCTGACAACGCTTTCGGGCGGCAGCCCGGCGCGCACCCGTTCGTCGACCTTGGCGACGGCACCGCGTCCCCAGTTCTCGTTGAAGGGCTCGTCCCGCCACACGGGCGGCCGGCGGGTGACCCAGGCCGTCGCGCGGGCGAGCGGCGCGAACTCCATGAGCAACTGGACGGCGGAGGTCCCACCCCCGACGACGACCACGCGCCGGCCCCGGAAGTCTTCCGGTCCGGTGTAGTCGGCGGTGTGCAGCTGACGTCCGGCGAAGGTCTCCTGGCCGGGATAGCGCGGCCAGAAGGGACGGTCCCAGGTCCCGGTGGCGCTGATGACGGCACGCGCGGCCCAGGACTCGGCGGGGCTGGAAACCACCAGCCGGTCCCCCGCCCGCGTCACCGACTGGACGTCGACGGGCCGGAGCACGGGGAGGTCGTAAACGCTTTCGAAGCGCGCGAAGTACTCGGAAACGACTTCGGAGGCGGGACGCGTCGCGTCCGGAGTGCCGAGTGCCATGCCGGGCAGGTCGTGGATGCCGTGCACCTTCCCGAGAACCAGCGACGGCCACCGGTACTGCCAGGCACCCCCGGCCCGCTTCCCGTGGTCCAGCACGACGAACCCGCTCCGGTTGGCGAACCCGGCCCGCCGAAGGTGATAGGCGGCGGACAACCCGGCCTGCCCGGCTCCGATCACCACCACGTCCGTCTCGTGATCCGCGCTCATGCCCAGTGCAACGCTCGCCCGGGCCGGGTATTTCGCCCGATTCATCACACGGCAGCGAGGTCCCGGCCGGACTCCGTGCCGAGCCAGGTGATTCGCGCCGGCACGGGCGGCCTTCCGGCGAGCAGACCCGGACCACCGCCAGGCAAACCCCATCTGCCCACCGGAAGGAGGCGAACCCGCCCTCACACCGCGACCCGGTTGCGCCCGGCCTCCTTGGCCCGATACAGCGCCGCGTCGGCCGTGCGGAGCACGTCGTCGAGAGCCGGGCCCGCGTCCGGATGGCGCGCGACCCCGATCGACACCGACAGGCCACTCACCCGCACCGTCCCGGTCCCCGTCGAGATCACCACGTTCAGCTCGCCCACCGCCGCGCGCACGCGCTCGGCGATGGCGAGCACGTCGGCGCGGCCGATACCCGGAAGCAGCACCACGAACTCCTCACCGCCGAACCGGCCCACCGTGTCGCCCTGGCGCACCGAACCGGAGATCGCCACCGCGACGGCCGCCAGCACGTCGTCGCCGGTCAGGTGGCCGTAAGTGTCGTTGATCCGCTTGAAGTGGTCGAGGTCGATCATCAGCACCGCGAAGCCCCCGTCGGTGCCGCGGCGCTGCGCGCGGGCGTGCTCGCGCACCGCGGATTCGTGCCAGCCCGCGGTGTTGAGCAACCCGGTCTTCTCGTCGGTGACGGCCGCGACCTGCAGCTGCTGCTTCAGCAGCAGGTAGCGGTGCAGCAACAGCAACGGCGCCACGACGAACAACACCAGCACCGGCTGCTCGACCAGCGCGAGGGCGGCGAGCCCGCCGAGACAGAGGGTCGCCAGCTCGAACGCGTTGTCCTCCCACGTGCCGACGAGGTCGGCCGCCGAGCGCTGGCTGGTGTACAGGTAGATGCCGGCCGCCACCAGGCCGACGTTCACCAGCTCGAACACCGCTGCGGCCAGGCAGAGCGCGAACAACCCGCGCGGCGTCTGCAACGGCGTCCCGTGCAAGCCCAAGACCGCGAGAACGGAGGAAGCAGCGAAGCAGGAGAGCATCGCCCAGGCCGTGCTGGCGACGAAACGGTGAGCGGGCCGGGTACGGACCTGTCGCCACACTCGAACCCACAGGTGCGTGTAGAGGACGACGGCCAGCAGCGCCACCCAAGCCGGCGGGAGCAGGACGACCCCGGCGAGGTACCAGACGGAGGTGACGTTGATGTGCGTCTGCCCGCTCATCCAGCGGCGCAACCGCTCGATGCGGCGCGACATCTCGGCCTGTGCCACCCCGAGGGCGACCAGCACGGCGAACCACACGGGACGCACGGGTCCACCGAACCCGCCGACCAGCGCGGCTCCGGTCGCGACGACGGCGAGCAGTTCGCAGCCGAGGGCATAGGCGATCCAGCGGGTCTTGGCACCGCCCCACATCGCCCACCGCACAGGCCACCCCGGCCAGGCGGAAAGCGCATCCCGGCGCACGGCGGCCTGCGCTCTCAAGAGCCGAGGCCACAGACGTGACGAACCGGCATCGTGACGTACCCCTCGCGCGAAGTTCGGCCGACCAGGTAGCCCAGCGTAGCCGTTCCGGCGAGCCGCGTCGCCGGTCCGGGGGAATTGCGGTCAGCGCACCTGCCCGAAGACCCGCCCAGGGTAGATCAGCCCACCTCAGCCCCCACCGGCAGCACACCGAGGGGGCGCGCCAGCCCGCCCACCGGCGCGGATCAGCTCACGTGCGCAGAGCGCACGTGAGCCCAACCAGGGCGGCAACCCCGGCCAGCACGGCCCCACCCGCTTGAACGGCAGCGGGAATCCCGCCCAGCCCACGCACCCGGCGCAGATCAGCTGACCTGCGCAGCGTGCGCACGAACGCCGGAAATCCCGGCGACCCCGACCAGCACCAGAACCACTCGCGCGGCCACCGATCACCCCACGCCACCGGGCGCCGAACGTCAGCTCACTTGCGCAACGCGCGCACGATCGCCACCAACCCGATGATCGCCGCGATCCCCACCAGCACCGGCGCCACCCGCTTGAGCACCGACTGGCCCGCGTAGTCGAGCAGGTCGATCGCCTCGGTCTCCGGGGGTGCCGGGACGCTGTGCAGCGCCGGCCGGTCCGCGGGCTTGGCCTTCGGCTCCGTGTTGATCTCCGCCGTGGTCGGGGCCTTCACCGCCGGCTCCGGTTTGGCCACCGGCTCGGCCGTGGCCGTCGGCTCGGCCGGCTGGCCGGCCTGGTCCGGCACCGGCTTCACCGCCGGCTCGGCCACCGGCTGCCCCGCCGCCGGCTTCTCCGACCCCGGCTTCTCGGGAACCTCCGGAGCGAGCTTGCCCGACAGGCAGCCCGCGAACGTGTCCAGGATCTTGCCGCCCACCTCGCTGATCAACCCGCGGCCGAACTGGGCCGGCTTGCCCGTGATCGCCAGGTCCGTCGCCACCGCTCCGTGGGTTCCGCCGTCCGTCTCGGTCAACGTCAACGTCACCGTCGCGGCCGCCGTGCCCGCTCCTCGCGAGTCCTTGCCCGAGGCCTTGATCGTGACCTTGTGCGCCGCCTCGTCCTTCTCCAGGAACTCGCCGTTTCCCTTGTACAACAACGAAATCGGCCCGAGCTTGACCTTCACCGTTCCGCTGAACCGGTCGCCTTCGACCTTCGTCAGCGTGGCCCCCGGCATGCACGGGGCGACGCGCTCGGGGTCGACGACCGCCAGCCAGACCTCGCCGATCGGCGCCGGGACGGTGAATTCGTGGTCGAGCCGCACGGGCCGACCTCCTTCCTGATGACGACGGGGGTCCGGTGCCCACCCTAGCCGCCGGGGCGGCGGCCGGGGTGGGCGAACCGGACTCCCTCAGGCTCCTGCCGCCGCCGCGATCGCGCGGCCCGTCAGCACCTGGGCCAGGTGGCGGCGGTATTCGACGTCGGCGTTGCCGTCGACCGGCGGATTCGTACCCTCCGCCGCGTGCGAAGCCGCCGCGGTGATCGCCTCCGCCGTGGCCTGGACTCCGACCAGCGCCTGCTCGACTCCCGAGGCGCGGACCGGCGTCGAGCCCATGTTCGTCAGCGCGACCCTGGCCTCCTCGATGACACCCGCCTCCGTGCGCACGGTGACCGCGACCGCGACCATCGACCACGCCTGGGCGACGCGGTTGAACTTCTCGTAGTGCGCCCGCCACCCCGTGTGCTTGGGCACGCGGACCTCGACCAGCAGCTCGTCCGGGGCCAGCGCGGTGGTGAACAGGTCGCGGAAGAACTCCGCCGCCGGCACCGTCCGGCGGCCCGACGGCCCGGCCACCACCAGCGAAGCGTCCAGCGCGAGCACCGGCGCCAGCAGGTCGCCGGCCGGATCGGCGTGCGCGATCGCTCCGCCCAAAGTCCCGCGATGGCGGATCTGCGGGTCGGCGACCGTGTCCGTCGCCTCTTTGAGCAACGCCGCGTGCGACGCCACCAACGCGTCCCGCTGGACGTCGTAGTGCGTGGTCATCGCGCCGATCACCAGGTCGTCGCCCTCTTCGCGGACGCCGCGCAACTCGGCGACGCGCCCGAGGTCGATCAGCGTGGTCGGCGCCGCGAGGCGCATCCGCAGCACCGGCAGCAGGCTCTGCCCGCCGGCCAGGACCTTGGCGTCCTCGCCCGCCGTCGCCAGCGCCTGGACCGCCTCGTCCACTGTGGACGGACGGACGTAGTCGAACGGAGCCGGGATCACTGCGCACCTCCGGTGGCGTCGATGGAGCCCAGGCCGCCGCCGGCCTCGGAACGGCCGGGGCCGCCCGCGTCGGTGGTGCCGTGCTGGATGGCGTGCCACACCCGCATCGGGGTCAGGGGCATCTCGATGTCGTTCACACCGAACGGCCGCACGGCGTCGATCACCGCGTTGACCACCGCCGGGGTGGACGCGATCGTGCCTGCCTCGCCGACGCCCTTGGCGCCGAGCGGGTTCGTCGTCGACGGCGTTTCCGTGCGGTCGGTGGTGAACGACGGCAGGTCGGCCGCCGAGGGCAGCAGGTAGTCGGCGAACGTGCCCGTCGTCAACGTGCCGGTCTCGTCGTGCTCGGTGCCCTCGAACAGCGCCTGCGCGATGCCCTGCGCGAGCCCGCCGTGCACCTGGCCTTCGACGATCAGCGGGTTCACCGCGACGCCGACGTCGTCGACGCAGACGTACGAACGCAGCTTGATCCGGCCCGTCTCGGTGTCCACTTCGGCCGCGCACAGGTGCGTGCCGTGCGGGAACGAGAAGTTCTCCGGGTCGAACGTCGCGTCCGAGTCGAGCGACGGCTCGACCCCGTCGGGCAGGTTGTGGGCGAAGAACGTCGCGAGCGCGACATCGCCCATCGTCGTGGACGTGTCGGTGCCCTTCACCGTGAACTTGCCGCCGGCGAACTCGAGGTCGTCCTCGGCGCATTCGAGCAGGTGCGCCGCGATCGGCTTGGCCTTCGCGACCACCTTCTCCGCCGCCTTGACGATGGCGATCCCGCCGACGACCAGCGACCGCGAACCGTAGGTGTCCAGGCCCTTGTGCGACGACTGGGTGTCGCCGTGCAGGATCTCGACGTCCTCGAACGCCACGCCCAGCTGGTCGGCGACGATCTGGCTCCACGCCGTCTCGTGGCCCTGGCCGTGCGCGGAGGCGCCCGTGGTGACCTCGACCTTGCCGGTCGGCAGCATCCGGATCGACGCGTACTCCCAGCCGCCGGCACCGTAGTCCAGCGAGCCGAGCACCCGCGACGGCGCGAGCCCGCACATCTCGGTGAACGTCGAGATACCGATGCCGAGCTGGACCTTGTCCTTCGACGCGCGGCGCCGCTCCTGTTCGGCGCGCAGGCCGTCGTAGTCGAAGAGCTGCTTGGCCTTCTCGGTGGCGGCCTCGTAGTTGCCGGAGTCGTAGGTCAGCCCGCACACCGTGGTGAACGGGAACTCCTCGTGCTTGATCCAGTTCTTCTCACGCAGCTCGAGCGGGTCCATGCCCAGCTCGACGGCGAGCTCGTCCATGATCCGCTCGATCGCGAACGTCGCCTCCGGCCGGCCGGCACCGCGGTAGGCGTCGGTCAGCGTCGTCGTCGTGTACACGTTGGTGCACGCGAAGTGGTACGCCGGGATCTTGTAGATCGCGTTGAACATGAACGCGCCGAGGATCGGGACGCCCGGGCCGACCAGGCCGTTGTACGCGCCGAGGTTGGCGAGCAGCTCGACCTTCAGCCCGGTGACTTGGCCGTCGCGGGTCGCCGAAATGGTGATGTCCTGGATCTGGTCGCGGCCGTGGTGCGCGGCGAGCATGGTCTCCGACCGCGTCTCGTTCCACTTGACCGGCTTGCCGAGCTTCTGCGCGATGAGCAGCGCCATCATTTCTTCGGGCAGGACGCCGATCTTGCCGCCGAAGCCGCCACCGACGTCCGGGGCGATCACGCGCAGCTTGTGCTCGGGGATGCCGAGCGTCAGCGCCGACATCACGCGCAGGATGTGCGGGATCTGCGTGGCCGACCACACGGTGATCTGCGTGCCGGTCGGGTCGACGACGCAGGCACGCGGCTCCATGAAGGCCGGGACCAGGCGCTGCTGGCGGAAGCGGCGCTTGAGGACGACCTCCGACGAGCTGATCGCGTCCTCGACGTTGCCGCCGGTGCCCGCCTCGCCGGAGTCGAACTTCCAGACCGCGTTCGTGTTGGTGCCGAGGTCTTCGTGGACCAGCGGCGCGCCGTCGGCGATGGCGGCTTCCATGTCGAGGATGACCGGCAGCTCGTCGTAGTCGACGTCGATCTCCGCGAGCGCGTCGTGCGCTTCGGCCGCCGACCGCGCGACGACGACCGCGACGCCCTCGCCCGCGAAGTTGACCGTGCCGGCGGCGAGCACCGGGCGGCGCGGCGCCTTCATGTCCGGCGTGATCGGCCACGCGCAGGGCATCCCGAACGCGCCGTCCGGGTCGAGGTCCTCGGCGGTGTAGACGGCGATGACGCCGGGCGCGCTCTTCGCCGCCGACGTGTCGATCGAGACGATCTTGGCGTGCGCGTGCGGGCTGCGCTTGACGGCCAGGTGCAGCAGGCCGGGCAGCGCGATGTTGTCGGTCCAGCGGGTGCGGCCGGTGATCAGCCGCTCGTCCTCCTTGCGGCGGCGGGACTTCCCGACCTCCGGTTCGATCGTGGCGGTCATCAGTCACCACCCACGCCGACGTGCTTGTTCTCGGCGATCCGCTCGGCCTCGGGACCGGCGCCGGGACTCATGTGCTTCGCGGCGTCCCGGACCGCGCGGACGATGTTCTGGTAGCCGGTGCAGCGGCAGAGGTTCCCTTCGAGGCCCTCGCGGACGGCGTTTTCGTCCGGGTCGGGGTTGTCGGCCAGCAGGTCGATCGACTGCATGATCATCCCCGGCGTGCAGAACCCGCACTGCAGCGCGTGGTTGTCGTGGAAGGCCTGCTGCACCGGGTGCAGCTTGCCTTCGCGGGCGAGCCCTTCGATGGTGGTGACCTCACAGCCGTCGGCCTGCACGGCCAGCACGGAGCAGGACTTCACGCTGTGCCCGTCCAGGTGGACGGTGCACGCGCCACAGTTGCTGGTGTCGCAGCCGACGACGGTGCCGACCTTGCCGAGCCGCTCCCGCAGGTAGTGCACGAGCAGGGTGCGGGGTTCGACTTCGTCGGTGTACTTCGTCCCGTCGACGGTGACGGTGATGCGCATCAGGCCTCCAAAAGCCGGTTCGGGAACGGCCTGCCCGAAGTGATCGGGCTCACAAGACCCGAGCGTGCTACGCGACCTTCACGCCGACAAGCCCTGATGTCACACGTTCAACTATTGGTTCCGCAGATACGCGAAAACCGACCGCTCGAAGCCGAACTTGCGGAGATCCGGATGGGTGAACTTTTGTGGCCCACTGGAAGGGCTCAGCCGTGAATCCTCCCCGACAGCTCCGCGAGCCGCTTGCCGCCGCCACCCCAGCGCAACGCGATGATCTCCGCGGCGATCGACACCGCCGTCTCCTCGGGCGTGCGCGCACCGAGGTCGAGGCCGATCGGCGAAGCCAGCTTTTCCAGCTCTGCCTCGGTGATCCCGGCCTCGCGCAGCCGGGCGAACCGGTCGTCGTGGGTCTTGCGGGAGCCCATCGCGCCGACGTAGCCGACGTCCAGGCGCAGCGCCACCTCGAGCAGCGGGACGTCGAACTTGGGGTCGTGGGTCAGCACCGCGATCGCCGTGCGCTGGTCGATGCGGCCCGCGTCGGCCTCCGCCTTCAGGTAGCGGTGCGGCCAGTCGACGACGACGTCGTGCGCGTCCGGGAACCGGCTGGCGGTGGCGAACACCGGCCGCGCGTCGCACACCGTGACCTGGTAGCCGAGGTAGGCGCCCATGCGCGCCATCGCGGCGGCGAAGTCGATCGCGCCGAAGACCAGGAGCCGGGGCGGCGGCTCGAAGGAGTTGACGAACACCGCCATCCCCTCGCCGCGGCGCTGCCCGTCCGGGCCGTAGTGCAGGGTGCCGGTGCGGCCGCTGGCCAGCAGGCCGCGTGCGTCGTCGGCCACCGCGTCGTCCATCCGCGACGAGCCCAGCGAGCCCGCCGTGCGGTCCGGCCACACGATCATGTGCTCGCCGACCAGGCCTTCGCGCTCGTGCTCGATGATCGTGACGACCGCGACCGGCTCGCCGCCGCGCACCGACGCGACGACGTCCCCGAGCTCCGGCATCGACCGGCGGTCGACCGCCTCGACGTAGATGTCGATGATCCCGCCGCAGGTCAGGCCCACCGCGAACGCGTCGTCGTCGCTGACGCCGTAGCGCTGCAGCACCGGCTTCCGCTCGGCGACGACCTCCTGCGCCAGCTCGTAGACCGCGCCTTCGACGCAACCGCCGGACACGCTGCCCGCGACCGTGCCGTCCCCGGCGACGACCATCGCAGCGCCGGGCGCGCGCGGCGCCGAAGAAAAGGTGGCGACCACAGTGCCGAGACCGACCGTCTCCCCCGCCGACCAGCGGCGGAACACGTCGTCCAGTACGTCACGCATCGGAAATCTCCCCGAGCAGTCGTTCCAAAGTGGCCAGGGTGTGCCCGGCCAGCAGCCGGTCGATGTGGGGCAGCGCGGCGACGATGCCCGATTGGACCGGCGCGTACCCCGCGCGGCCGGCGTGCGGATTCACCCAGAATACGGCGTGCGCGAGCCGGCGCAGCCGGGCGAGCTGTTCGCCGAGCAGGGCGGTGTCGCCGCGTTCCCACCCGTCGGAGAACACGGTGACCACGGCGCGGCGCGCCACGCCGCGCTGTCCCCAGCGGTCGAGGAACGCCTGCAGCGTCTCGCCGAGCCGGGTGCCGCCCGCGAAGTCGGGCACCGCCGAGCCCGCCGCGAGCATCGCGCGTTCCGGGTCGCGCTGGCGCAGCTGGCGCGACACCCGGGTCAGCCGCGTGCCGAGCGTGAACACCTCGACGGACGGGGGCGCCGACCGCGTGAGGACGTGCGCGAACCGCAGCAGGGCGTCGGCGTACGGGCTCATCGACCCCGAGACGTCGATGAGCAGCACGACCCGCCGGGGCCGCGAGCCGCGCCGGACGTGGGCCAGCCGGACCGGTTCGCCGCCGCCGGCCAGCATCGCCCGCAACGTGCGTGACGGGTCGAGCTTGCCGCGCCGCGAGGGCGTCCGCCGGGCCGCGGGACGGCGGGGCGGCGCCGGCCGGAGGGTGGCGAGCAGCTCGCGGAGGTGTTCCCGCTCGGCGGTGGTGAGGGCGGCGAGGTCGCGGTGGCGCAGCACCTCTTGGGCGCTCGCGGCGACCTTCAGCTGGTCGTGACCGTCACCGTCCTCGGCGTCGCCGCCTCCCGCGTCGACAAGGGGCGCGATCCGGGCCTGTTTCGGAGCCGCGGCCTTCGTGCGCTGCCGGGCCGGCGGCTCGAGGGAAAACCACTGGCTGAACGCCTCTTCGTAGTACGGCAGGTCGTCCGGGCTCGAACAGAGTGTCAGCCAGCCGGCCCAGTACAGCTGCGTGGGCTCGGCGACGTCGATCTCGGCGACGGCCGCCAGGTACGCCTGCACTCGGTGCGCGTCGCAGGCGACGCCGGCTTCGCGCAGCGCGGCGGCGAACCCGGCGTAGCCGGCGACGGGGTCGGCGGCGGTGGTCATGTCTCCATTGTGCGCTTTGTTCGTGCGCCGTGTCGGTGTCCCGGCGAGGAGTCGAACCTCGGACCTCGGCGTTCGTAGCGCCGCGCTCTGTCCTGCTGAGCTACCGGGACGGGCGGTCCGCGCACGCACCCCTCCCCGGGCGGGCGCGCAGACCGCGCTCTTCGCGGCGGCCGACCCAAGGTAGCGGCGGGTGGGCGCGAAGAGCCTCGGAAAAGAAAAGGGAATTTCAGCGAACGGCTCGGGAGATCGTGCCGCAGCGGTTTTGGTATCGGGTCACGACCTCCTCCTCTCGGTGGTCTCGTCTGCTGTGCTGGGAAAAGAATGCCGCAGCCCACGAGGCGGGGCAACGCAATTAAAAGCGCCCGTCCCGGAGGTCCTTTGTGGACTTCCGGGGCGGGCGCTTCGGTGGTTTCAGGTCAGGCGGCGACCTTCATGCCGGGCTGGATGTTCGCGCAGCCGCGCAGCCCCGCCGTCTTGTTCAGCTCCAGGATCGGCGGCAACGTCTTCTGCGCGTACGCCTGCAGTTGCGCGAGCTTCGCGTCGTCGACCAGGTCGCGGCGGACGTGGTAGCTGACCCAGTTGCGGGAGTCCACGGTCATGTCGCCGATCCGCGGGTTCAGGAAGATCGTCGCGTAGTCGCGCTCGAACCGCGGGTCCTGGTTGAACTGCAGCGTGGTGATCCACGAGCCGATGAAGGTGATCAGCTCGGGCTTGGCCTGGGTGAAGACGTAGTCGCGCAGACCCTGCATGTCGGCGCGGTGCAGGTAGTCGGCGATCGGCTTGTCGCCGAGGCCGGCCAGGTCGAGCACCCGGATGCGGCTGCCCAGCGACGTCCCGCCGAGGTCGATGAGACCGACCTGGGCGGTGTCGGGCAGCTTCAGGATGTCCGCGAAGCCGTTGATGGCCTGGGCGTCGCGCTCGGCGACGATGCACATCGCCGTCTTGACGTTGGCGCGGTAGCTCTTGCCCTGGTCGTAGAGCCCGCTCACCGAGCTGACCAGCGCCACCACGAGCAGGCAGGCGAGCACGATCCGGCCGCGCAGCCGGGCCATGGCCAGCGCCTCGACGACCACGATCGCGCCGCCGAACGCGCCGAGCGTCCAGACCGGGGTGGCGAACCGCAGCTGCCCCATCCAGTCGAACTCGAGCACGATGTAGGCGACGACGGTGAGCCCGAACGGCACCAGCAGGGCGATCAGGCCGGTGCGCAGCCGCGACGGCCGGACCAGCAGCATCACCAGGCACGCGACGGCGACCGCGACGACCAGCCAGCCCACGTAGGACACGATCTCGCCGGGCCTGGCGAGGTCGTCGAGCGTCGGCGGCTCCTGTCCCTTCGCGACGGCGGTGTTGGGCACCAGCCGGCCGAACTCGAACCAGCGGAAGATCACGTACGCGCCGTACGGCACGGCGAAGCCGGCGACGGAGACGACGACCGCGCGGATGCTGCGGCCGAGCAGCTCCCGCTTGAGGAACAGCGCGACGACGATCGGGTACGCGCCGGCGTAGATGATGCCGTCGGGCCTGGTCAGCGCGGCCAGCATGGCGATCAGTCCGGTGCCGAGGGCGACCTGGTTGCCGAGGAGCCTGCCGCTCTGCACCGCCCGCAGGATCAGCACCGCGAGCGCGGCGACGGTGAGCGCGTAGAAGGAGTTCTCGAGCCCGGAGAAGCACCAGATCACGAACGACGGGATCGCGGCGAGCGAGGCCCCGGCGACGAAGGTGATCAGGGCCGGGCGGCGGCTGAGGGTCTTCGCGCCGAAGTAGAACAGGACGAGGACGCCGGCGCAGCAGGCGAGCGCGAGGCCCTTCGGGAAGAGGATCTGGTCGTTGACGCCGAAGAGCGTGCCGTGGTCGAACAGGCCGACGAGCTTCCCGAGGGCGAGCAGGATCATCCAGGTCGGGTTGGAGTATCCCTCGACCGGCGAGGCACCGGGCTGGAGGACCGGCCCGAAGCCGTCGGCGACGTTGCGCGAGTAGGCGAACGTGATGGCCGCGTCGTCGATCAGCCAGTGGCCGTACAACGAGGCGTGCGCGGCGATCAGCGCGGTGCCGCCGAGCACCGCGGCCACGGCGGCGAGCTTGCCCCGCCACCCGTGCCGGGCGGCCGTCGTCCCGGCCGGCCCCGGCCGGTCCGGCTCTGCCTCGGACGGCGGTCTCGTCTCCGTCGTCTCCGCCACGCTCATCCGCAGGTCCTTCCCCGCCTCGGCCACACCCGGTAAGCCGACCGGGTGGTCAGGCGAACAAGGCGTCGAGTTTCGCCCTGACCCGGTCGAGGTCTTCGCTGTATTTCAGGACGGCTCCGAGCGTCCGCGCCGCCGTTGCCGCGTCCAGCTCGTCACGCCGCAGAGTCAACAGAGCCCTCGCCCAATCGAGCGACTCGGCTACTCCCGGTGGTTTCAGCAGGTCCATTTCGCGGAGCCGATGCACCGCTTCAGCGATCTGCCGAGCCAGAACTTCACCTATTCGCGGAATCCTACGGCGCAGGATCGTGACCTCCCGCACCAGGTCCGGGTGTTCGAGCCAATGGTAGAGGCACCGCCTTTTGAGGGCGTCATGCACCTCCCGTGTCCGGTTCGAGGTGAGCACGACCAGCGGCGGGTGCTCGGCGCGGACCTCGCCGTACTCGGGAATGGTCACGGCGTGTTCGTCGAGCAGCTGCAGCAGGAAGGCTTCGAACTCGTCGTCGGCGCGGTCGATCTCGTCGACCAGCAGCACGCACGGTGCGCTGATCAGGGCCTGCAGCAACGGCCGGGCCAGCAGGAAACGCTCGGTGTAGAGCGAGCGCTCGGCGGTCTCGACGTCGAGGTGCCCGTCGCCGGCGGCCTCGAGCGCGCGCAAGTGCAGGAGCTGCCGGGGGAAGTCCCACTCGTAGAGGGCCTGGGCGGCGTCGATGCCCTCGTGGCACTGGAGGCGCACGAGCGGCCGGTCGAGCGCGGCGGCCAGCGCGAGGGCCAGGGACGTCTTGCCGGTGCCCGGTTCGCCCTCGCAGAACAGCGGCCGTCCCATCCGCAAGGCGAGGAACCCGGCGGTCGCGAGCCCGTCGTCGGCGAGGTAGCCGGTCGCGTCGAGCGCGGCGGCAAGTTCTTCAGGTGAGGCGAGCGAGTCCGTCACGGTGTCGATCGTAGGCGGCGCGGAAGCCGGGTGCGGGTCACCGGCCGGGCAGGTCGGCCCGCCGGTCGACGTCCCGGCCGCTGCCGAGGTCACCGCACTCGACGAGCCGGAGGTCGGTGCGGGTGGCGAGCCAGTCACGGGCGCCGCGGTCGCCGCGGGCGCTGTCGGCGATTTCGGGCCACCAGCGCCGTCCGAAGAGGACGGGGTGGCCGGGGACGCCGTCGTAGGCCGCGCGGGCGACAGTTTCGGTGGTCGCTTCCCGAGCCACCCGGGAGAGGACATCGGCACCGACCCACGGCAGGTCGACGAGGTGGATCAGCGCGGCGACGGGGCCTTCGGTGGCTTCGAGCGCGGTCAGGCCGGCTTTCAGGGAGACGCCCATGCCGGTCTCCCAGCCTTCGGCCCGGATGGCTTGGGTGGGGTCGGGCAGGAGCGCGAGGACCTCGTCGGCGGCGGCGCCGAGGACGACGCGGATCGGGCCGCACCCCGCGGTCCGGAGCGTCTTCAGCGCGCGGAGGACGAGGGGCTCGCCGTCGATCTCGGCGAGGGCTTTCGGGCCCCCGAACCGGCGGCCCGCTCCGGCGGCGAGCAGGAGCCCGGCGACGGGCGGGGCGCTGGGTGGCGGCGGGGTGGTCATGGGCAGGAGCCGACGGGTGTGGCGGGGCCGAGATGGCCGGCCGAGGGTGGCTCCGGCGCGGTCGCGGCAGTGGTCGGCGCTCCGGCTTCCGCTCGTGTCGGCGCGAGTGCGGTCGGGGCTGTCGGCCCGGCGACCTGGCACCGCGTCACGGCCGTGGTGGACACCGGCCGGTCGAAGTTGCGCGCGGCCCAGGTCAGCGCGATCGGAGGCCCCAGCCCGCCGAGCGTCCCGGCGACCTGGCAGCGCGGCACGGCCGGGTGGTCAGCCATGGGCTCGGCCCGGGGCGCCGATCGCCAGGTCCGCTTCGATCGCCCGGGCCGTCTCCAGGAGTGGGGGGACCAGGTTCTTCTCCACCGACTCCGCTGTCGTGCGGCTTGCGTGCGTCGAGAGATTCACCGCCGCCACCACTCGGCCCTTGCGGTCGTGGATCGGGGCCGCCACCGAGCGGAGGCCTTCCTCCAGCTCCTGGTCCACCATCGCCCAGCCCTGGTCGGCGACCCTGGCCAGCTCCGTGCGCAGGCGGTCCGGTGCCGTGACCGTGCGTTCCGTCAGGCGGTCGAGCCTCGCCACCACGAAGTACGCCTCCAGCTCCGCCTTGCTGAGGCCGGCCAGCAGCACGTGCCCCATCGACGTCGCGTACGCCGGGAAGCGGGTGCCCACGTTGATGCTCACCGTCATGATGCGGGACACCGCCACCCGCGCCACGTAGACGATGTCCGTGCCCTCCAGCACCGAGACCGAGCTCGACTCGTGCACCTCCGCGGACAGGCGCTCCAGGTGCGGCTGCGCCACCTCCGGCAGCGTCATGCTCGACAGGTACGCATACCCCAGCTCCAGCACCCGGGCCGTGAGCGAGAAGTACTTGCCGTCGGTGCGGACGTAGCCGAGGTCGGTCAGGGTCAGCAGGAAGCGCCGCGCCGCCGCGCGGGTGAGGCCCGTCGCGCGGGCCACGTCGCTCAGGGTCAGCTCCGCCGCGCCCGCGTGGAACGCCTTGATCACGGCCAGCCCGCGCTCCAGCGACTGCACGTGGTGGGCGCCACGGTGCGCCGGCTCGCTGTCCAGCTCGGCTTCGATCGGCCTCCCCACTTCCATGCCCGGCACCCTATCCGGCGTCGGCGGGGAGGGCGCTCGGCTCGCCGAGCTCGGCCAGGGTGCGCTGCGCGATCGCGAACGCCGCGTTCGCCGCCGGCGCCCCGGCGTAGACCGCCGTGTGCAGGAGGACTTCGCCGATCTCCGCGGCCGTCAGGCCGTGGCGGATCGCCGCGCGCACGTGCATCGCCAGCTCGTTGTGCGCGTGCAGCGCGGTGAGCGCCGCCAGCGTCACGCAGCTGCGCGTCCGGCGGTCCAGGCCGTCGCGGGCCCACACCGAACCCCAGGCGCCCTCGGTGATGTAGTCCTGGAACGGGCGGCTGAAGTCCGTGGTGCCCGCGACCGCGCGGTCGACGTGCTCGTCGCCGAGCACCTCGCGCCGCACCTTCATGCCCTGCTCGTGGCGGTCCGTCACGCTCGCTCCAAGTGGTCCAGGATCAGCCGGGTGAATTCCCCGGGTTGCTCGTAGTTGCCCAGGTGCGCGGCGTTCGCCACGACCTCCAACCGGGCGCCCGGGATGGCGCCGGCGATCAGGTCGGCATGGCCGGTCAGCGGCGTCGCCGGGTCCTCGGCGCCCGCGATCACCAGCGTCGGCGCGGTGATCTTCGGCAACGCGTCCAGCTGGTCCATGTGCTCGATCACCTCGCAGCACGCCGCGTACCCCTCGGCCGGGACCGCGGCGATCATCGCCCGCAGGAACTCCGCGACCTCCGGATGGCTCTTCGCGTACGGCTCCGTCAGCCACCGGCCGACCCCGGCTTCCGCGACCGACGCCGTGCCTTCCGCGCGGACCTTGCGGGCGCGCTCCGCCCACATCGACGGCGGGCCCAGCCGGGCCGACGTGCAGCACAGCACCAGGCTCGCGATCCGGTCCGGGACGTGCACGCCGAGCCACATGCCGGTCATCCCGCCGAGCGACAGCCCGACCAGGTGCGCGCGCTCGGCCCCCAGGTCGTCGAGCAGGGCCACGAAGTCGGCGCCGAGGTCCTCCAGCCGGTACGGCGCGGGCGGCACCGGCGATCCGCCGTGACCACGAGCGTCGTAGCGCACCACCCGGTAGCCGCGCTCGACCAGCGGTGCGACCTGTGGCTCCCACATGCGCAGGTCGCTGCCGAGCGAGCCGGCGAAGACCACGACCGGGCCCTCCTCCGGGCCTTCGACGACCCGGTGCACCCGCACGGCGCCCACGCGCCCACCTCCGTTCACAGCGCGAAGAACACCGTCTCGCCGTCGCCCTGCAAGCGCACGTCGAAGCGGTAGCCGTCGTCGGTCTTCGCGGCGATCAACGTGCCGCGCCGCTCCTCGGGAACCGTCGCCAGCACCGGGTCCCCGGCGTTGTCCTGGTCCTCGAAGTAGATCCGCGTGACGACCCGGTTCAGCAGGCCGCGCGCGAACACCGACACGTCGATGTGCCGCGCCTGCGCGGTGCCGCCCTCGCCGGGCACGACGCCCGGCAGCAGGGTGAGGATCCCGTACGTGCCATCGGTCTCCGTGGGGCAGCGGCCGAAGCCGCGGAACTCACCGGACGCCTGGCCGCGCGGGTCGTCGGGGTGGCGGAACCCGCCTTCGGGGTCGGCCTGCCAGGTCTCGATCATGGCGTCCGGGACCGGGTCGCCGTTGCCGTCGCGGACCGTGCCGCGGATCCAGAAGGCGCCGGGGGTGCCTTCGGGCACGACGTACGGGCCGTCGGGCCAGGGCAGCCCGATCGACAGGTACGGGCCGACGGTCTGCGAAGGAGTGGGCAGCAGCCTGGGCATCAGTCTTCGTCCTCTTCCTCTTCGAACACCGACGCGTCGCGCCCGCGCAGCACGATGTCGAACTGGTAGCCGAGCGCCCACTCGGCCTGGGTGATCTCGTGGTCGTAGCGCGAGACCATCCGCTGCCGGGCCTTCTCGTCCGGGATGGAGTTGAAGATCGGGTCCTGGAAGAACAGCGGGTCGTCCGGGAAGTACATCTGGGTGACCAGCCGTTGGGTGAACGCCGAGCCGAACACCGAGAAGTGGATGTGCGCGGGGCGCCAGGCGTTGTCGTGGTTCTTCCACGGGTACGCGCCGGGCTTGATGGTGGTGAAGGTGTAGCGGCCGTCGCTGTCGGTCAGGGTGCGCCCGACGCCGTCGAAGTTCGGGTCGAGCGGCGACGGCCAGCGGTCGCCGGTGTGCCGGTAGCGGCCGCCCGCGTTGGCCTGCCAGATCTCGACGAGCGAGTCGCGCACCGGGCGGCCGTCGCCGTCGAGCAGCCGCCCGGTGACGATGATCCGCTGCCCCTGCGGCTCACCCGCGTGCTGCCGGGTGAGGTCGTTGTCGTGCTCGCCGAGCCGGCCGGGCCCGAGCAACGGGCCGGTGACCTCGGTGAGCATCTGCGGGAGCAGCACCAGTTCCTGCTTCGGGTGCCGCAGCGCCGTGGAGCCGTAGCCGCTGAAGTCGAGGGGCGGGTGCGTGCCTTCGGGGTCCTGCCCGTAGTTCGGCAGCTTGAATTCGGTCGGAGTGGCCACGTCGATCTCCTTCTACCGGCCTTCGAGGACGACGGCCAGCCCCTGGCCGACGCCGATGCAGATGGCGGCGAGGCCCCAGCCTCCACCGCGGCGGTGCAGGTCGTGCGCCAGGGTGCCGAGGATCCGGCCGCCGGACGCACCGAGCGGGTGCCCGATGGCGATCGCGCCGCCGTGGGTGTTCACGATCTCCGGGTCGAGGTCCTTCCAGTCGCGCAGGCAGGCCAGCGACTGCGCCGCGAAGGCCTCGTTGAGCTCCACCGCGGCCAGGTCGTCCCAGCCGATGCCGGCCCGCTCGAGCGCGATCTCCGCCGCGCGCACCGGGCCGATGCCGAAGACGTCCGGGTCGACACCCGCCGCGCCGCGGCCGGCGATCCGGGCGAGCGGGGCCTTGCCCAGGCGGCTCGCGGCGGCTTCGTCGCCGAGCAGGAGCGCCGAGGCGCCGTCGTTCAGCGGGGACGCGTTGCCGGCCGTGACGGTGCCGTTTTCCTTGCGGAACACCGGCTTCAGCTTGGCCAGCTTCTCGGGGCTGGAGTCCGGCCGGATGCCTTCGTCGCGGGCCAGGTCCACGCCCTCGACCGGAACCACCAGGTCGTCGTAGAAGCCCTCGTCCCACGCCTTCGCCGCGTTCACGTGGCTGCGCGCCGCGAAGGCGTCCTGCTCGTCACGGCCGATGCCGTAGCGCTCCGCGAGTTGCTCGGTGGACTCGCCCAGGGAAATCGTCCACTGCGACGGCATTTCCGGGTTCACCATGCGCCAGCCGAGCGCGGTGTTGTAGAGGGTCTGGTTCCCGGCGGGAAACGCCTTCTCCGGCTTCGGCATGACCAGCGGCGAGCGGGTCATCGACTCGACGCCGCCCGCGACGACCAGCGACGCGTCGCCGACCTGGATCGCCCGGCTGGCCTGCATCACCGCGTCGAGGCCGGAGCCGCAGAGGCGGTTGACGGTGCTGCCGGGGACGCTCGTGGGCCAGCCGGCGAGCAGGGCGGCCATGCGGGCCACGTTGCGGTTGTCCTCGCCCGCGCCGTTCGCGTCCCCGAGGGTCACCTCGTCCACTGTGGACGGGTCGAGGTCGTTGCGGGACCGCAACGCCTTGAGCACTCCGGCCGCGAGGTCGTCCGGGCGGACGCCGGCCAGCGCGCCACCGTAGCGCCCGAACGGGGTGCGGATCGCGTCGAGGACGTAGACGTCGGTCATGCGCTCGCCTTCTCGAGGTCTCGCAGGAGGGTCAGCTCCTGCTCCGTGGGGGCCGGGGTGGTCTTCAGGTCGTCCGACACCTTCAGTTTCCACCCCGTCGCCGCGACGGCCCGCTCGAGCTCCACGCCCGGGTGGAGCTCGGTGAGCGTCAGCTCGGCCGTCTCCGGGTCAGGGCGCAGCAGGCCCAGGTCGGTCACCACCAGCGTCGGGCCCCGGCCCGGGAGGCCGAGGCGTTCGCGGTCGCCCTTGCCGGTGCCGTGGCCGAACGACGTCACGAAGTCCACCTTCTCGACGAACGCCCGGGGGCTCTGGCGCAGCACGACGAACACCTCACCACAGGAAGCCGCGATCTCCGGGGCCCCGCCGGCGCCGGGCAGGCGGACCTTCGGGTCACGGTAGTCCGAACCGATCACCGTGGTGTTGATGTTGCCGAACTTGTCCAGCTGGGCGGCGCCGAGGAAGCCGACGTCGATGCGGCCGGGCTGGAGCCAGTAGTTGAACACCTCCGGCACGCTGACCACGGCGTCCGCGGTGTCGGCCAGCTCGCCGTCCCCGATGGACAGCGGCAGCCGCGACGGCTTCGCGCCCAGGCAGCCGGATTCGTAGATCAGCGTGAGGTTCGGGGCGTGCGCGCGGCGCGCGAGGTTGGCCGCCTTGCTCGGCAACCCGATGCCGACGAAGCAGGACATGCCGTCACCGAGGGCGCGGGCCGCCGCGACGCTCATCATCTCGTCGGCGGTGTACTGCGTGCTCATGCCTTCACCCCGGTCAGGTCGTTCAGCCACTTCGTGAACTCCTCGCGGTCGCGGCCCACCTCGTCCCACGCCTGGTAGGCCGCGTTGTCACGCTCGTAGTAACCGGCCGCGTACGACGGCTTCGCGCCGCCCGGGACCTCGGCCACCGCCGTGACCACCCACGCCGGGAGCACGACCGCACCCGGGCGTGGCTCCAGCTCGTCGACGACTTCTTCGACGGTCACCAGCGACCGTTTCGCGGCCAGCACCGCTTCCTTCTGGACGCCGGTGATCCCCCACATCTGCACGTTGCCCTCGCGGTCCGCGCGCTGCGCGTGGACGATCGTGACGTCCGGGTTCAGCGCCGGCACCGCGGTGAGCCGTTCGCCGGTGAACGGGCAGGTGATCGGCTTGATCGTGGCGGTCTGCGCCGGGAGGTCGGTGCCCGTGTAGCCGCGCAGCACCGCGAAGGGCAGGCCGGACGCGCCGGCGACGTACCGGTTGGCCATGCCCGCGTGGCTGTGCTCCTCGATCTCCAGGGGTACCGGCCAGTCGTGCTGGACCGCGTCACGGAAGCGGTGCAACGAACCCACGCCGGGGTTGCCGCCCCACGAGAAGATCAGCTTGCGCGCGCAGCCCGCGCCGATCAGCTGGTCGTAGACGATGTCCGGGGTCATCCGCACGAGTGTGAGATCCCGGCGGCGTTGCCGGATGATCTCCTGCCCGGCCGCGACCGGGATGAGGTGCGTGAAGCCCTCGAGCGCGACGGTGTCACCATCGCGCACCAGCCGGGCCACGGCCTCCTCCAGCGACAGCAGCTCCGCCATCACGCCCTCCGATTGTTCGCATCACGCACACTCGTTCTGCAACCGAACATAGCATGGTCGCCGTAGCCCCGACCAGACGTCTTCCGCCCAATGGATGACGAGCGCACGAAGAAGGGGACTTTTCCCGCCGTTCGCGCGGAAAAGTCCCCTTCGGGAAGGCTCAGGCGGCGCCGCGGAGGTGGTCGTTGCGGAGCCGGATGAGCCGCGGCATGTACCAGTCCAGCACGGTCCGCTCGGCGATCCGCCCGAGCGGACCGAGCGGCGCGGCGAAGTCGATGACGTCCCGCATGACGGTGCCGCCGTTCCCGTCCGGCTCGAAGTGATGGGCGTGGTGCCAGCGTTCGAACGGACCCTCGACCTGCTCGTCGACGAAGTACCCGGGCGGCTCCCAGGCGCTGATGCGGGAGGTCATCCGCCAGCGCAGGCCGAAGTGCCGGGCCTCCCACGTGACGGTGTCGCCGAGCGCCATCCGCCCGGAGGTGACGCCGCCGATGACGCGCTCGCCGGAGCCGGCCATCGAAGCGGTGTGCACTTCGACCTCCAGGGAGAGGTCGAAGACCCGCCGCGGAGGTGCCGCGATACCGGTGGTGACCTCGAAGCGCGTCATGCGGCAACACTTACTCCTTCAGCCCGCTCGCCGCGATCCCGCGCACGATGAACCGCTGGGCGACCAGGAACATCGCGACCAGCGGCGCGATGGTCACCAGAGCGCCGGCGAACAGCGCCGGCAGGTTGACCGACTGCGCGGTGAGGAACGTCGAGAGCGCGATCTGCGCGGTCCACGACGACGGGTCCTGCCCGATCACCAGCGGCCACAAGAACGCGTTCCAGCTTTCGATGAACATCAGCGCCCCGAGCGAGGCCAGCATGCTCCCGGAGTTCGGCAGCACCAGGCGCCGGTAGACGCCGAGGTAGCCGAGCCCGTCGAGTCGTCCCGCCTCCTCGATCTCGGCCGGGAACCGCAGGTAGAAGTTGCGGAAGAGGATCACGGTGAACGCGCTGAACAGGTTGGGCGCGATGATGCCCCACTCGGTGTTGACCCCGCCCATCGAGCCGACGACGACGAACGTCGGCACGAACGTCACGGACTGCGGGATCATCAGCGTGACCAACACGTACGTGAAGACGAAGCGCCGCCCGGGCACGTTGATCCTCGCCAGCGCGTATCCGGCCATCGAGCCGAACAGCGTGCCGACCGGTGCCGTGACGATCGCGACCAGGAACGAGTTCCAGAGCGCATGCGCCATCGGCACCGACGCGTCGGCGAACAGATCGCCGAAGTTGACCCACGACAACGGATCCGGCAGCCACGACCAGTCCGGCGAGCCGACCTGCTGCCGCGTCATCAGCGCGTTGCGCAACATGATGTAGAACGGCAGCAGGAAGATCACCGACAGCACCGACGCGAGGGCGTACTTCGGTGCCTTCCGATGAACCGGGAGAACGGCCATCAGTCCTTCTTCCCGAAGCCGACGAACCGGCCCTGCAGCAGGGTGATCACGACGATGATGACGGTCAGCAGGAACGCGCCCGCCGAGCCGACGCCGTAGTTCTGGTCGCCGAGCGCGGAGTCGTAGAGGTAGACCAGCGGCGGCTTCACCGGCGCGGTCGCGGTGCCCGAAAGCCCGGTGCCGAACAGGTTGTAGAACTCGTCGAAGGCCTGGAACGCGGCGATCAGGATCAGCAACAGCACCGCCACCGAAGTGTTCCGCAGCTGCGGCAGCGTGATGTGGCGGAAGGCCTGCCACTTCGACGTGCCGTCCAGTTCGCCCGCCTCGTACAGCGACGGCGAGATCGCCTGCAGCCCGGCCAGGAAGAGGATCATGTACAGCCCGACCTGCAGCCACAGCCGGAGCGTCACCACCGCGACCCAGTACACCGGCGGGCTCGTCGTCGACAGCCACGGCACCGGATCGGCGCCGAACAGCCCGCCGACGACGTTCGCGACACCGGATGGCAGGCCGTTGAACAGGGCCATCTTCCACACCAGCGCGGCGACGACGTACGACACCGCGGCCGGGACGAGGAAGACCGTCCGGAAGAACGCCCTGCCGCGGCGGATGCCGTTGATCAGCACGGCGAGGCCGAGCGAAGCCACGAACGTGATCGGCACGATGAAGACCGTGAACACCGCGATCGTCGTCAGCGACGTCCGGAAGGCATCGTCGCCGAGCAGGAACGCGTAGTTGTCGAAGCCGATCCAGTGCCCGAGCGAGATGGTGCCGCGGGCGTCGTTGAAGCTGAGCAGGAAGCTCCAGCCGATGGCGACGTACTTGAACAGCCCCAGCCCGAGCACGACCGGCCCGGTGAGCACCGCGAACGCGCCGATCGCCCGCCAGTCACGACGTCGGCGACGCTTGTTCGCCGGCGCCACCGGGACCGCCGGGGCCTCGATCACGGCCGTCATGACAGCTGCTTGTCGACTTCGGCCTGCGCCTTCTTCGCCGCGTCGGCGAGCTCGGCGGCCGGGTCCGCCTGCCCGTTCGCGATCTTCGTCGCGGCCTGCAGGAACAGCGTCGCCGACGCCTTGTTCCACAGTCCCGAGTACGACTTGCCGTTCTGCTGCGAGATCGTCACGGCGTCCTTCGCCGGGCCGCTGGAGAACTCGGTCGTCCGCGCCGCGATCTCCTTGCGCGCCGGGATGTGGAAGCCGTACTTGACGCACCAGTCCTTCTGCAGGTCGCCGTTCTTGATCCACAGCCAGTCGATGAACTTCTTCGCCGCCTCCAGGTTCCGGGACTTCGCGTTGGCCAGCTGGTACCAGCCGCCGACGCGGGCGACCTGCTTGCCCGCGTCGCCGAACTTCGGCCACGGGACGACGCCGAAGTCGTCGCCCAGGGCCTTCTCGATGTCCGGCAGCGACCACAGGCCGCCCCACTGCATCGCCGTGGCCCCGTTCGCGAAGGCACCGGGGTCGGACCAGTCGGTCGGGTAGCCCTGGAGCAGGCCGCCGGTGTCGTGCAGCTGCTTGAGCCCGCCGATCGCGGCGATCGCCTCGGGCGAGGCGAACGCGACCTTCTTGCCGGTCGAGTCGAAGAAGTCGCCGCCGGACGACCAGAGCAGGAGCGTCGCCGCTTCGCCGACGCCGTCGGTGCCGACGTACAGGCCTTTCTGCTTGCCGTTGTTCAGCTTCCGCGTCGCTTCGAGCAGCTCCGCGAACGTCCGCGGCGGCTGGACGCCCGCGGCCTGCAGCACGCTCTTGCGGTAGTACAGCATCATGACGTCGTCGATCATCTTGACGCCGTAGACCTTGCCGTCGACCGTAGCGGTGTCCAGCGCGGCCTGGCCGAAGTCGCCCTTGACCGGGCCGACGACGTCGTCGAGCGGCGCGAGCAGGCCGTTCTTGACGTTCTGGTAGCGGAAATCGCCGATCTCGAACAGGTCCGGCGCCTGCGCGGTGAGCATCGCCGAGTTGAGCTTGGTCTCGTAGTCGCCGGCGATCCAGCTGACGTTGATCGCGATGTCCGGGTCGGCCTTGGTGAACTCCTGCGCGTACCGCTGGACGGCTTGCTGCGTCCCGGATTCGCCGTACGCGTGGTACCACTGCTGCAACGTCACCTTCGCCCCCGAAGAGGCGTTCTTGTTCAACGGGTCCGAGGTGCAGCCCGCGAGGGCCGCTCCCCCGGCGAAGAGGACGGAACCGACCAGGAAGCTTCGACGATTCATGGGGTTCACGGGACTTCTCCTTAATCGCTGTCGGACACGAACAGGCTCTGGACGGCGACGGCGGCGGCCCCACGGGCCCACTCCTCGAACGGCAGCGGCCGGATGACCAGGCCGCACCGGGCGGCGCTGCCGAACACCTGGACCGCGAAGGTCCGGCGGATCTGCTCCTCGAACAGGTCGTAGGTGGCGACGCCTTCGCCGGAGACCACCACCCGTTCGGGGCCGAACAGGTTGACCAGCGCGGCCAGCCCCAGCCCGATCGCGTGGCCCGCGGCGGCGAAGACTTCGCGCAACGGCTCGTCGCCGCCACGGGCGCGCGTCACGGCGTCGTCCATCGACAGCGCGGGGTCGCCGGTGACCTGCCGGGCGCGTGTCAGGATCGCTTCGGTGGACGCGATCGCCTCGACACAGCCCCGGCCACCGCAGTGGCACGGCGGCCCGCCGTCGGCGACCGGCACGTGCCCGATCTCCCCCGCGACACCGTGCGCGCCGCGGACGAGCCCGCCGTTCACCACGAGCGCGCTGCCGATGCCGGTGCCCACCGTGACCAGCGCGAACGACGACGCCCCGACGCCTTCGCCGAACCACTGCTCGGCGACGGCGAGGGCCTTGACGTCGTTTTCGAGGGTCACGGTCAGCCCGGTGGCGTCTTCCAGAAGCGAAGCCAGGGGGACGTCCCGCCAGCCGAGGAACGGGGAGTACCGGACGACGCCGGACGCGCGGTCGACGTCGCCGGACACCGCGACACCCAGGCAGTAGGCGCGCTCGCGGAGGTCGCCGGTCAGCAACTCGCCGACGAGGTCGGCCAGGGCTTGCACGACGTGACCGACATCATGGCCGGTCAGCGCGTGGTGGGCGCTGACCCGGACGTCGGCGCGCAGGTCGGTGACGACGCCGATCAGGTCGTCCCCGGTGATCTTGACGCCGACGAAGTACTCCCGGTCCGGGCGGATGGCCAGGGGGTTCGCGGGACGGCCGGCGCCGGGCGCGGTCCGGCCGCCGGAAGCGAGTTCTTCGAGGTAACCGGCCTCGATGAACGGCCGGGCGGCCTTGGTGACCGCGGCCGAGGAGAGACCCGTGCGGCGGGCGACGTCGACGCGGGAGACCGGTCCCTCGGTCAGGACCGTGGTGAACACGGTCGCTGCCGCCGGACTGGTGATCGGCGCCCTTGCCGGTGCACTGCGAGGCATGGCGGAAGGCTAGGAGTCATTAATTAACTTCGTCAAGAATTTATTTTTCGCCCGCCGGTCTCTACGCTCACGGGCATGTCGCTCGTGGATCACGACCCCGAACACCGGCTCTGGCTGCTGCGCAGCCCCGAGAGCTCGTACGCCTTCCGGCTGGACGCCGACGACCGGCCACGGCACGTGCACTGGGGCCCGCCGCTGACGCTCGCCCAGGCCACGCAGGTCGCCGCGCGCCGCAACCCGGCCGACAGCAGCTTCGACGAGCCCGGTGACGAGCGGCAGGAGCTGCCGGCCGAGGGCGGCGCGTTCTTCGGCGTCTCGGCCCTGGCCGTGCGGTACGAGGACGGGACGTCGGCGCTCGAGTGGCGCTACGACGGCTTCGCGCTCGAAGACGACACGCTCGTCGTGCGACTCAGGGACCGGCACTACCCCCTCGAAGTCTCGCTGCACTACCGGGTCCGCGGCGCCGTCGTCGAGCGCTGGACCACGTTGCGGAACACCGGGGACAGCGAGTTTTCCCTGCTCCGCACGGATTCGGCGGCGTGGACGCTCCCCCGGCGTGACGGCGCGCGGCTGAGCCGGACGTCCGGCGCGTGGAGTGCCGAGTACGGCGTCCTGCGCGAACCGCTCCCGGTCGGCGAGACCACGCTCACCAGCCGCCGCGGCACGTCCAGCCACCAGGTCAACCCGTGGGTGATGCTCGACGCGGGCGACGCGACGGAGACCGCGGGCGAGGTGTGGTCCACCGCGCTGGCGTGGAGCGGCAGCTGGCGGATCACCGTCGAGCGCACCCACACCGGCCGCGTCACGTGGACCGGCGGGTTCGGGCACGAGCACGTCGGCTGGCGGCTTCAGCCGGGCGAGACGTGGGAGACGCCGGTGTTCGCCGGGCTCTACGCGGCCGACGGCTTCGGCGGCGCGAGCCGGCGCTGGCACGCCTACGTCCGGGAGCTCGTCCAGCCGCACCCCGGTGAGCTGCGGCCGATCGTCTACAACTCCTGGGAGGCGACCGGCTGGGACGTCGACGAGCGGACCGAGACCGAACTGGCCGCCGCGGCCGCGGAGCTGGGCGCCGAGCTGTTCGTCATGGACGACGGCTGGTTCGGCGCCCGCACCGGCGACACCGCCGGGCTCGGCGACTGGACGCCCAATGAACAGCGCTTCCCGCGCGGGCTGCGGCCACTGGCCGACGCTGTCCACGCGCATGGGATGCAGTTCGGGCTGTGGGTCGAACCCGAGATGGTCAACCCGGACAGCGATCTCTACCGCGCCCACCCGGACTGGGTGCTGCACATGGCGAACCGCGAGCGGACGACGCTGCGGAACCAGCTCGTGCTGAACTTCGCGCGGCCCGACGTCGCCGACTGGGCGCACAAGTGGCTCGACCGCCTGGTCGGCGACCACGGCATCGACTACCTCAAGTGGGACATGAACCGCGCGTTCACCGAGGCGGGCTGGCCGGGCGAGGACGCGGGACGGGTGTGGGTCGACCACATCCGCGCGGTGTACCGGATCCTCGACCGGCTGCGCGCCGACCACCCGAACCTGCGCATCCAGGGCTGCGCGGGCGGCGGCGGGCGCACCGACCTCGGCATCCTCGCGCGCACCGACGAGATCTGGGCGTCCGACAACACCGACGCCGCCGACCGGATCTCCATCCAGCACGGCTACGGCCAGATCTACCCGGCGGGCACGATGTCGGCGTGGGTGACCGACAGCCCGAACCCCGCCACGCACCGGGAGGCGCCGCTGAGCTTCCGCTTCCACGTGGCGATGGCCGGGGTGCTCGGCCTCGGCGGCGACCTGCCGCGCTGGAGTGCCGAGGAGCTCGCCGAAGCGGCGTCGCTCGTGGCGCTGTACAAGGAGATCCGGCCCGTGGTGCAGCACGGCGCGCTGTACCGGCTGGCGGACCCGGCGGTTTCGGCACTGACCGCGGTGCAGTACGTGCTGGGCGATTCCGTGGTCGTCTTCTTCTGGCGGCGGCCCACGGAGTTCGCGCGCCCGTTCACGCCGCCGCGCCTTCAGGGCCTGGAACCGGCGGGGCGGTACCGCGACCAGGACGGCGTCGTGCACGACGGCGCGGTGCTGATGAGCCACGGCCTCGCCGTGGACTTCCCGGGCAGCGGGTACGCGAGCACGGTGGTGCGGCTGACGCGAGCGGGCTGAATTGTCGGTGCCGTGACCTAGGCTGTCGGGGTGGCCAAGATCGTGGTGACCCGCTGGATTCCCGACGACGCGGTGAAGCTGCTCGCGGAGGCGGGCGACGTCGAAGTGTCGTCCGCCGACCGCCCGTTGACGACGGACGAACTGCACGGCTTCGTGGCCGGCGCGGACGCCGTCGTCGGCATGCTGCACGACCGGCTCGACGGCGCGCTGGCCGACGCCGCCGGTCCGGGGCTGAAGGTGGTCGCGAACGTCGCCGTCGGGTACGACAACGTCGACGTGCCCGCGCTGGCCGAGCGCGGGATCGTCGTCACGAACACGCCGGGCGTGCTCACCGACGCCACCGCCGACCTCGCCTTCGGCCTGCTGCTCGCCGTCACGCGGCGCCTCGGCGAAGGCGAACGGCTGTTGCGCTCGCGCACGCCGTGGTCGTTCCACCTGGGCTTCCTGCTCGGCGCCGGGCTGCAGGGCAAGACGCTCGGCATCGTCGGGTTCGGGCAGATCGGGCGCGCGATGGCGAAACGGGCGTCGGCGTTCGGGATGTCGATCGTCTACACCGGACGGTCGAAACAGGACACCGACGCCGAGTTCGTGTCGTTCGAGGAGCTGCTGGCGCGGGCGGACGTCGTTTCGCTGCACTGCCCGCTGACACCCGAGACGCGGCACCTCATCGACGCCGCCGCGTTGCGGGCCATGAAACCCGGCGCCTACCTGGTGAACACGACGCGCGGACCGGTCGTCGACGAAGCCGCGCTGGCCGACGCGCTCGAAGCCGGGGAGATCGCCGGCGCCGCGCTCGACGTGTTCGAAAAGGAACCCGAGGTCGAACCGCGGCTGCTCGGCCGCGACGACGTCGTGCTCAGCCCGCACCTCGGGTCCGCGACGGTCGAGACCCGCACCGCGATGGCCGTGCTGGCCGCCCGCAACGTCGTGGCGGTGCTCGCCGGGCGTCCGCCGCTGACGGAGGTGAAGCCGTGACCCGGGTCGTCATCGCGCCCGACAAGTTCAAGGGCAGCCTCACCGCGGTCGAGGCCGCGGAGGCGATCGCGCTCGGCGTGCGGGACGCCCTGCCGGACGCCGAAATCGTCTCCTGCCCGGTCGCCGACGGCGGCGAAGGCACCTTGGACGTGCTGGAGGCCGCGGGCGCCCGGATCGTCCGGCTGACGGTCCGCGGCCCGCTCGAAGAAGCGGTCAAAGCGCGGTACGCGGTGCTGGACGGAACCGCGTACATCGAATCAGCGCGTGCGTGCGGCATCGAGTTCGTCGAGCCGAGTCCCGCGACGGCGCTGGCCGCGCACACCTGGGGCGTCGGCGAGCTGCTCATGGACGCGCTGGTGCACGGCGCGAAACACCTCGTCCTGACGGTCGGCGGCACCGCCAGCACCGACGGCGGCGCCGGGATGCTGGGCGCGCTCGGCGCGGGCGTCCTGGACGCGTTCGGCGCGCCGGTCGGGCTCGGCGGCGGCACGCTCACGCGGGTCGCTTCGACCGAGCTGACGCCGGTGCGGGAACGGCTGGACGGCGTGCGCGTCGCCGTCGCGACCGACGTCACGAACCCCCTGCTGGGCCCGACCGGGGCGGCGGCGGTGTTCGGGCCGCAAAAGGGCGCGGGACCGTCCGAAGTGGCGCTGCTCGACGAAGCACTGGGCCGGTGGGCACACGCGTTGCAGGTGGGCGGCGCCCCGGACGTCACGCAGGTGCCGGGCGCCGGAGCCGGTGGCGGGGTCGCGGCCGCCCTGATCGCCCTCGGCGCGACGGTCGAATCCGGGTTCGACCTCATCGCCGGGCTGACCGGGGTCGACGCGGCCCTGACCGGCGCCGACCTCGTCATCACCGGCGAGGGATCGCTGGACGAGCAGAGCCTGAACGGCAAGGCCCCGGCCGGGATCGCGGACCGGGCGCGGCCCCGGGGAGTTCCGCTGCTGGCGCTGGCTGGCCGGATCCAGCTCGACGAAGCCGGGCTGGCCCGGCTCGGCGTGGTGGGCAGCAGCGCGTTGATCGACCACGCGCCCTCGCTCGACCACGCGCGCACCCACGCCGCGGAACTGCTGCGGGCGCGGGCCGCGGAACTCGTCCGGGAATGGCGGGCCCGGTAAGGGCCCCTCAAGGTCTTGAACGACTCGTTCCTGTCGTCGGACGACATGAACGAGTCGTTCAAGACACTCGGCCGCGGCGCGCCAGGCGAACGGACCTTCCACACGCCAGGAGCGAAAGGCCCGTCCGCCGCGGTCAGCTCGTGTGCTGCGGCAGCACGGCGAAGGCGACTCCGCCGGCTTCGTCCTCCTGGACGTCGAGCACCTTGTCGTCGAGCAGCGCCGCCGCCTGGGGTTCGAGGAAGACCTTCGGCCCCTCTTCGGCGCCCAGCACGCTGTCACCCTCCGCCGGTGCGGGGGCGACCGACAGCGCCAGCTGGGCGCTTTCGCCGTCGGCGTTCTGGACGGCCAGGCGCAGCCCGGCGTCGCCCTCCCCCTGACTGGTCAGAGCGGTGATCGCCTCGGCGGCGGCTTCGGTCACGGTCAGCATCTACGGCCTTCCCTTCGTCGCGGTCCGATGCACGCCCCACGCTAGGGGCGTCCGAACGGACGTGCAGTCTGAGCGGATCAGCCGCGCCGGGCCGCGCGAATGGCGTCCGCCACCGAGCCGCCGGCGTAGTCCGCCCGCTCGCCCGGGTCCGGGTCGGCGTGCCGGTGCGGCACGTCGTCGTCCGGGACCACCGCCTCGAAGTCCGGTGGCGCGTCCTCGATCGTCTCGTCGAGCTCGGCCGCCGGCGTCGCCGCGAGCGGGCGCTCCGGGACCGGCTCCGGCTCGGTGTCCGGCTCCTCCTCGGCCAGGCGCTGCCGGATCGGCTCGCCTTCGCGGATCTCGCTGGGCGTGGTGCCGTGGCGGTTCGCGGCACTCCAGTGCTCGGGCGGCTCGACGCCCTCCTCCAGCGGGTCCACGCGCAGGTCGTCCTCGTCCAGCGCCTCGCTGGGGCTCAGGCTTTGCGGTTCGGCCGAGTCTCGGTCACTCACGGGCTGTCTCCTGGCGCATCGGAAGTGTCATCTCCGATGACCTACCCGCGGGGTCGGGGAACCGAAACGCAGTGGTGTCGCGGTAATCACATTTCTTCAACCGCTTTAACACATTCACAAGTTTGTGAACGCACGGTAGGTTGGGATCATGGCCACCACCAGGTGCGCACCGGGCCACCCGCTGCTCGCCACCGACCCGGACCGGCACCACGAGCTCGGCACACACGCCGCGTGGTACGCGGTCGCCGGCGTGGTGACGACCGGCGTCCAAGCCGTCCTGTTCCTCCTGCTGCGCGACGAGCTCGGCTCCCAGGTGGCGAACCTGGTCGCGATCGCGGCCACCACGGCCGGCAACACCGAGTTCCACCGCCGCGTCACCTTCGCCGGACGGCCCAGCAACGCCGGGAAGCGGCACCTGCAGGACGTCCTCACCTTCGCCTTCTACGCCGGGTACGGCTCGGCCGTGCTGGCCCTCCTCGACGCCGTCGTCGACCGGCCGACGTCGTGGGAGGAGACCGGCACGCTGCTGCTGGCCAGCCTGGTCGGCGGGTTCGTGCGGTTCGCCGTGCTGCGGTGGTGGGTGTTCGCGCACCGCGCCGAACCGGCCACGGCCGCGCACACCGGCTAGCGTCTGCGGACGTGGCCTCGGACGACACCAAGCGGGACGACACCAAGCCGGACGGCATCCGGCCCCACGAGGGCGGCAGCGAACCGGACTACCGCTTCACGCTGGCCAACGAACGCACCTTCCTCGCCTGGCTGCGGACCGCGCTGGGCCTGCTCGCCGGCGGTGTGGCCGTGCACCAGCTGGTGCCGTCACCGGCCGCGGCGAGTGCCGTGCTCGCCGCGTTGTGCGTCGTGCTGGCCGCGGTCCTCGCCGCGACCGCGTACCCCCGCTGGCGGCGGGTGCAGATCGCGATGCGGGCCGGGGAGCCGCTGCCGCGCAGCCGGATGATCCTGGTGCTGACCGGCGGGCTGCTGACCCTGATCGTCGCCGCGGCCGTGCTGCTGGTGGTCTCGTGAACGAGCTGTCACCCAATTGCCTACGCAGCGCACACATCGCGTCGACGGCCCGGAACGCCTTCCCGGCCCGCGAACGGCTCAACCAGGACATCCGGTCTCAGTCTCCTCGCCATCGCCGAATACCGCGAGTTCGCGATTATCGCGACGTCAGAAGTACCGTCATCCGTCCTCGGATCCGGCCGTGACCGCCCCGGACGGGGCTCAGGCCGAGCGCACCGGGCTCGCCTGGCGGCGCACCGCCCTCGCGGCCGCCGCCTGCACCGTACTTCTTCTGCACTCCGCCGCCCAGCGCCATTGGGGTACTGCTTTCGTCCCCGTCGTGCTCTCCGCGGGCACATCCGCCCTGCTCGCAGCGGTGGGGACGCGCCGCGAACGGGCCTTGCGGACCGGCCGGCCGGTGGCCATGAGCCCGACACTGCCCGCGATCGCGTCGCTGGCCGTGACCGTGACTGCCGCTTCCGTGGCCGCCTTCCACTGACGGGTGAAGTCGGCACATCCTGAAAGCGATTAATCGCAATGTGCGCGGCAGGGTCGCGGGAACATCACGGTCGCTCCTGCTAACGGGGTATTGGTCGTTGAAATCTGGACTGACCCGCCAAGTGGTGCTTACGATTACCCAGCGTCGCACGGAGCGCAGGTCAACCGGGGTCTCCCGGAGCATCTGCGATGGAACAGTTACGGAGTGTTGAACCCCCGGCAGCGACGGTCGAGGGTCGGCCGGGGAGACGACTCATGACAGCACCGCCGAGGACCACCGAAGAATCCACTTCCGTCGATCGCGATTATCGCCGTCCGGAGTCATTGCCCCGGCCCAGCGGGCGACTCACCAAGGAGGACCTCGACCCCCTCGTCAAGGACGCGGGCGAGGGCAACCCGGCCGCCATCCACTCCCTGCTCCAGATGATCGAGCCGGTGGTGGTCCGCTACTGCCGGGCCCGGATGGGCGGGCGGGACCTGTCCTACCTGTCGGCCGACGACGTCGCCCAGGAAGTCTGCCTCGCCGTGCTCAAGGCCCTCCCCGACTACCAGGACCGCGGCGGCTCGTTCCTCTACCTCGTCCACGCGATCGCCGCGAACAAGGTCGCCGACGCCTACCGCGCCGTCGCCCGCGACCGCTCCGAGCCCGTCCCCGAGCTCCCGGAGCGCCCGCTGGTCGCCGGCAACGAGCCCGAGACCCACGCGCTGCACCTCGACCTCGGCGCCCGCCTGGGCAAGCTGCTCGCGTCGCTGCCCCGGGTGCAGCAGGAGATCCTCACCCTGCGCATCGCCGTCGGCTTTTCGGCCACCGAGACCGCCGAAGCGCTCGGCATCTCCGCGGGCAACGTGCGCGTGACGCAGCACCGGGCACTGACCCGGCTGCGCGGCATGATCCGCGACGAAGAGTTCTGACAGGCCATCTCAGCGGCGGGCGGGGAACCCCTCTTTTACCCCCTGGAGGAGGGGTCCCCGCCCGCATCCAAGCCGTAGGTCCGGCGGGCGTTGTGCTCGAAGACGGCCAGGCGTTCGGCGTCCGACAGCGAACCGGTCAGCGCGACGGCCGCGTCGAGCACCACCTCGTAGGACGCGGCCAGCTCGCACACCGGCCAGTCCGAGCCGAACAGCAGGCGCTCCGGGCCGAACACCGCCAGCACGTGGTCGGTGTACCGGCGCAGGTGCCCGACCTCCCAGCCCGTCCAGTCCGCCTCGGTGACGAGCCCGGACAGCTTGCACACGACGTTCTCGCGCGCGGCCAGCGCGGCCACGCCGGACGCCCACGGCTCCCAGCCACCCGCGGCGATCGGCGGCTTCGCCGCGTGGTCCAGGACCAGCCGCAGCTCCGGCAGCCGCAGTGCCACCTCCGCCGCCGCGGGCAGCTGGGCGGGACGGACCAGCAGGTCGTACGCCAGTCCCGTCGACGCCACCGCGCTCAGCCCGGCCACGATCTCCGGCCGCAGCAGCCAGTCGTCGTCCGGCTCGTTCTCCACCTGGTGCCGGACGCCCACCAAGGGGCCGCGAAGAGCGGCCAGGCGGTCCGCGACGTCGGGGGCCGCGAGATCCACCCAGCCGACCACGCCCGCGATCACCGGCTCGGCCGCCGCCGTCGCGAGGAACTCCGCCGTCTCCTCCTCCGACGACACCGTCTGCACCAGGACGGTCGCGTGCACACCGGCCGCCTTCGTCACCGCGCGCAGGTCGTCCACCGTGTACGGGCGGCGGATCGGGTCGAGGACCTCCCCCGCCATCCAGGGGTACTCCCGCCGCGAGGGGTCCCACAGGTGGTGGTGCGCGTCGATCACGAGGCTCCTCCGGCGATGACGACGTCGGCGCGCAGCAGCCCCGCGTCGATCAGTTCCTTCCAGAGCTGGAGCGGCACCGCGGCCCGGGCCCGCCGCGCGTTGACGCTCACCTGGTCCGGATCGTGCGCGCCGACGACCACCGACGCGACCGCGGGGTGCGCGATCGGCAGGGCCAGCGCCGCTTCGGGCAGCTCGACGCCGTGCCGCGCGCAGATCTCCGCGATCCGCGCGGCCCGCTCGACGAGCTCCGGCGGGGCCTCGGCGTAGTCGTAGACGCGGCCCGGCTCGGCCGTGGCCAGGATGCCGCCGTTGAACGCGCCGCCGGCCACCACCGTGACGCCGCGCTCGGCGCACAGCGGGAACAGCTCGTCCAGCGCCGGCTGGTCGAGCAGCGTGTACCGGCCGGCCACCAGCACGACGTCCAGGTCGGTCCGGCGGACGAACTCGGCGAGCATCCCCGCCTGGTTCATCCCGGCCCCGAAGGCGCCGATCACGCCCTGCTCCCGCAGGTCGCGCAGGGCCGGGAACGCGCCGCGCAGCGCGTCTTCGAAGTGCTCGTCCGGGTCGTGGACGTAGACGATGTCGACGCGGTCGAGGCCGAGCCTCGTCAGGCTGTCGTCCAGGGACCGCAGGACGCCGTCGCGGGTGAAGTCCCAGCGGCGCTTGTACGCGGCGGGGACCGCGAACCCCTGGTCGTCCCGCTCGCCGGCGCCGCCCGGGTTCGGCTCCAGCACGCGCCCGACCTTCGTCGACAGCACGAACTCGTCCCGCGGGAACGAGCGCAGTGCCGCGCCGAGCCGGGCCTCCGACAGGCCGAGGCCGTAGTGCGGCGCGGTGTCGAAGTAGCGGACGCCCTCGTCCCACGCGCGGCGCACGGTCGCCGCGGCGGTCTCGTCGCTGATCGCGTGGTAGAGGTTGCCCAGCTGCGCGCAGCCGAGCCCCAGGGGAGACAGGGAGAGTTCCAACGCCGTCACTCCTTCACCGGCAGTTCCCAGACCAGTCCGATGCCGGTGTCGTCGCCGGAGTAGTCGTCCTCGACGGCCAGCAGCTCCGCCATTCTCGCCTGCCACGGCACGTTCGCGGGATGGTCCCGCAGTGCCGCGCGCATCGCCGCGTAGTCGTCGACTTCGAGGACGTGGAAGAGGTCGAGACCGTTACGCCAGATCCGCCAGGTGCGGACGCCGGCTTCGCGCAACGCCGTGTCCAGCTCGGGCGGGATGACCGCGTGCACGGACTCGTACTCGGCCTCCTTGCCGGGCTTCAGCTTGGTGTGCAGGGCAACTCTTTGAGGTGCTGGCTGGTGGGTCATCACCACTCCTTCGCCGGGACATGGCACGCTGGGGAGCAACACCGAAACATCCGAGGTCTGCTGCAGGGAGGGCGCACCCGATGCCCGTCACCGATGTCGCGATCGACAAGATCAAGGACATGATCATCTCCGGCGAGCTGGCGCCGGGCGACCGGCTGCCGAAGGAGGCCGAGCTGGCCCAGCGGCTCGGGCTCTCGCGCAGTTCCCTGCGGGAGGCCGTGAAGGCGTTGTGCCTGATCAGGGTGCTGGACGTCCGCCAGGGCGACGGCACTTACGTCACCAGCCTCGAGCCGAACCTGCTGCTCGACGCGATGACGTTCGTGGTCGACTTCCACCGCGACGACACCGTGCTCGACTTCCTCGCCGTGCGGCGGATCCTCGAGCCGGCGGCGACCGCGCTGGCCGCGTTGCACATGAGCGACGACGACATCGCCGAGCTGGGCACCCTGCTCGGAGAGCTGGAGGACTCGCCGACCGTCGAGGCGCTGGTGGCCAACGACCTGCAGTTCCACCGCAAGATCGCCGACGGTTCCGGCAACCCCGTGCTGTGCTCGCTGCTCGACAGCCTCTCCGGGCCGACCGCCCGCGCCCGCATCTGGCGTGGCCTCACGCAGGAGGGTGCGGTCGCGAAGACCCGCGAACAGCACACGGCCATCTACGAGGCCATCGCGGCCCGCGAGCCGGAGTTGGCGCGCTCGTGGGCGACCGTGCACGTCGCGGGCGTGGAGCAGTGGCTGCGCAACGCCCTGGGCACCGCGGACGACCCGACGGCCACCGAAGAACCCACCGCCGAAGCCTCCTGACCGCATCGCCACCTCCTGGCCGTGGTCCGTGAAGGCCTCCTTACCGGCTCTAAGAGCCGGTAAGGAGGCCTTCACGGACTTGGAACGTCGGATGTTCACGGGGCGGACGGGGATCAGGTTTGGGGTTTGCCGCCTGCGTAGCGGGCGATGATCAGGGCGACCAGGATGATGGCGCCGTAGATCGCCCCCTGCCACTCCGCCGTGACGTGCGCGTAGTTCAGCAGGCTCGACACCGACGACAGCAGCAGGACGCCGGTGAGGGCGCCGACCAGGGTGCCCTTGCCGCCGTCGAGGGAGACGCCGCCGATCACCGCCGCCGCGAACACCTGCAGGATCATGCCGGACCCCTGGTTCGCGCCCAAGGCCCCGACGTAGCCCGTGTACGCGAGCCCGCCGATCGCCGCCAGGATGCCCGCGACGACGAACACCGCCCACGCGATCCGGTCGACCCGCACGCCGGCCGCCCGCGCGGCTTCGCGGTTGCCGCCGATCGCGTACAGCGCGCGGCCGACGCGGTGGTAGCGCAGCACCCAGCCGGCGACCGCGAACAGCAGCGCCGCCAGCCACACCGACATCGGCAGCCCGGCGAACGTCGTCGTCGCCAGGTTGGTGAACGAGTCGGGCAGGTTGAACAGCGTCTTGCCCTTGGTCGAGCCGACCTGGACACCCCGGAGCACGGTGAGCATGGCCAGCGTGACGATGAAGGCGTTCAGCTTCAGCTTCACGATCAGGAAGCCGTTGACGAACCCGACCAGCGCGCCGCACAGCGGGATGATCAGCAGCCCGATCGCGGCGGGCAGTTCGACGCCGAAGCCCGCCGACGCCGCCGGGATCACGACCATCGCGCCGAGCGCCGGGGCCAGGCCCATCGTCGACTCCAGCGACAGGTCGAACTTCCCGGTGATCAGCACCAGCGACTCGCCGAGCACGACCAGCGACAGCGCGGCCGACGCGGTCAGGATGCTGACGATGTTGCTCCAGCCGACGAAGGTGTCGTCGACCAGGCCGCCGATGACGAACACGACGACCAGGGCGGGCAAGAGCGCGAGTTCACGCAGCCAGACGGCTTTGCGACGCCGTGGCGGCGCGGGCAGCGAAGTCTGCGGGGAGGTCATCACGTCGGTCACGAAAGCTCGACTCCTTCGATGTCGGCCACGAGGTCGCCGTCGGACCACCCGGCCTGGTGTTCGGCGACGACGGCCCCGGCGCGCAGCACCAGGACCCGGTCGCTCAGGCGCAGGTCGTCCAGCTCGTCGCTGACGATCAGCACCGCCTTGCCTTCGGCACGCACGCGGTCCACGACCGCGAGCAGCGCCTCCTTCGACTTCACGTCCACCCCGGCGGTCGGGTTGATCAGCACGACCACCCGCGGATCGCCGATCAGGGCCCTGGCCAGCACGACCTTCTGCTGGTTGCCGCCGGACAGGTCCGACACCGGCTGCTCGGCGCTCGCGGCCACGATGTCGTAGTCGGCGAGCGCCTGCGAAGCCCGTGCGAACCGGGTCCGCGGTGACGCGATCCCGCCGCGGCCGAGTTTGTCCAAAATGGACATCGTGGCGTTGTCCGCGATCGAGTGGTCCAGCACGAGGCCTTCGTGGTGCCGGTCGCGCGGCACGCAGCCGATCCCGGCCCGCAGCGCCGCCGGGATGTCGCCCGGGGGCAGCGGGACGCCGTCGACGCGGACCGTGCCCGCGGACGGCGTCCGCAGGCCGTAGACCGTCTCGGCGACCTGGTGCTTCCCGCTGGCGTTGCTGCCCGCGAGACCCACCACTTCACCGCGGCGCAGGCGGAAGGAGACGTCCCGGAAACCGTCGCCGGACAGCCCGTCGACCGCGAGGATCTCCGGGGCGTCCGCTTCGAGGGACTCCCGCGTCGCGGCGTCGCGGACGGACAGGCCGCCCGGCTCGCCCGTCATCGCGTCGACCAGCGCGGCCTTGCCGACCTCGGACACCGGCGCGGTGAGGATGTGCTTCGCGTCGCGAAGGACCGTGACGGCCTGGCACACCTCGTAGACCTCGTGCAGGTGGTGCGAGATGAACAGGAACGTCACCCCGCCCGCCTGCATCTGGCGCATCCGCTCGAAGAGCCGCTCGATGGCCTGGCTGTCCAGCTGCGCGGTCGGCTCGTCGAGGACGATGAACCGGGCGCCGTAGGACAGCGCGCGGGCGATCTCGACGAACTGCCGGTCCTCGACCGACAGCTCGCCGGCCGGGGTGTCGACGTCGACGTGCACGTCCCACGAGTCGAGCAGCTCGCGGGCCTTGCGCCGCAGTGTCTTCCAGCCGATCGCGAACGAGCCGCCCGCCTGCCGGTTGAGGAACAGGTTCTCGGCGACGGTGAGCTGCGGGACGACCATCGCGTGCTGGTACACGCAGGCGACGCGCGCCTTCCAGTCGTCCTGTCTGGACAGCGGCGGGGCCGGCTCGCCGCCGAACTCGACGTGCCCGGTGTCCGTGGCGGACAGGCCGGTGAGGATGGAGACGAGCGTCGACTTGCCGGCCCCGTTGCGCCCGACGAGCGCGTGCGACTCGCCGGGGTGGACGGTGAGGCTGACGTCGTGCAGCGCCACGGTCGGGCCGTAGCGCTTGCCGACCCCTACCGCGCTGACCACCGGGACGGCGGATTCGCCGGCGGGCAGCGCGGTCACAGGTTGTTCCCCCAGAGGGCCTTGTCGTCCACGTTGGCCTTGGTGATGACCGGCGCGGGCAGCTGGTCCTCGAGGATGCCGGGGCTGATCTCGACGATGGTGCTGTCGTGGTCGGTCGGGCCCGGCTTGAACGTCTCGCCCGCCATGGCCTTCTTCAGCCAGTACAGGCCGTACTTCGCGTAGGCGTCGGCCGGCTGGGACACGGTGGCGTCCAGCTCGCCGTTGCGGATCGCGGCCAGCTCCTGCGGGATGCCGTCGTTGGAGACGAGCACGATGTGCTTCGGGTCGCCGACCGGGAAGAACAGGTTCTTGCGCTTGAGGGCCTGCTCGGTCGGGGCCAGGTAGACGCCGCCGGCCTGCATGTAGACGCCCTTGATGTCCGGGTTCGCGGTCAGCATGCTGTCGAGGCCGGCGGACGCCTTGTCGGCCTTCCACTCGGCCGGGATCTCCAGCACCTGGATGCCCGGGTACTTCTGCTTCATGCAGTCGCGGAAGGCTTCCGAGCGGTCGCGGCCGTTGACCGAGGCGAGGTCGCCCATGATCTGCACGACCTTGCCGGACTTGACCTTCTCGCCGATCGCGTCGCACGCCTTGGTGCCGTAGGCCTTGTTGTCGGCCCGGACGACCATGGCGACCTTGCCGCTCTCGGGGGCGACGTCGACCGCGACCACCGGGACGCCCTTGTTCTCCGCCTGCTTGAGCCCGGCGACGATGGCCGCGGAGTCCAGCGGCGTCACGACCAGGCCCTTGACGCCCTGGTTGAGGAAGGTGCCGATGTCGGTGATCAGCTTCGCGGGGTCGCTGTCGGCGTTGACCGTCGGGAGGACGTCGACGCCCTCTTCCTTGGCCATCTTCGGCACGTAGTTGTTGTAGGCCTGCCAGAACGGCGAGGTCAGCAGGGGCAGCGTCGCGCCGACCTTGCCGCCCGGGTTGCCGCCGCCGGCGGCCGGCGCCGACGCATTGTCCTTAGTGGACCCGCAGGCGGCCAGTACCAGGCCGCAGACGGCGGCCGTGGCGGCCACCTTGATCACCTTCGTGCGCACAGCATCCTCCTTGATGACGGCGGGGAATCAAGTCTTATCGGGGTTGAACGGGGCCGCGAGGACGCAGGCCGTACATGCCACCGTCGACCGCGAGGGCGGTGCCGGTGGTCGAGGCGGAAAGCGGGCTGGCGAGGTAGGCGATGGCGTTCGCGACCTCGCCGGCGGTGACCAGCCTGCCCATCGGCTGGCGTGCCGCGAGGGCCGCGCGTTCGGCCGCCGGGTCTTCGGCGGCGTCGAGCAGCCGGCCCACCCAGGGGGTGTCCGCCGTTCCGGGGCACACGCAGTTGACGCGGATCCGGTCGGGCAGGTGGTCGGTCGCCATGGCCAGGGTCAGCGAGAGCACCGCGCCCTTGCTGGCCGAGTAGAGCGCGCGGTTGGGCAGGCCGGCCCAGGCCGCGATGGAGCAGGTGTTGACGATCGCCGCGGCCGGCGAGTTCTTGAGGTGCGGCAGCGCGGCGCGCGCCACCCGGACCATGCCGACGACGTTGACGTCGAACACGCGGTGCCATTCGTCGTCGTCGTTGGCCGCGACGTCGCCCTGCGCGCCGATCCCGGCGTTGTTCACCAGGATGTCGAGACGCCCGAAGCGTTCCACGACGGCGTCGATCGCTTCGCGGACTTCCTGGTCAGAGGAGACGTCGCAGCGGAAGCCGTCGTCGTCCGGTTTCAAGTCCAGCACCGCCACCTGCGCGCCGCGTTCGGCGAGCAGGGTCGCGGCGGCGTGGCCGATGCCCGAGGCGCCTCCGGTGACGGCGGCCACCAGGCCCTCGAATTCACTCACTTGCGGTCTCCGTCCACTCGGGACCGTCCGGGAACCGGAAGCGGCGCAGCGTGGCGTCGTGCATGCGCGCGGAGAACCCGGGGGCGGTCGGGGCGAGGTAGCGGCCGCGCTCGACGACGGCCGGGTCGGTGAAGTGCTCGTGCAGGTGGTCGACCCACTCGATCGAGCGGTCCTCGTCGGTGCCGGACACCGCCACGAAGTCGAACATCGACAGGTGCCGCACGAGCTCGCAGAGCCCGACGCCGCCGGCGTGCGGGCACACCGGCACACCGAACTTCGCCGCCAGCAGCAGGATCGCCAGGTTTTCGTTGAACCCGCCGACGCGGGCCGCGTCCAGCTGCAGCACCGAAATCGCGTCCGCCTGCAGCAGCTGCTTGAAGATCACGCGGTTCTGGACGTGCTCGCCGGTGGCGATCTTGATCGGCGCGAGGGCCTTCGCGATCGCCGCGTGCCCGAGGATGTCGTCCGGGGAGGTCGGCTCCTCGATCCAGTACGGGTCGTAGGGCGCGAGCGCGGTCATCCAGGTGACCGCGGTGGAGACGTCCCAGCGCTGGTTGGCGTCGACGGCGATCCGGACTCCCCCGCCGACGGTCTCGCGGGCGAGCTTCATGCGCCGGACGTCGTCCTCGAGGTTGCCGCCGACCTTGAGCTTGATCATCTCGAAACCGTCCGAGACGGCTTGTTCGGCCAGCCGGACGAGCTTCGCGTCCGCGTACCCGAGCCAGCCGGGTGACGTGCTGTAGGCGCGGTAGCCGTGCTCTTCGAGCTGCTTCACCCGCTCGGCGCGGCCGGGCTCGGCGCGGCGGAGGATCTCCAGGGCTTCCGCTTCGGTGAGCGCGTCGCTCAGGTACCGGAAGTCCACGAGACTGACCAGGTCTTCGGGCGTCATGCGGGCCGCGAACTTCCAGACCGGGAGGTTGGCGCAGCGCGCGGCGAGGTCCCAGGCGGCGTTGACGACCGCGCCGACCGCCATGTGCGCCACGCCCTTTTCCGGGCCCAGCCAGCGGAACTGCGAGTCGCCGACGAGCGTGCGCGACAGGTCGCCGAGCGCGGCCGCGTCCTGGGGGATCTCCCGGCCGACGACGTGCGGCGCGAGCGCGCGGATCGCGGCGGCCTGGACGTCGTTGCCGCGGCCGATGGTGAACGCGAGGCCGTAGCCGTCCGGGCCGCCGTCGGAGTGCAGGACGACGTAGGCGGCGGAGTAGTCCGGGTCGGGGTTCATGGCGTCCGAGCCGTCCAGCTCCCGGGAGGTCGGGAACCGGACGTCGAGCACCTCCATGCCGATGATCTTCGCCATGGTCAGGCCTGCCTCGCGGTCTGGCGCTGCCGCCCGAGGCCGTCGATCTCCAGCTCGACGACGTCGCCGTCGCGCAGGTAGGGCTTGGGGTCGGGGTGCCCGAGCGCGACGCCTTCGGGGGTGCCGGTGTTGATCAGGTCTCCGGGCCGCAGCACCATCACCTGGCTGAGGTAGTGGACGATCTCGGCCACGGTGAAGATCATGTCCTTGGTGGTCGAGTCCTGCTTCTTCTCGCCGTTGACCCACAGCCGCAGGCCGAGGTCCTGCGGGTCGGGCACCTCGCTCGCCGGGACCAGGGCCGGGCCGAGTGGGTTGAAGTTCTCGCAGGACTTGCCCTTGTCCCACTGGCCGCCGCGGTGCAGCTGGAACTCGCGCTCGGAGACGTCGTTCGAGACGACGTACCCGGCGACGCACTCCAGGGCCTCCTCGACGCTGTCGAGGTACCGCGCGGTCTTGCCGATGACGACGCCGAGCTCGACCTCCCAGTCGGTGCTGACCGACTTGCGCGGGATGAGGACGTCGTCGGCCGGGCCGACCACGACGTCCGGCGCCTTCATGAACACGACCGGTTCGGCCGGGATGGGCGCGTTCGTCTCTTCGGCGTGGCGCCGGTAGTTCAGGCCGATGCAGACGACCTTGCCGGGCTGGGCGATGGGCGCGCCCACGCGCAGACCTTCGGTTTCGGCCTTGGGCAGCTCCCCGGCGGCGAGCGCGGCGGCCGCGCGCGCGACGCCGTCCGCGGCGAGGAAGCCGCCGTCGATGTCGGCGGTCAGGCCGCCCAGCTCGTAGGTCGTGCCGTCGTCGGCACGCACGAACGGACGCTCACTTCCCGGCTCCCCGAGGCGCACTAGCTGCACGGATATTCCCTTCACCCACACCGACCAGACATCCGATGTATATCGCAGTAGTGACCGCCGATCCAGACCTGTAGCGGAATCGGTCGGAAAATTGATCGGATCAGTCCTGGCTCACTGCCGGGGCGACCACGGCGTGTAACGGATCACAGCCGGAATAGCCCCGGCCGCGTCGTCGCTGGTCCCGGTCAGGGACAGGAGGACGCGGATGACCACCACGGCGGAACGTACCGCCCCGGGCCGGCGGGCGCGGCTGAAGTTCGTCCTGGTCCTGGGCGGGCTCACGGCCTTCGGGCCACTGTCGATCGACATGTACCTGCCCGCGCTGCCGCGGATGGCGCAGGACCTGCACGCGGCGGACGCCACCGTGCAGCTGACGCTCAGCGCGTTCATCGTGGGACTGGCGCTGGGCCAGCTGGTGATGGGCCCGCTGTCGGACGCGTGGGGCCGCCGCCGTCCGCTGCTGGCGGGGCTGGTGCTGTACGTCGTGGGCTCGGTGCTGTGCGCGGTCAGCCCCGACGCGTGGCTGCTGGTCGCGGCGCGCCTGGTGCAGTCCCTCGGCGCGGCGGCGGGCATCGTGATCGCCCGCGCGACGGTGCGCGACCTGTTCTCCGGCACGGCGATGACGAAATTCTTCTCGACGTTGATGCTGGTCAGCGGCCTGGCCCCGATCCTGGCCCCGCTGATCGGCGGCCAGCTGCTGAACTGGACGTCCTGGCGCGGGGTGTTCGTCGTGCTGACGGCGTTCGGGGCGCTGCTGCTGGCCGTGGTCGCGTTCTCCCTGCCGGAACCTTCGCGGGTCCGCTCGCCTCTCCGGCTCGGCCCGGTGATGCGGACCTACGGGCGGCTGGCGCTGGACCGGTCGTTCGCGGGCTACGCGCTGGCGTCGGGACTGCTGTTCGCGTCGATGTTCGCCTACATCTCGGGATCGTCGTTCGCGCTGCAGGGGGTGTACGGGCTCAGCCCGCAGGCGTACAGCGTGGTGTTCGGGGCGAACGGCGTCGGCATCGTGCTGGCGGGCCAGCTCAACGGCCGCCTGGTGGGGCGGATCCCCGAGCGTGCGCTGCTTCTTTCCGGCTTGCTGCTGGGTGTGCTCGGCGGGGCTTCGGTGCTGGTTTCGGTGGTGTTCCGGGCGCCTTTGGTCTTGCTGCTGGTGTCGTTGTTCCTGCTGGTGTCGAGCATCGGGCTGGTGATGCCGAACGCGAGTTCCCTGGCGCTGGCTTCGCACGCGCGGTCCGCGGGGGCGGCTTCGGCGTTGCTGGGGGTGCTGCAGTTCGTGGTGGGCGCGGTGGCGACGCCGTTGGTCGGCCTGGGCGGACCGGGAACGGCGCTGCCGATGGCGGTGACCATGGCGGGGTTCGCTTTGCTGGCGTTGACGGCTTTCCTGGCGCTGACGCGTCGTTCCGAGCAGCTGCCGGGTCAGCCCGCCGGCCGGGCCGCATAACCCGGGAAGCCACACCAGTCCGCGCGGTCGAACGCCTGCGGGTGGTCGATGATTTCGCGGACCCGCCGCGCCCAGGTCACGAGCCAGGCGTCAGCCGACTGCCGGGCAACCCGCGCGGCGTCTAGGAACTGCTTCTTGTCCGGAGTGTGGCCGACCATGCAGTAGAGGCTCCCGAGCAGGGTCTCGCGGGCCCGGGCCGGACAACCCGGATCGCCGACCAGCTCCAGCAGAAGCGGCAGGTGCTCGAGTTCGGCGACCAGCAAGTCCCAGTCCTGGGACGGCTGATCTGCGCCGCTGTACGCCCAGGCGCGGATGCTGTCCGCGGTCGGGTAAAACGCTTCGTCGTCGACCGGCACCGCGTCCATGGCGCCATCCTCGCACGGCGATCAGACCAGCGAAGCCAGCTCCGCCGTCTTGAGCTGGCTCACCAGCCGCTCGACCTCGTCGACACGACGGCCAGGCCGGGCGGAGTCGATGCCGGCCGGCTTGCCCCTGACCGACCTCATGAGCGCCGCGGGCCTGGGCCGCGAAAACGTCCCGCTGCGTCGACCTCACTCGATAAGGTGACGCCGTGGTCGACAGCGGCGAGACGGAGCAGTCAGCGCGGATCGTGGAGATCTACACCGACGGCGCGTGCAGCCCCAATCCCGGCCCCGGTGGCTGGGGTGCCGTGCTGCGTTACGGCGTCCACGAAAAGGAGCTCCGCGGCGGCGAGGCCACCGAAACCACCAACAACCGCATGGAACTGACTGCCCCGATCATGGCGCTGGAAAGCCTGAAACGGCCGATGGCGGTACGGCTCCACACCGACAGTGCCTACGTGTGCGACGGCATCACCAAGTGGCTGGGCCGGTGGAAGGACAACGGCTGGAGAACGTCCGGGAAGACTCCGGTCAAGAACGCCGACCTGTGGCAGCGACTGGCCGCGGCCGCCGAGCGGCACGAGGTGGAATGGGTGTGGGTCAAGGGACACGCCGGACACCCGGAAAACGAACGCGCGGACCGGTTGGCGGTCGGCGCACTCGAGGAGATCACCGGGACAACCGTCGTTCAACCATCACGACGAACCATCACACCGCGCCCCCAGCGACCCGACCCCGTCCCTGCCCGACGCTGCCGCGAGGTCACCCGCAAAGGCCTGCCCTGCCCGAACAACGCCCGCCCGTCCGGCCTGTGTCACCTGCACGATCCGGCCGTCCAGTGCGGGGCACCGAAACGCGATGGCCGGCGGTGCACGACCGCGACCGGCGGCGGGCCGTGCCCGAAACACCAGCCGCGGACCAGCGCAGAACCCGGCCTCTTCGGCTGAGCGCAGGACGACTCGGCGCGGCCGCCGGAACCGGCTCAAACCAGCGAAGCCAGCTCCGCCGTCTTGAGCTGGTCCGCGGTCACCGTCGCGCGGCCGTCCACCAAGGCGCCCAACGCGTCGCCGTCGTCCCACATGTTCACGTTCATCGCCGCCGCCACCCGGCCCTCGCGCAGCCAGAACGCCGTGAACTCGCGGGAGGCCAGGTCTCCGCGGACCACCAGCTCGTCCGAGGCCGGGTCCGCCAAGCCGCGGTACTCGCAGCCCAGGTCGTACTGGTCGGTGAAGAAATACGGCGAGGCCAGGAACGGCTCGTTCTCCCCCAGCAGGTTCCGCGCCACGTGCGCGCCCTGGTCCTTCGCGTTCGCCCAGTGCTCCACGCGGATCCGCCGGCCGTAGCGGGGGTGGAAGTGGGCCGCGATGTCGCCCACCGCGTAGACGTCGGGGGCCGCCGTGCGGAGGCTCGCGTCCACCGCCACCCCTCCGTTCTCCGACAGCTCCAGGCCCGCCGCGTGGGCCAGCTCCACCCGGGGTGCCGCGCCGACCGCGACCAGGACCACGTCCGCCGTCAGCTCCTCTCCGCCCGCCAACCGGACTCCGCGGACGCCGTCCGGGCCGCCCGTGATCTCCGCGACCTGCTCTCCCAGGCGGTAGTGCACGCCGTTCGCGACGTGGAGGTCCCGGAACACCCCGCCGACCGTCTCGCCGACCACGTTCGCCAGGGGCACCGGCACCGGGTCGACGACCGTCACGTCCGCGTTGTGCGTCCGCGCCGCCGCGGCCGCTTCGGAGCCGATCCAGCCCGCGCCGACGATCACCACCCGCTCCGCCGCCGCGAACGCCGATCGCAGCTTCAGCGCGTCGTCGAGCGTCCTCAGCGTGTACAGCCCGGGGAGGTCGCCGCCGGGGACCGGCAGGGTCCGCGGCCGGGAACCGGTCGCCAGCACCAGGCGGTCGTAGCGGTGCTCGCCGCCCGCGTCGTCCAGCACCAGGCGCGCGCCCAGCTCGATCCGGGTGGCCGTGACACCGGGAGTGAACCGGATGTCGTGCTCTCCGTAGTACTTCTCCTCGTGCACCCAGTCGGGCTCGTCGGTGTTGCCCAGCAGCACGCCCTTCGACAGCGGCGGCAGCTCGTACGGACGGCGCGGATCGGAGCCCATCAGCAGGACTTCGCCGGTGTAGCCGCGTTCGCGCAGAGCGGCGGCGGCGGACGCCCCGCCGAGACCCGCACCGACGACGACGATCTTCCGCGGCTCCGACATCCCAGACCTCCCACCACGACGACGAGTCGGTGCGGACGGTACTCCCGAAACAGCCCCGACACGACCGGGGGATACGCCGGAAATCCGCGAAGCGCAAGAGAAAACTCACGAGTAGGCAGATCGGGTGAACGCGCGTCATAGCGCCGCCGGGGTCCGCTCCCACCCTCGCACGGAGCACGACGGCGACAAGGGAACACGACAAGGGAATCGGAGGGCGGCGACCATGAGTCGGGGCGAGTGGTCGATCGGCTGCCGGGATCTGGCCGGCAGGCGCAGGGACGTGACGGTGTTCGTCAGCAACGACAAGGTGGTGCTGGTCGCGCCGCCGGGCGAGGCGGCCGTACTCGGGCCGCTCGACGTCGGACGGCTGCGAGCCGCCCTGCGTGACGCCGTCGTCGCGACGGCCGACGAGACGGAAAGCTGACAACTACCGTTCCTACTTATCAGTAGGTTAGAGTCGGGCCCGAGGAGAAGGGACCGGCCATGACGACCTACTTCGTGACGGGCGCGACGGGATTCATCGGAAAACGCCTGGTCGAACGCCTGTTGCGGCGGCCGGAGACGTCCGCGGTGTACGCGCTGGTGCGGGAGACTTCCCGTGCGCGCCTGGCCGTCGCGGACAAGCTGCACCCGGTGGTCGGCGATCTCGCCGAACCCCGGCTCGGTGTCGATCCCGCCGGACTGCCCCGGCTCGACCACGTCGTCCACCTGGGCGCGGTCTACGACCTCACCGCCGGCGAGGAGGCCAACCGGCGCGCCAACGTCGAAGGCACCCGCCACCTGCTCGCCTTCGCCGCCACCGCGCGGGCCGGGCTGGTGCACCACGTGTCGTCGATCGCCGTCGCGGGCGACCACGCCGGGCGGTTCACCGAAACCGACTTCGACCTCGGCCAGCGCTTCGGCTCGCCGTACCACGCGACGAAGTTCGAGGCCGAAAAGCTCGTTCGCGAGCAGGCCCTGCCCTACCGCGTCTACCGGCCCTCGGTGGTCGTCGGCGACTCGCGCACCGGCGAGATGGACAAGATCGACGGGCCCTACTACTTCCTGGCCGCCCTCTCGCGGCTGGCCGCGCTGCCCCGGCACCTCCCGCTGGCCGCGCCCGGCCTCGGGGCGACGAACCTGGTGCCGGTCGACTACGTCGTCGAAGCGATGGACCACCTGATGCACCGGGACGCGCCGTCCGGGACGACGTACCACCTCGCCGCCCCGCACCCGCAGTCGCTCACCTCCGTCTACAACGCCTTCGCGCGCGCCGCGGGCGCTCCGGCGATCCGGGCTGTGCTGCCGGACGCGGTCCGCCGGGTGGGCGCCGGCCTCGCGCACGCGGCGGCGAAGAGCGTCGACCGCGTGCCCGGCGGCCGGGCCACACGCGCCGCCGTGCTCGCGGAACTGGGCATCCCCCTCGAAGTTCTGCCGCACCTGACCACGGACGTCGTCTTCGACACCGCGCGCACCCGGACGGCGTTGTTCGGCAGCGGCATCGAGCTGCCGCAGCTGCGGGACTACGCGGCACCGCTGTACCGGTACTGGCAGGCCCACCTCGACCCCGACCGCGCGCGCCGCGGGCACGGCCTCGCCGGGCGCACGGTGCTCGTCACCGGCGCGTCGTCGGGGATCGGCCGGGCATCGGCGCTCGCCATCGCCCGCAAGGGCGCCAAGGTCGTCCTCGTGGCCCGCCGGGCCGGCGAGCTGGACGAAGTGCGGCGCGAAATCATCGCGGCCGGCGGCACCGCCGCGGCGTACCCGTGCGACCTGACCGACGGCGACGCCGTCGACGCGCTGGTCAAGGACGTGCTCGGCGACCACGGTGCGGTCGACGTGCTGGTGAACAACGCCGGCCGGTCGATCCGCCGCTCGGTTTCGCTCTCCACCGAAAGGTTCCACGACTACGAGCGCACGATGGCCGTCAACTACTTCGGCCCGGTGCGGCTGATCCTCGGCTTCCTGCCGTCGATGACCGCGCGGCGGTTCGGCCACGTCGTCAACGTCACCACCCAGGGCCTGCAGACCGACACCCCGCGCTTCTCCGCGTACCTGGCCTCGAAGGCGGCGCTGGAGGAGTTCGGGCTGACGGCCGGGCGCGAGACGCTCTCGGACGGCGTCACGTTCACCTCGGTGCGGATGCCGCTGGTGCGGACGCCGATGATCGCGCCGACCGGGTACCGCGGGATCCCGTCGAGCAGCCCGGAACGCGCGGCCGCGCTCGTGGTGAAGGCGTGCGAGGAGCGGCCGGAAGTCCTCAGCCTGCCCGAAGGCCGCGCCGCCGAGCTGGCGACACTCGCCGTGCCGCGGCTCGCCCGGTTCGCCGCGCACCTCGCCTACCGGGCGATGCCGGAATCCGCCCCGGAGACCCGCGGCCTGCCCCGCTCGCCCGCGCCGGCGTCGATCGCGGCGGCGGTGACCCGCCTGATCTGGCGCCGCCGCGCCTGATCGCCGCGAATTCCGCCGAAACGCTGGCACCGGGGCAACGGTACTTCTACCCTCGCGCGAGTCCCGTACACCGCGTACGGACGTGAACTGGGGAGTTCGGAATGCCGGAAACCACCACTGGGGAACGACGCGCCGGGGCCGACGAGACGGCCGAGATCGGCACCGCCCGGCACACCTTCGGGTGACCGCAAGTCCGTGAAGGCCTCCTTACCGGCGCTCAGAGCCGGTAAGGAGGCCTTCACGGACTTCGGGCGGAAGCGCCGGTGACTCCTCCGGCCGCTACCATCGCTTCCCGGGTGTGATCGGGAGCGGAAGGCGGACGGGCGTGGACGTGGCGAGTCCTGCGCACACCACCGCCGCGCCGGACCCGGCTCCCGCGAAACCGGCGAGGCCGCTGCTGCGCTGGAGCGGGCACGCCTGCTGGGTGCTGCTGCTCGCGCTGGCCACCGAACTCCGCGTCGGCCGCTTCGGCTTCCATCCCTCCGACCAGGGTTTCATCCTCGCCCAGGCGTGGCGCGTGCTGCACGGCGAGGTCCCGCACGCCGACATCATCTCCGCCCGCCCGCTCGGGTCCGCCGTGCTGCACGTCGCCGACTACGCGCTGCCGATGCCGCTGTTCTTCGGGTCGAGCTTCCTGTCCATGATCGAGATCATCGTGGCGACGATCGCGTTCGCCGCGCTCGTCACGCGCCGCCGCGTGCTGGACTGGGGCCCGGGCATGACGGCGATGGTCGCGGCGGCGTCGCTGATCAACCTCAACGCCTTCCCGCTGATGGCCTGGCACACCGTCGACGGCATCGCGCTGACCGCCTGCGGTGCCTGGGCGCTGGACGCCGGGTTGCGCGGCGGCCACGCGCTCGCCCGCCGCGGCGGGCTCGTGCTGCTCGGCTCCGCGGTGCTGGTCAAGCAGAGCTTCGCGCCGGCCGCGGTGATCGGCCTGCTGTGGCTGGTGCTGCACCCGGCGACGCGAGCGGGCACGCGACGCGGGCTGCGGCTGGTCCTCGACCTCCTCGCGCTCGGCGCGCCCGGGCTCGCGTACGTGGCGTGGGTGAGCCTGGGCGGCGGGTTCGCCGAGATGGTCGAGCAGCTCACCGGCGGGTTGCCGGCCTACGGCGAACGGCTGCTCGGGCTGTGGCTGGCCGACCCGGAGGCGCTGACCAGGCCGCCGGTGCGCGAACTGGGCTTCTTCGCCGCGATCGCCGTGGTGCTGCTGGCCGTGCGGCTGCCCGGCGACCGGCTCGGCGCGGCCGGGCGGGCGGCGTCGTGGGTGCTGGTGCTCGCCGGCGCGGCCGCGGTGGTCTGGACCGTCGTCGACGGCCGGTTCACCGGCTCCTCGCGCTGGGCCGACGTGCTGTGGTGGATCGTCGCGGTGAGCGTGCCGGTGAACGCCGCCGTGCGGCGGCAGGTGCCCTGGCCCGGGCTGCTGGTGCTCGCCACCGGCTTCATGACCAGCCTGTCGTGGGGCAACGACACGCCGACGCTGCTCACCGGCACGCTCGCGCTGACGTCGTTGCTGCTGCTCGGCCAGATCCTGCCGCCGCGGCCCCGCCTGGCGCGGCGCTGGGTGACCGCGACGGCGGGACTGACGGCGGTGGCCGTGTGCGGCTGGGTCGTCGTCGCCCGGCACGACCAGGCCGCCTACCTGGACCTCGGGCACGACCGGCTGACCGCGGACCTCGGCGACCTCACCCCGGCGATGGCCGGCATCCGCACCAACCCCTCGACGTTCCGGTTCGTCCGGCAGATCCGCGACTGCCTGGACCGCTTCCCGGCCGCGCGGACGGCGATCCTGCCGGACAGCCCGTTCGCCTACCCCGCGTTCGGCCTGCGCAACCCCTTCCCCCTCGAATGGCCGCTGCCCCTGGAGATCGTCGGCGACGCGCCCGAGCGGATGCTCGCGACGGCGGACCGGCTGAACCGCGAGGGCGGCTACCTGGTGCTGTTCGAGACGGACTCGATCCGGATGCTCGCGACGGGCGGCCCGGTGCCGGAGTCGATCCCGGCCGACACCCCGGTGTTCGACTACCTGGGCCTGGAGAAGGCGATCCAGGCCCGGCTCACCGGCCGCACCGTCACCTGCGGCAGCTTCGTGGGCAAGTACGCGCCCTGACTCAGGAAGCGCGGCCGGTGAACTCGGCGAACGCCTCGATCAGGACCCGCGGAACGTCCTCGTCTTCCACGCCGTCGAAGAGCGCGCCGAACTCGGCGCCCTCGGCCCCCACCTTGGCGCTGCGGGGGAACATGGCCTCTTCGTACTCGGCGAGCGCGGCTTCGACGTCACCGGGGTGCGCGGCGAGGGCCAAGCCCAGCTCGGCGCCGTCGAGCATGGCCAGGTTGGCGCCTTCGCCGTTGGCCGGCATGAGGTGGGCCGCGTCGCCGACCAGCGTCACGCCCGGCACCCGGTCCCACCGGTGCCCGATCGGCAGGGTGTAGTGCGGCCGCAGGACGGGCGCGGTGTCGCCTTCGGTGATCAGCACGGTGAGCTCCGGGGCCCAGCCGTCGAACTCCGCCGCGACCCGGGCGGTGGCCGCGGCCGCGTCGGTGAAGTCGATGGCGGCGAACCACTCCAGCGGCCGGGCGAGCGACACGTAGACGTGCAGCGTGTCATCGCTCTCCCGGTGCGCGTGGATTTCCCGGCCCGAGGCCGGCGCCATCAGCGAGCCACCTCCGACGGTCTTCGCGGCGACGGGGTGGCGGGTGTCCGCGTCGAACAGGTAGATCTCGACGAAGGCTTCGCCGGCGTACTCGGGTTTCGCCGCCGTCAGCAGGGGCCGGATCCGCGACCAAGCGCCGTCCGCACCGACCAGCAGGCCGGTGACCTCGGTGCTGCCGTCGGCGAAGGTCACCTCGTGCCGTCCGCCGCCGAGGGCACGGGCACCGGTCACCTTGTGTCCCCAGTGGACAATGCCGTCCGGGAGCGCGTCGAGCAGCATCCGCCGCAGGTCGCCGCGCTGCACCTCCGGGCGCCCGCCGGTGCCGTCGTCGGGCTGCTCGGCCAGCACGGTCCCGTCCCGGCCGAGGACCCGCATCGCCTGCCTGCCCTCCAGGACGAGGCCGCGGAACTCGGTCATGAGCCCGGCCGCCTCGACCGCGAGCTGGCCGTTGTAGTCGTGGATGTCGAGCATCCCGCCCTGCGTCCGCGCCATCGGCGACGGCTCGGCTTCGTGGACCACGGCCGGGATCCCGTGGACGTGCAGGACGCGGGCGAGGGTGAGGCCGCCGAGACCGGCGCCGATGATCGTGACTGGCGTGTGCATCCGTTGCTCCTTCGATCGCGTGACAACCGAAGGGTGGCGGCGGCTCCTGGTGCGGGCCGCACACGGCGCTGGCACGGTCCTGGCGGCGGCTGTCAGTCGGCCACCAGGTCGTCCGGGTTCCCGCTCGCCAGCCCGGCCAGGACGTCGAGCGCCGCGGACAGCGTTTCCACCGGCGGAGCGGACACCGCGATCCGCACCGCGTTCGGCGCGTGGCCCGGCAGCACCGCGAACGCCGCCGCCGGGGACAGCGCGATCCCGCGGCGCGCCGCGGCCGCGACGAACGTCTCCGCCCGCCACCGCTCCGGCAGCTCCCACCAGCGGTGGTAGGACGCCGCGTCGCCGCGCAGCCCCGGCAGCTTCTCCGCCACCAGCGCCGCCCGCGCGGCCGCGTCACGGCGTTTGGCGGCTTCGACTTCGGCGAGGGTGCCGGTCACGATCCACTGCGTCGCCGCTTCGACGGCGAAGCGCGACGCGGCCCACCCACCCGAACGCACCGACGACGCGAGCCGCGCCGTCCACGCCGGGGGTGGCACCAGGAACCCCGCCGTCAGCCCGGGGGCGACCCGCTTGGACAGGCTGTCGACGAAGACCGTCCGCTCCGGCGCGTACGCGGCGAAGGGGCGGACGTCGTCCCGCAGGAACGTGTAGATGCCGTCCTCGATCACCGGCAGGTCCAGGCGGGCGACGACGTCGGCGAGCGCGGCCCGGCGCGCCGGGGGCATCGTCGTGCCGAGCGGGTTGTGCAGGGTCGGCTGGACGTACAGCGCGCGAACCGGCCCGGCCGCGGCCAGCGCTTCGGGCACCAGGCCGGACTCGTCCGTCTCGATCGGCACCAGCTCCACGCCGAGCCGCGCGGCCAGGGCCTTCACCACCGGGTAGGTCAGCGACTCCACCGCGAGCCGCTCCCCCACCGGCACGAACGCGGCGATCGCGGCCGCGATGGCCTGCCTGCCGTTGCCGGTGAACAGCACCGCGGCCGGGTCCGGCCGCCAGCCGCCGCGGGCGAGCAGCGCGGCCGCCGCGGTCCGGGCCACCGGCGTGCCCGCGGCGCCGATCGGGTGCAGGGCCGCGGTGAAGACGTCCTCGCGCAGCAAGGGTTCCAGCGCGCGGGCCAGCCGCGTGGATTCCCCCGGCAGGACGGCGAAGTTGAGCTCGAGGTCGACGCGCGCGTCGCCGGGTTCGGCGAGAGCCGGTTCGGGCGGCGGCTTCGCGGCGCGGACGAACGTGCCACGGCCGACTTCGCCGACGGCCAGGCCGCGCCGGACCAGTTCGCCGTAGACGCGGGCGGCGGTGGAGTTCGCGATGCCGCGCTGCCGCGCGAACCGGCGCTGCGGCGGCAGCCGGTCGCCGGGCCGCAGGCGGCCGGCCTCGATGTCGGCGGCGAGGGCGTCCGCGACGACGCGGTAGTCGTCCATGGCCACCTTCGCTTCCGCTTCGAACGTCGTGAGCATGATCCCATCGGCTCATCGCCCGTGATCCCGAAGGCCGCTAAGTTGGGTTCGGAGGTGCCATGACCGACAAGACCTGGGCCGAAATCGACGACTACCTCGCGGGCGCGCTGCTCGCCCCCGATCCGGTGCTCGACGACGCGCTCGCCGACTCGGCCGCCGCCGGGCTGCCGTCGATCGCCGTCGCGCCCAACCAGGGCAAGCTGCTGCACCTGCTGGCCCGGATGGCCGGAGCGCGGACGATCCTGGAGATCGGCACGCTCGGCGGGTACAGCACGATCTGGCTCGCCCGCGCGCTCCCGCCCGGCGGCAAGCTCGTGACCTGCGAATACGACCCGAAGCACGCCGAGGTCGCGAAGGCGAACCTGGCGCGGGCGGGCTTCGGCGAAGACGTCACCGAAATCCGCGTCGGCGCCGCACTGGACACGCTGCCCACGCTGTCCGGGTCGTTCGACTTCATCTTCATCGACGCCGACAAGGTCAACCTCGCCAACTACGTGCGTGCTTCGCTGGAGCTGGCGCGGCCGGGCACGACGATCGTCGTCGACAACGTCGTCCGCCAGGGCCGCGTGACGGACGCCGGCAGCACCGACCCGAACGTCCGGGGCGCACGGGAGATGTACGACCTCCTCTCCGCCGAGCCGCGGCTGGACGCGACGGCCGTGCAGACCGTGGGCGCCAAGGGACACGACGGGTTCGTGCTGGCCCTGGTCCGCTGACCGCTCACCGCCGCACCACCGGCAGGCCGCCGCCGGACAGCGGCCGGACCGGCTGCCCCCGGTGGGCGGCGACCATGAACCCGCGCCAGATGTCGGCCGGGACGACGTCACCGGTCAGCTTCGCGCCGGTGGCGTCCTTGAGCAGCCGGTCGTCGTCGGAGCCGATCCAGACCGCCGTGACCAGCTGCGAGGTGTAGCCGACGGCCCAGGCGTCCTGGTTGTCCGGGCCGATGCCGTGCTCGGCCTCGCCGGTGCGCAGCGCCGCCGGGCGGCCGTCCGGCAGCGCCGTCGCCAGCGTGCCGGTGACGCCGTCGGCGACGCGGCGGCTCACGTCGTCGCCGCCGAACGCCGGACCCGAGGTGTCCGGGTGTTCCCAGACCACCTCGCCGCTCCGGTCCCGCACCTTGGCCACCAGGTGCGGGGTGGCGCGATGGCCGTTCGCGGCGAAGGTCCCGTACGCGCCCATCACGTCCAGCGGCCGCAGCGGGTACCGGCCGACCGCGATGCCCGCGCCGATCAGGAAGCCGTCCTTCTCGCGCAGGGTCGGGACGCCGTCGACGGCCTCCGGGATGCCGGCCTGCCGCGCGGTTTCGCTCAGCGCGTCCGGGCCGACCTGCTTCGCCAGCGCGATGAAGGGGGTGATCGCCTGCGACGCCATCGCCTTGCGCGAAGTGCACTTCGGACTGCAGACGTCCGGGTACTGGAACGTTTCGCCGAGGAACTCGAGCTTTTCCGGCGACGGGATCGGCAGGTCCGCACCGTAACCCCGGCGCAGCACCGTGGCGAGGGTGAACGGGAAGAACGCCGAGCCGGTCGCGTGCGATGTGCCCGCGTAGTCGCGGATGCCCTGGTCACCGCCGTAGTAGGCGCGGACGGCACCGGTCTTCGGGTCGGCCGCGACGAGGGCACCGCGGAACTCCTTCGGCTCGCGCTTCAGCCTGTCCAGCAACGCCTTCTTCGCGACGTCCTGCATCCCGCGGTCCAAGGTCGTCTCGACCGTCATGTTCCCCTGCTGGAGCCGGGAGAGCGGGAAGCCGTCCTGTTCGAGCTCGGCCAGGACCTGCTGCTTGATGTGGAACTCGTCGTAGGTGACACGGCCCGCGCGGGTCTCCGACGGCGGCAGGATCTCGGCGCCGGGATAGGCCATCTGCTCGTCGCTCTTCACGTATCCGCGGGCGACGAGCTTGTCGCGGACGTACTGCCAGCGCCGCGCGGCGTGGGCGTCGCCGGAGGCGGCCGGGTCGTGCACCGACGGCGACTGGATCATCCCGGCGAGGAAGGCGGCTTCGCTCCAGGTGATCGAGTCGTCGAGCTTCTTGCCGAAGTAGGCGTTCATCGCCGCGGCGGGCCCGAACGTGCCGCGGCCGAAGGAGATGATGTTGACGTAGCTTTCGAAGATCTGTTCCTTGCTCTGTTCCTGGGTGATCTTCGTGGCCAGCACCAGCTCGGCGAACTTGCGCCAGAGCGACGCCTCGGCGTCGCCGGTGGATTTCTTGATGTACTGCTGGGTGATCCCCGAGCCGCCGCCGACCCCGGTGAGGAAGGCGCGGCCGATGCCGGTCGGGTCGAAGCCCTGGTTGTCCCAGAAGGTGGGGTCCTCGGTGGCGATGATCGCGTCGCGCAGTTTCGCGGGCACCTGCGAGTAGGGCACGAACAGCCGGTCGCCGTCCGCGGGAAGCACCTTGAGCAGCTCGGACCCGTCCGCGTACTGCAGGACGACGGTCTTGTCGAGCCCGGCCAGGACGTCCTGCGGGCTGCGGACGTCGAGCACGAGGTAGGCGACCCAGAAGGCGATCAGCGGGACGCCGACGAGCGAGCCGATCGTCCAGCCCGTGACACGGCGCCAGCGGAAGCGGCGCGGGGTGTCCGGTTTTGCGTCTTCTTCCTCCGTCGCAATGGTCACGAATGGGTGACGGCCGGGCGGGTGTGAAAGTTCTGTGGAGATCTGCCGAGGTTGTTCGAATCCTGTCAAGACCCGGCGTTCACGCCAGGAACGCGCGCAGCAGCGAGGCCGTGCCTTCGATGTGCTCGGCCATCGCCTGCCGGGCGGCGGGCGCGTCGCCGGCGAGGATGGCGTCGACGATCGCCTCGTGCTGGGTGTTCGAATGCCCGAGGTTGGGCGGGAGCAGCGGGATGCGGTCGAGCAGCTGGTTGACGCGGCTGCGGGCGTCGGCCACCGCGGTGGTCAGCGAGCCGGACGCGGTGACCTCGGCGATGGCCAGGTGCAGCCGGGAGTCCTTGCGGCGGTAGTCGTCGAGATCGGCGCCGGCGGCCTCGGCGAGCGTGCCGGTGAGGTGCTGCCGGTCGGCCGGGCTGAGCGACCGCGCGGCGGCCATCTCGGCGGCGCCGGTCTCGAGGACGTAGCGCAGGCTCAGCGCGTCCTCCAGCGCGACGGGGTCGACCTTGCCACCGGGTGACCGTTCGGGTCCGGGCAGGTTTTCGTTCACGAACGTGCCGCCGTACCGACCCCGCCGTGACTCAACGTAACCGGCATCGGAGAGCGCGCGAATGGCTTCGCGCAACGTGACGCGGCTGACGCCGAGCCGTTCGGCGAGTTCGCGTTCCGACGGAAGCCGTTCCCCCGCGCCGACGACACCGAGCCGGATCGCCTGCAGCAGCCGCTCGACGGTCTCCTCGAAGGCGTTGCCGGTGCGGACCGGCCGGAACAGCGCTTCACCGGCATTCACCACCGAGGTCGACTCCATCCCGCGAGTCTAGGCCGAGATCCGCGAGCACCGGTCACCCTGTGTTCGCCGCCCGGAAAACCAGTGGCACACAACGGCCACTCTCGGCGACGATGGCACCACCGACACCGAACATCGACGCAGGGGGCGATCCGGTGCACTTTCTGATGGCCGAGGACCTGGTCCACGAGCGCGAAACCGAGCTTCACCGGGGCGTGCGAAACCGCCCACCGGGCCGGGCGACACCTCGCCGGCGCACGGGGACGAGGAAGCAACAGCTGGGGTGGACGCTGGTGGAGGTCGGGTTGAAGCTGGCGAGCGAACCGGAGGACGAGGGGCACTGACCCCGGCCGCCGATCGGCTCTCGACCTTCGGCCACGGCACCGACCGCCGCCGATCGGCAGCCGGCCCGCCGGCCACCAGCACTGCCGGCCACCAGCACCGGCACCCGCCGCCGAGCGGCCCACGGCACCCACCACCGCCGATCGGCACTCGGCCCGCCGGGCACCAGCACCGCCACCAGCACCGGCACCCGCCGCCGAGCGGCCCACGGCACCCACCACCGCCGACGGGCACTCAGCCCGCCGGCCATCAGCACCGGCCGACTTTCGGCCCTCGGTCACCGGGGCCACCGCGGGCCATCGGCGACCGCGGCCGGTCAGCACTCGATGACGTTCACCGCCAGGCCGCCGCGGGCTGTTTCCTTGTACTTCACGCTCATGTCCGCGCCCGTCTCGCGCATCGTCTTGATCGCCTTGTCCAGGGTCACCACGTGGCTGCCGTCGCCGCGCATGGCCATCCTTGCCGCGTGGATCGCCTTCGACGCGCCGACCGCGTTGCGCTCGATGCACGGGATCTGGACCAGGCCGCCGACCGGGTCGCATGTCAGGCCGAGGTGGTGTTCCACGCCGATCTCGGCCGCGTTCTCCACCTGGGCTGGGGTTCCGCCCAGCACCTCCGTCAGGCCCGCCGCCGCCATGGCCGAGGCCGAACCGACCTCGCCCTGGCAGCCGACCTCGGCTCCCGAGATGCTGCCCGTCTGCTTGAGGATCGAGCCGATCGCGCCCGCCGTCAGCAGGAACGTCACGATGCCGTCGTCCGACGAGTGGCGGATGAAGCGCTGGTAGTAGTGCAGCACCGCCGGGATGATGCCCGCCGCGCCGTTGGTCGGCGCCGTCACCACCCGGCCGCCCGCCGCGTTCTCCTCGTTGACCGCCAGCGCGTACAGGCTCACCCAGTCCATCGCGTACAGCGGGTCGTCCGCGCCGTCCTCGGCCAGGAGCTTCTCGTGCAGCGAGCGCGCCCGCCTCGGCACCTTGAGACCGCCCGGCAGGACGCCTTCGTGCGTGCAGCCGTTGCGGACGCACTCCGCCATCACCGACCAGATCCGCAGCAGCCCGGAACGCACCTCCGAAGCAGTGCGCCAGGACAGCTCGTTCGCCAGCATGATCTCGCTGATCGACAGGCCGGTCGACGCGCAGTGCGCCAGCAGGTCCGCGCCGGTGCGGAACGGGTACGGCACCGGCGTCGAGTCTTCGACGAACACCGTGTCCGTTTCGTACGACTCGTCGCGGACGAAACCGCCGCCGACCGAGTAGTACGTGCGCTCCCTCAGCTGCAGGCCGGACGCGTCGAACGCGCGGAAGACCATGCCGTTCGGGTGGGCCGGCAGGGACTTGCGGCGGTGCATGGTGAGGTCGGTGTCCTCGTCGAACGCGATCTCGTGCGTGCCGTTCAGCAGCAGCCGTCCGCGCGAGCGGATCGACTCGATCTTGCCTGGCACCGTGTCGGTGTCGATCTCTTCGGGACGCTCACCCGACAGCCCGAGCAGCACGGCCTTGTCGCTGCCGTGACCGAAACCGGTGGCGCCGAGTGAGCCGAACAGTTCGGCCTGGACGCGGGACACCGACGGCAGTTCCGCGCCGAGTCCGTCCACAAAGGTCAGTGCCGCCCGCATCGGCCCGACGGTGTGCGAGCTCGACGGGCCGATGCCGATGGAAAACAGGTCGAAGACGCTGATCGCCATTGATCTGCCCCTTCCTTATCGGGCCAGCAGCGAGCTGGCCTCTTGCGAGGCCGGGCCCTGGTCGGCGAGGTGGGCCAGGTTCTCCGGCAGCTCTTCTCCACGGTAACGCTTGGTCTGGGCATACAGCCGTCCGGCGCGGTAGGACGACCGGACCAGTGGTCCGGCCATGACGCCGGCGAAGCCCATCGCTTCCGCGGCCTGGGAGTGCTCGACGAACTCCTCCGGCTTGACCCACCGGTCCACCGGGTGATGCCGCGGCGACGGCCGCAGATACTGCGTGATCGTCAAGATCTCACACCCGGCATCCACCAGGTCCCGCATCGCCGGAGTCACCTCGTCGGGCGTCTCACCCATCCCGAGGATCAGGTTCGACTTGGTCACCAACCCGGCCTCACGCGCCGCCGTGATCACTTCCAGGGAACGAGCGTAACGGAATCCCGGGCGAATGCGCTTGAAAATCCGCGGAACAGTTTCCACGTTGTGCGCAAGAACCTCCGGGCGCGATCCGAAAACTTCGGCAAGTTGCGCAGGATCGGCGTTGAAATCGGGAATCAACAACTCCACACCCGTGCCCGGGTTGAGCGCGTGAATCTGGCGCACGGTCTCCGCGTACAGCCAGGCGCCACCGTCGGGCAGGTCGTCCCGGGCGACTCCGGTCACCGTCGAGTACCGCAGGCCCATGGCCTGCACCGACTCCGCGACCTTCCGCGGCTCCGACGTGTCCAAAGCCGCCGGCTTCCCCGTGTCGATCTGACAGAAATCACACCGCCGCGTGCACTGATCCCCGCCGATCAGGAACGTGGCCTCACGGTCCTCCCAGCACTCGTAAATGTTGGGACACCCCGCCTCTTCACACACCGTGTGCAGACCCTCACGACGAACCAGACCCTTGAGCTCGGTGAACTCCGGCCCCATCCGCACCCGCGTCTTGATCCACGACGGCTTCTTCTCGATCGGCGTCTCACTGTTGCGAACCTCGAGACGCAACAGCTTCCGGCCCTCGGGCTGCGCGCTCATCGCGACAGGTCCGCGTACAGCGGGTGCTTCGCCGCCAGGGTCTCGACGCGGTCGCGGAGCTTGGACCGCACCGCGTCGTCGAAGTCCGGCTTCAGCGCCTCGGCGATGATGTCGGCGACCTCGGCGAAGTCGTCCGCGCCGAAACCGCGGGTGGCCAGCGCCGGCGTGCCGATCCGCAGGCCGGAGGTGACCATCGGCGGGCGCGGGTCGAACGGGACGGCGTTGCGGTTGACCGTGATACCGACCTCGTGCAGCCGGTCCTCGGCCTGCTGACCGTCCAGAGTGGACTGGACGAGGTCGACGAGCACCAGGTGGACGTCGGTGCCGCCGGTCAGCACGCGCACCCCGGCCGAAGCACAGTCTTCCTTCGACAGCCGCGAAGCGATGATCCGCGAGCCTTCCAGGGTGCGCTGCTGGCGCTCCTTGAACTCCTCGCTCGCGGCGATCTTCAGCGCGACGGCCTTGGCCGCGATGACGTGCTCCAGCGGCCCGCCCTGCTGGCCGGGGAACACCGCCGAGTTGATCTTCTTCGCCAGCTCCTCGCGGCACAGGATCAGCCCGCCGCGCGGGCCGCCGAGGGTCTTGTGCGTGGTCGTGGTGACGATGTCGGCGTGCGGCACCGGCGACGGGTGCAGCCCGGCCGCGACCAGCCCGGCGAAGTGCGCCATGTCCACCATCAGGCGGGCGTCGACGAGGTCCGCGATGCGGCGGAACTCGGCGAAGTCCAGCTGACGCGGGTACGCCGACCAGCCGGCGACGATCAGCTTCGGCTGGTGCTCGACGGCGAGGCGCTCGATCTCGGCGAGGTCGACGATGCCGGTCTGTTTGTCGACGTGGTAGGCGACGACGTTGTAGAGCTTGCCCGAGAAGTTGATCTTCATCCCGTGCGTCAGGTGGCCGCCGTGCGCCAGGTCGAGGCCGAGGATCGTGTCGCCGGGCTTGAGCACGGCGAACATCGCGGCCGCGTTGGCCTGGGCGCCCGAGTGCGGCTGGACGTTGGCGTGCTCGGCGCCGAACAGGGCCTTCGCGCGGTCGATGGCCAGCTGCTCGACGACGTCGACGTGCTCGCAGCCGCCGTAGTAGCGGCGGCCCGGGTAGCCCTCGGCGTACTTGTTGGTCAGCACCGAGCCCTGCGCCTCGAGCACACCCAGCGGGGCGAAGTTCTCGGACGCGATCATCTCCAGGGTCGACTGCTGGCGGTCCAGCTCGGCGGCGACGGCCGCGGCGACCTCGGGGTCGACGTCGGCGAGGTGGGCGTCGAAAGTCGTCATCAGTTCTCCTGGGTGAGCGCGGCGTACGCGGCGGCGTCGAGCAGGTCCGGCGCGTCCCCGGTCAGACGCACCTTCAGGAGCCATCCTTCGGTGTACGGGTCGGAGTTGATGACCTCGGGGGTGTCCGATGTGGTGCCGTTCACCTCGACGACCTCGCCGGAAACCGGCGCGTACAGCTCGCTGACCGACTTGGTCGACTCGACCTCGCCGAACACCTCGCCCGCGGTCACGGCCGAGCCGGCCTCGGGCAGCTGGACGAACACGATGTCACCCAGCGATTCCGCGGCGAAGGCCGTGATGCCGACGGTGGCGATGCCGTCCTCGACCTTCAGCCACTCGTGTTCCTTCGTGTACTGCAGGTTCTCGGGGATGCTCACGGGAAAGTCCTTTACGCGCGGGAGTAGAAGGGCAGGGCGACGACCTCGACGGGCTCGATCCGGCCCCGGATGTCGACGGACAGCTCGGTGCCGGGCTCGGCGTACGCCCGGTCGACGTACGCCATGGCGATCGGGTAACCGAGCGTGGGCGACAGCGCGCCGCTGGTGACCTCGCCGATCTCGGTGTCGCCCTTCAGCAGCTTGTAGCCGTGCCGCGGGGCTCGGCGGCCCTGCCCGCGAAGGCCGACCCGCACGCGCGGGACGTCCTGCTCGGACCGCTCTTCGAGGGCCGCGCGGCCGACGAAGTCGCCCGGCTTCTCGAACTTGACCACGCGGCCGAGCCCGGCCTCGAACGGACTCTGGTCCAGCGTGAGTTCGTTGCCGTACAACGGCATCCCGGCTTCGAGACGCAGGGTGTCGCGGCAGGCGAGACCCGCCGGGACCAGGCCGTGCGGCTCGCCCGCTTCCAGGAGCAGGCGCCACAACGCCGGCGCCTCGTCGGCGTCGGCGAACAGCTCGAAGCCGTCCTCGCCGGTGTAGCCGGTGCGGGCGAGCAGGACGTCGTGGCCCTTCACCGACGCCGGGACGCTGGCGTAGTACTTGAGCGCGTCCAGGTCGGCGTCGGTCACGGCAGCGAGGATCGCCGCGGCGTTCGGGCCCTGGACGGCGATCAGCGCGGTGGTCTCGGACCGGTCGTCCACGACGGCGTCGAAGCCCGCGACGCGCTCGGCGAGGGCGTCCGCGACGACCTGCGCGTTGCCCGCGTTCGCGACGACCAGGTAGTGCTCGTCGGCCAGCCGGTAGACGACCAGGTCGTCCAGCACGCCGCCGTCGGCGTCGCAGATCATCGTGTAGCGCGCCCGGCCCGGCTTGACCCCGGTGAGGTTGCCGACCAGCGCGTAGTCGAGGACGTCCGCCGCCTGCTTGCCGGTGACGTGGATCTCGGCCATGTGCGACAGGTCGAACAGCCCGGCCGCCTCGCGGACGGCCTTGTGCTCGGCCAGCTCGCTGGCGTAGCGGACCGGCATCGACCAGCCGGCGAAGTCGGTGAACAGCGCACCGAGTCCCTTGTGGACTCCGTGCAGGGAGGTTTCCTTCGACATCTCAGCCTTCGTACGCGTTCAGGGGCGGGCAGGAGCACACGAGGTTACGGTCGCCGCGGGCGCCGTCGATGCGACGCACCGGGGGCCAGTACTTGTTCTTCCGCGAAACACCCGCCGGGTACACCGCGAGTTCGCGGTCGTACGGCTTGTCCCACTCCCCGACCAGCGTCTCCGCGGTGTGCGGCGCACCCCGCAGCGGCGACTCCTCCGCACTCCAGCGCCCGTTCGCGACCTCGTCGATCTCGGCGCGGATGGCGATCATCGCGTCGCAGAACCGGTCGATCTCGCCCAGGTCCTCGGACTCGGTCGGCTCGACCATCAAGGTGCCCGCGACCGGGAAGGACATCGTCGGCGCGTGGAAGCCGTAGTCGATGAGCCGCTTCGCGACGTCGTCGACCGTCACGCCGGTCTCCTTGGTGATCTGCCGCAGGTCGAGGATGCACTCGTGCGCGACCAGGCCGTCCTGGCCGGTGTAGAGCACCGGGTAGTGCGGCGCCAGGCGCGAAGCGACGTAGTTCGCGGCCAGCACGGCGACCTTCGTGGCCGCGGTCAGGCCGGGCGCGCCCATCATCCGGACGTACGCCCAGGAGATCGGCAGGATCGACGCCGAGCCGTACGGCGCGCCGCTGATCGGGCCGACGCCGGTCTCGGGGCCGGCGGCGTCGAGCAGCGGGTGGTTGGGCAGGTACGGCGCCAGGTGCGCGCGCACCGCGACCGGGCCGACGCCGGGGCCACCACCGCCGTGCGGGATGCAGAACGTCTTGTGGAGGTTCAGGTGCGAGACGTCGCCGCCGAACTCGCCCGGCTTGGCCAGGCCCAGCAGCGCGTTGAGGTTCGCGCCGTCGACGTACACCTGGCCGCCGCCGTCGTGGACGATCTTGGCCAGCTCGTCGATGTCGTGCTCGTACACGCCGTGCGTGGACGGGTAGGTCACCATGATCGCGGCCAGCGTGTCGCGATGGGCATCCACTTTGGACCGCAGGTCGGCGAGGTCGACGTTGCCCTCGTCGGTGCACTTCACGACGACCACGCGCATCCCGGCGAGCACCGCGGACGCGGCGTTGGTGCCGTGCGCGGACGACGGGATCAGGCAGACGTCTCGAGCGTCGTCGCCGTTGGCCCGGTGGTACGCGCGGATCGCGAGGAGCCCGGCCAGCTCGCCCTGGCTGCCCGCGTTCGGCTGCAGTGACACCTTGTCGTAGCCGGTGACCTCGGCCAGCCACTCGGCGAGCTGCGCGACCAGGACGTGGTAGCCCTCCGCGTCCTCGGCCGGCGCGAACGGGTGGATGCCGGCGAACTCGCGCCAGCTGATCGGCTCCATCTCGGTGGTGGCGTTGAGCTTCATCGTGCAGGAGCCGAGCGGGATCATGCCGCGGTCGAGCGCGTAGTCCTGGTCGGACAGGCGACGCAGGTAGCGCAGCATCGCCGTCTCGGAGCGGTGCGTGCCGAAGACCTCGTGGCCCATGTAGCCGCTCTCGCGGGCCAGGCCGTTCGGCAGCGCGACGCAGTCGTTCAGTTCCCCCTCGACCTTGAAGGCGTTGAGCACCTTCGCGGCGATCGCGGGGGTGCTGACCTCGTCGAAGGCGACGCGGACGTGGTCGGCGTCGACGTGGCCGAGGTTGATCCCGGCTTCGCGGGCGGCCGCGTGGACCTCGGCGGCCCGGCCCGGGACGCGCGCGACGACGGTGTCGAAGAACGACTCGTGCACGACCTCGACACCAGCCTGGCGGAGGGCCCCGGCGAAGCCCGCGGCGAGGCCGTGGACGCGCTCGGCGATCTGCTTCAGGCCGTCGGGACCGTGGTAGACCGCGTACATCGCGGCGAGCACGGCCGGGAGGACCTGCGCGGTGCAGATGTTGGACGTCGCCTTCTCGCGGCGGATGTGCTGCTCACGCGTCTGCAGCGCGAGGCGGTAGGCGGAGTTGCCGTCGGCGTCGACCGAGACGCCGACCAGCCGCCCGGGCAGCGACCGCTCGAGCCCGGACCGGACGGCCATGAACCCGGCGTGCGGGCCGCCGTAGCCGAGCGGGACGCCGAACCGCTGGGTCGAGCCCGCGGCGACGTCGGCGCCGAACTCGCCGGGCGCGGTGACCAGCGTCAGCGCGAGGAGGTCGGCGGCGACGGTGTACAGCGCGCCCGCGGCCTTGGCCGACTCCGAAATCGCCTGGTAGAAGCCGCGGCCGCGCAGCACACCGGACGCGCCGGGGTACTGGACGACGACGCCGAAGAACTCGTCGGGAAGCCCGGTCAGCAGGTCGCGGACCTCGACCTCGATGCCCAGCGCCTCGACGCGGGTGCGCACGACGGCGATGGTCTGCGGCAGGCACTCGGCGTCGAGCACGACCTTGTTCGACTTGGACTTGGACGCGCGGCGCATCAGCGTGACGGCCTCGGCGACGGCGGTCGACTCGTCGAGCAGGGACGCGTTCGCGGTGGCCAGGCCAGTGAGGTCGGCGACCATGGTCTGGAAGTTGAGAAGCGCTTCGAGCCGTCCCTGGGAGATCTCCGGCTGGTAGGGCGTGTACGCCGTGTACCAGGCCGGGTTCTCGAGGACGTTGCGGCGGATCACGCCGGGGGTGACGGTGTCGGAGTAGCCGAGACCGATCATCTGCGTCATCGGCCGGTTGCGCGCGGCGAGCGCACGCAGCTCCGCGGTGGCGTCCTCTTCGGACGCGGCGGGCGGCAGCCGCAGGTCACGGGTGGCGCGGATGGCGGTCGGGACGGCGGCGCCGACGAGGGCGTCCAGGCTGCCGTAACCGCACTCGGCCAGCATCTTCGCGCGCTCGGCCTCGGAGGGACCGATGTGGCGGGCGTCGAACTGCGTGGAAGTGATCGGGAGCTCCTCGGGCCGGGCACCGGGCACAACGGTGCGCTGGGAACTCCCCCTCTGTCATGGCACCTGAGAGTTTCACCGTGTGCGACACGGCTTTCACCTTGGGTGAGACGCGGGTGCGCCTGCTTTCCAGAGTGGCCTCGCCAGAAGCGGTAGCGGGTACCTGAGAGATTCCGGGGAGTTTGCTCCTTCGGTGCCCCACCACGTTCGTGAGGGCTCTCCCGCCTCGGCTCGACGGCCCGATCTGCAGTTGTGGCCGCTACGGTACCCGGCGCTTCCGGCGGCCGTCTACTTCACCCGGCCAACACCACAGTGGCCCTCGACCCGGCCTCGACCGCGCCCGCGGAACGCCGCGAATGACTCATTCGCGGCCTCGGAGGTCGCGAATGAGTCATTCGCGACCTCCGGGGCCGCGGCGGACCACTCCACCTGCCAAGGCCGGTGGGCGGCGGACCCGGCCGGAGGGCAGGACCAGGCGTTTCAGCGGCCCGCCCAGCGGCACCGGCGGCAGGCCCGCACCCAGCAGCACCTGCTCGACGATCTGCTCGGCATGCCACGCCACCGAGTCGTTGAGCCGGTCGAGAGAGGGGCTGTCGCCGTCGAAGACGTCCTCGTCGGCGAGCGTCACCTCGTAGTACGCGCAGCCCGGTGGCACGGTGATCGCCTCTTCGATCGCCCGGGCTCCTTCCAGCGGGTCGTCGAACCCGGCTTCCAGCAGCGCCGACCGGTAGATCCGGGCCGCCCGGGCGCGCATGCGGGGCCCGTAGCGGACGACGACCGGGAGCCGTCCGGTCAGGTCCGGCACGGCCAGGCCGTGCAGCAGCATGATCGGCGGCACCGAGTGCACCAGCCGCGGCGCCGGCTCGGCCAGCTCGCGCGCGGTGATCCGGACCCGGTCGGCCATCGCGTCGGGGAGGCCGAAGTAGCGGAAGTCGACGTTGCCGAACCCGAGGCCGTCGGCGACCAGCGACGCCAGCAGCTCGCCGTAGCCCCAGATCGGCGACAAGACGACCACCGGCGGCGCCGTCACGACCGGCGACGGCACGGGCGGCCGCGTCGCCTCCTGCTCGGGCACCTGGATGACCAGCCGGGGCGGCTCGTGCCAGTCGTGCACCTCGGCGACCCGCCAGTACAGCCCCAGCGGCCGCCACAGCTCGCCGAGGATCTCGTGCTCGAGGATCCGGCGCGCCTCGGCGTCGGTGTGCGGGAAGCCGCGCGGCGGCACGACCCCGACGTAGTGGTGGTAGGTGACGCGGACCTCGTCGCCGCGGGTGGCCGAGCGGATCCGCATCTCCCAGTCGACCGGCGACGCCGCGATGGCGTTCGCCACCTGCGTGCCGGGCGAGGAGTAGACCAGCGCCGTCGCCTGCCGCAGGAACTGCCCGGCCTGGTCGATGCCCTCCCGCAGCGCCTTCGCCGCCTGGGCGACGTGCACCGGCGTCGCCAGCGCGTCGGGCAGCACGCCGGCGACGCGCAGCAGCTCGGCCTCGCCGAGGCCGGTCACCTCGGCGAGCTGCGCCCAGTGGTCGAAGACGGTCACCTTCGGCGCGTGCCGGTGCTCGATCCAGCTGCGCAGCGTCGACGTCGGGACGCCGATGCGGCGCGCGGCCTCGTCCAGGGACAGCCCCCGGGCCCGGATGCCGGCCCGGACCGCTTCCGCCCACTCGTCGGCGCGCCAGTGCGTCACCTCACAAAGCTAACGAAACCGGCTAGCTTTGCGCAGGGACGAAACGCCCACGCGCGCCCGACGCTGAACGGCATGACGACCACCATCATCGCCCTGACGCTGATCGTCGGCGTGCTGACCTTCGCCGCCGGCGCGTTCCTCGCCTCCGAAGTCGCCACTCGCGTCCTTCGCCGCCGCGAACGGCTCCTCTCCGAGGAACGCAAGCGGCTCAACGCCGCTTGGAAGTTCCTGAAGGACGTCTACGGCGTCAAGACCCCGACCAAGCGCCGTTAGAACGTGGCGATCGGGTTGACCGGGCTGCCGGACGTGCCGGCGAAGCGGACCGGCGCGACGGCGAGCTGGAAGTCCCACTGCCCGAGCTCGGTCGCCGTCGTCGCGCACGCCTCGAGGTCGCAGTTGTCGAGCAGCCACAGACCCATCGCGACGAGGCCCACGGTGTGCACCGGCATCGCCAGGTCGTCGTACCCCGACGGCTGGACGTCGGTGGGCGTGTCGGCGCCGATCAGCGCGACTCCCCGTTCGTGCAGCCACGGCAGGCAGGACGCGTGCCAGCCGGCCTGCGTGACGCCGCCGGACGGCCCGGCCTCGTGCCGGACGCGGCCGTAGCCGGTCCGCAGGAGCACCGCGTCGCCCGGCCGCACCCGGACACCCTGGCGGCGCTCGGCCTCCTCGAGGTCGCCGGGGAACACACCGTCACCTGGCTCCAGCGACGGCACACCGCGGACCTTCGCGACGTCCAGCAGGACACCGCGCGTGACGATCCCGTCCGCCGCCGCCGTGACGGCTCCCCACGCCGATCCCGTCTCGGCGCCGACCAGCGCGTGCGGCCGCCCGTTGTACATCTTGCCGTCCCAGAAGATGTGGCACGGCGAGTCGACGTGGGTGATCGTGTTGCCGTGGAACAGGATGCCGAGGCGCTCGTTCGAGTAACCCCAGTGCCGGTCGTTGCGGAACCCGGGCAGCGGCATGTTCTCCGCACCCGGCAGGTCGGCGAAGCACGGGCACGTCGTCGTCGACCGCTCCATCTCTTCGGGGACGGCCACCTCCCACGCGCACGACACGCTCCGGCCGTGGCGCACGGCCCGCGCCGCCGCCAGCCGGACGTCGTCGGTGATGTGGTTCAGCGTGCCCAGCTCGTCGTCGTCGCCCCACCGTCCCCAGTTCGACAGCGTGTCGAAGTACCCGAGCACGTCGTCCTGGCTGGGCATCAGTCCCGTCACGGCACCAGCCTGTCAGATCGGGGTGACGTACGCCCCCGAAATGCCGCCGTCGACGAGGAACTGCGACGCCGTGATGAAGCTGGCGTCGTCGCTGGCCAGGAAGGCGACCGCGGCCGCGATCTCCTCCGGCTCGGCGAACCGGCCGACCGGCACGTGCACCAGCCGCCGCGCGGCGCGTTCCGGGTCCTTGGCGAACAGCTCCTTGAGCAGCGGGGTGTTCACCGGCCCCGGGCACAGCGCGTTGACGCGGATGTTCTCCCGCGCGAACTGCACGCCGAGCTCGCGACTCATCGCGAGCACGCCGCCCTTGGACGCGGTGTAGGAGATCTGCGACGTCGCCGCGCCCATCACCGCGACGAACGACGCCGTGTTGATGATGGAACCCTTGCCCTGGCGCTGCATGTGCGGCAGGACGGCCTTGCAGCAGTGGTACACCGACGTCAGGTTGACGCGCTGCACGCGCTCCCAGGCGTCGATGCCGGTGGTGAGGATGGAGTCGTCCTCCGGCGGCGAAATCCCCGCGTTGTTGAACGCGACGTCGACCGAGCCGAACTGCTCGACCGTGGTGTGGAACAGGTTCTCCACCTGCTCGGCATCGGTGACGTCGGTCTGGACGAACGCGCCGCCGATCTCGTCGGCGGCCGCCTTGCCCTCGACCGGTGAGAGGTCCGCGATGACGACCTTTGCGCCTTCGCTCGCCAGGCGGCGGGCCGAGGCGAGCCCGATGCCGCTGGCGCCGCCGGTGATGACCGCGACGCGGCCTTCGAAACGTTGGACCATTACTCCTCCGTGCTCAGAAAGACGTTCTTGGTTTCGGTGAACGCCGCCGCGGCGTCGGGACCCAGCTCGCGGCCGAGGCCGGACTGCTTGAACCCGCCGAACGGCGTCCAGTAGCGCACCGAAGAGTGCGAGTTGACCGACAGGTTGCCGGATTCGACGCCGCGCGCGACTCGGAACGCGCGACCGGCGTCGCGGGTCCAGATCGACCCGGACAGGCCGTACTCGGTGGCGTTGGCCATGCGGATCGCGTCGGCCTCCTCCGCGAAGGGCACGACGGCGACGACCGGGCCGAAGACCTCCTCCGCCGCGGCCGGGTGCCGCAGGTCGGGCGGGGTGAGGACGGTCGGCGGGAACCAGTAGCCCGGCCCGGCGGGCGCGCTGCCGCGGAACGCGACGGGCGCGTCGTCCGGCACGTAGCTCGCGACCTTCTCGCGGTGCGCGGCCGAGATCAGCGGGCCCATCTCGGTCTTCTCGTCGCCGGGGTCGCCGACGACCACGCCGTGCACCGCGGGTTCGAGGAGCTCCATGAAGCGGTCGTACGCGCTCGCCTGCACAAGGATCAGCGACCGCGCGCAGCAGTCCTGGCCGGCGTTGTCGAAGACGCCGTAGGGCGCGGTCGCCGCGGCCTTCTCCAGGTCCGAGTCGGCGAAGACGATGTTCGCGTTCTTGCCGCCCAGCTCGAGCGTCACGCGCTTCACCTGCGCCGAGCAGCCCGCCATGATCTGCTTGCCGACCTCGGTGGAGCCGGTGAAGACGACCTTGCGCACGGCCGGATGATCGACGAACCGTTGTCCGACCACGGATCCCTTGCCGGGCAGCACCTGGAAGACGTCCTCGGGGATGCCCGCCTCGCGCGCCAGCTCGGCCAGCCGCAGGGCGGTCAACGGCGTCAGCTCGGCGGGCTTGAGGACGACGGTGTTCCCGGCGGCGAGCGCGGGCGCGAAACCCCAGCCGGCGATCGGCATCGGGAAGTTCCACGGCACGATCACGCCGACCACGCCCAAGGGCTCCTGGAAAGTGACGTTGATGCCGCCCGGCACCGGGATCTGCTTGCCGATCAGGCGTTCCGGCGCGGCGGAGTAGTAGTTGAGGACGTCGCGGACGTTGCCCGCTTCCCAGCGGGCGTTGCCGATGGTGTGCCCGGAGTTCTCGACCTCGAGTCGCGCGAGGTGCTCGATGTCGGCCTCGACGGCGTCGGCGAAGCGGCGCAGCAGGCGCGCGCGGTCGCCGGGAGTGACGTCGCGCCACGCCGGGAACGCCGCCTGCGCGCGGGCGATCGCCGCGTCGGTCTCCTCGGCGCTCGTCAGCGGGACCGTCCGCACCACCTCCTCGGTGGCCGGGTTCAGGACGTCGAACGTGGTGGTCATCGGTTCTCCTTGCTCGCTTCGACGAGAGCCTGGAACAGCCGGACGTCGTCGGTGTCCTGCTCGGGGTGCCACTGGACACCGAGGGTGAACTCGCCGGGGATCTCGGCGGCCTCGACGGTGCCGTCGGCGGCCCAGCCGACCGGCTCCAAGCCGGTGCCGAGCCGGTCGATCGCCTGGTGGTGGTAGCACAGCGTCTTGGTTTCGGGACCGAGGACCGCCGCCGCGCGGCTGCCCTCGGCGAGGGTGACCGTGCCCCGGCCGAAGGTCGCGGGGGCGGGCTGGTGATCGGTCGTTTCCATGGCCTCCGGCAGGTGCTGGGTGAGGGTGCCGCCGAGGGCGACGCTCATCACCTGCAGGCCGCGGCACACGCCGAGCACCGGTTTGCCCGCCTCGCGCGCGGCCGCGAACAGCGCGAACTCGAAGGCGTCCCGGTCCGGCCGGGTGTAGGTCGCCGGGTGCGGCTCCTGGCCGTAGCGCCCGGGCTCGACGTCGGCGCCGCCGGTGAGCACCAGCGCGTCCACAGTGGACACCAACCGGTCGTGGGCGCCGGACACGGGCGGCAGCAGCACCGGGATACCGCCCGCCGCGACGACGCAGTCGACGTAGACGCGGTGCAGCAGCGCGGCCTCGGTCTCCCAGACTCCGAACTTCGCGGGTTCGAGGTAGCTGGTGAGGCCGACGACGGGCTCAGAGTCGCTCGAAGCCACGGATCAGCTCCCAGTCGGTGACGGCGGCGTTGTAGGCGTCGATCTCGATCTTCGCCGCGTTCAGGTAGTGGTCGACGACGTCGTCGCCGAAGGCCCCGCGCGCCAGGTCGCTGCCGTCCAGGGCCGCGGCGGCTTCCGGCAGGGTCGTCGGCACCGTGCCCCGGTCGGAGTTGTAGGCGTTGCCCGTGAAGGGTTCCTCCAGCTCCAGCTCGTTCTCGATGCCGTGGAGCCCGGCGGCGATCAGCGCGGCGACGGCGAGGTACGGGTTGACGTCCCCGCCCGGCACCCGGTTCTCGACCCGCAGCGACTCGCCGTGGCCGACGACGCGCAGCGCGCAGGTGCGGTTGTCGGTGCCCCAGGCGATCGCGGTCGGCGCGAAGCTGCCGGGCACGAACCGCTTGTAGGAGTTGACGTTCGGGGCGAAGAAGTACGTCAGCTCGTGCAGCCCGGCGAGCTGGCCGGCGAGGAAGTGCTCCATCAGCTTCGAGAAGCCGTGCTCGCCGTCGCCGGCCAGGACGGCCCGGCCCTCGGTCGAGCGCAGGCTGATGTGGATGTGGCAGGAGTTGCCCTCGCGCTCGTTGTACTTCGCCATGAAGGTGAGGCTCTTGCCCTCCTGCGCGGCGATCTCCTTGGCGCCGTTCTTGTAGACGCTGTGGTTGTCGCACGTGGAGAGCGCGTCGGTGTAGCGGAAGGCGATCTCCTGCTGGCCCGGGTTGCATTCGCCCTTGGCGGACTCCGGGTAGAGCCCGGCGCCGGCCATGTCGTTGCGGATGCGGCGCAGCAGCGGCTCCAGCCGCGCGGTGCCGAGCATCGAGTAGTCCACGTTGTACTGGTTGGCGGGCTTGAGGCCGTGGTAGCGCTTGTCCCAGGCGCTCTCGTAGGTGTCGTCGAAGACGATGAACTCGAGCTCGGTGCCGACGAAGGCGGCGAGCCCGCGTTCGGCGAGCCGGTCGAGCTGACGGCGCAGGACCTGCCGCGGCGACATCGGGACCGGGCCGCCCTCGACGCGCTCGATGTCGGCCAGGACCAGCGCGGTGCCCTCGTGCCACGGGATCTCCCGCAGTGTCTCGAGGTCGGGCCGCAGCACGAAGTCGCCGTAGCCGCTGTCCCAGGAGGAGAGCGCGTAGCCGTCGACGGTGTTCATGTCGACGTCGACGGCCAGGAGGTAGTTGCAGGCTTCGGTGGCGTGGCCGACGACCTCGTCCAGGAAGTACTCCGCGGAGCAGCGCTTGCCCTGGAGCCTGCCCTGCATGTCCGTGATCGCGACGAGCACGGTGTCGATCGTGCCCGCGTCCACGCGCGCCCGGAGTTCGTCGAGCGTGAGCATGCCTCGCCTGCGTGCCATCCGTCGCCCCAAAGGTTTGGTATGAATCCTTTGCCGGTCCTTCCTACCCGGTGAGCCTCGTCGGGTCAACCGGAACAAAGGTCTCTTTTTGAACCATTACAGCGGCGGCCGGGCGTTCAGGTCCGGCAACGCCGGGCTCCGGCTGCGTAACCGGGCGGTGCAGCGTCCTGAACGACTCGTTCAGGTCTTCGGAGGTCCTGAACGAGTCGTTCAAGACATCCGTTGCCCGGATCGGCCCCGGGCATGACCGGATTGTCCGGGTTGCCCGGCTGAGAAGAGTCTGTGAATTCGCCCGCCACGGGAGGAATCCGGGGCGCTCGCACGTTGAACGGGGCAAGAGAGGTGAGATCGATGACCACAGCATTCACGCAGAGCACGTTCGGCGAGCAGCAGCAGGCCCGGCCCCAGCTGCCGACCCTGCCCACCGGCTGGCCGATCGGTTCGTACGAGTCCTACGAGCAGGCACAGCGGGCGGTCGACCACCTCGCGGGCGCGGACTTCCCCGTCACCGACGTCACGATCGTGGGCGTGGAACCGATGCTCGTCGAGCGGGTCGCGGGCAAGATGTCCTGGGGCAAGGTCCTCGGCAGCGCGGCGACCTCCGGTGCCATGTTCGGTCTGTTCCTCGGCCTGGTGCTCAGCCTGCTGAACCCGGGCGCCGGACTGGTCCCGATCGCGATCGGCCTCATCGCCGGTCTCGGGTTCAACCTGCTCTTCGGCGCGCTGGGCTACGCGGTGAACCGCAACAAGCGCGGGTTCATCTCGCAGAGCCAGCTGGTCGCCCGCCGCTACGACGTCCTGTCCCAGCCCCGCAACGCCGAGAAGGGCCGCGCGCTGCTGGCGGACCTGGCGGCGCGCAGCGCCTTCGGCCACTGACGCACTGAAGATCGAAGGCCGCCTCCCCGGGGAGGCGGCCTTCGTCGTACCTGGGGACAACTCCGCCGGCTATCCCGGAAACTGTCGGTGCCCGCCGGTAGCGTAGAAAACGGGGGCTGCTCAGGTGCCCGACGAGACCGTCGGCGGGTCCGGGGTCCCCGCGGTTTCGGGAGCTTCCGCCGGACGGCCCGCGCGGAGCAGCTTCCCCCATCGCGCGCGGTCGTACCGTGCCGGCGGCGTCTCCGCCAGGAACTCCCGGAGGATCTCCAGGAACCGCTCCGGATCCGACCGGTGCGGGAAGTGGCCCGCGCCCTCGAAGAGGACCAGCCTGCTGCCCGGCATCGCCCGGTGCGCACGCAACGCGTGGCCGCTCGGCACGACCGTGTCCTCCGTGCCCCACACCAGCAGCGTCGGGATGCCCTCGGTCAGGTAGCACCGATCCAGCATGTTGACCACCTGCCCGCGCCAGTCGACGACCGAGCGCAGCGTCCGCAGGAACGCCGAGCGCGTGCCCGGCTCGACCAGCCGCGCGTACCGGGTCAGCACGTAGTCGAGGTCCGCGTCGTCGAACAGCCGCAGCAGCCCGGCGAGCCCACGCAGCGCCGCCACCGCGGGCGGCGTCCCCAGCAGCGGCAGCAGCAGCTCCGCCCCCGGCGCCGCGGCCAGGCGCAGCAGCGGGTGGACGCCCGCCCCGACCCCACCCGAGCCGACCAGCACGAGGCGCTCGCACCGTTCCGGGAACTGGTAGGCGAACTGCATCGCGACACCACCGCCGAGCGAGTGCCCGACCACCGTCACCCGGTCGACGTCGAGGGTGGTCAGCAGGTCGCGCATGCCGCACGCGTAGGCCGCGACCGAGTAGTCCGCGCGCGGCTTGGCCGAAGAGCCGTGGCCGAGCAGGTCGGGCGCGATCACCGTGAAGTCGGCCGACAGTGACTCCAGCAGGTCCAGCCAGGTCGACGAGTCGTCGCCGATGCCGTGCAGGAAGAGCAGGACCGGCCCGCGCCCGGCCATCCGGTAGGCGCGCTCGTACCCGTGGACGACCCGGGTGCGCGGGGCGAAACTGTCCGTGGGTGGCGTCACCCACCCAGCTCAGCACGCTCACGTTCGCCCGGCGTTTCAGACGCGTTCGGAACGGGTGAACGCGCTCCCGAGCGGCCCCGGCCCGCGCACCGGGCGTTCACCCCGCTACTTCGTCGGCGTCGGCGAGGCCGGCGCGGACGAAGACGCCGGCGGTACCGTCACCTTGGGGATCGCGGCGCTGAACGGCACCCCCGCTTCCTCGCGGCAGGCCGGACGGTAGCCGTTGTAGCCGTTGTAGTTGCCCTGGTTGTCGGTGACGCCCTGCTCGATCTTCGGCCGCGGGAACCGGTTGTCCTCCCCGATCTTCTGCTTGCTGCCGCTGGAGCGCTCACAGCCGTAGCGGGTCAGCGTGATCGGCCGGCCGTCTTCGTCGTAGAGGTAGACCTCGGTCAGCGGCTTGCCTTCGCCGTCGAAGGCGTAGACGTTCTCGATCGAGCGGCCGCCGTAGGTCAGCTGGTCGTTGCCGTAGCTGTCTCCCGCCGTGCTGTAGGACGGCGGGCCGTAGTAGGTCCGGCCGCCGGGACCGAGGTCGGCCACGGCACCGATCCCGCCGAGCACGCTCCCGACGACGAACGCCGAAACCGGCACGACCAGCCACAGCAGCCGCCGGTCGCGGCGCACCCGCGGACCGGCCCACACGATCGCTGCCCCCACCAGCAGCAGGAACGGCACCAGCAGCACCGCGCTGCGCTGGCGCACCATGAGCAGCAGCCCGAACGCGACCAGCGCCACGGCGCACAGCACCCACCACGCCGGCTTCAGCGACGCGAAGTAGCGCAGCAGCTTGCCGGCCTCGTCCTGCTCGCGCCCCCTGGCCAGTGCCCTCCGCAGCCACGCCACTTCCGGCAGCGCCAGCACCGGCTCGACGCCGCCACGCAGCATCAGCGCCAGGCTGACGGCGAACACCGGCGCCACCAGCAGCAGGGCCGCCAGCACCTGGACCCGGCCGGCGGTCGCGGCGCCGAACGCGAGCAGCGCGAGAGCCAGCGCGCTGAGCAGCAGGCCCCACAACGCGATCCGCGGTTTCGCCGGGCCGGCCGCGGTCGTCGGTGCCGCACCTTCCCCGGCCGGCGGGTACCCGCCGGACGCGCGCAGTTCGGCGGCGTAGCTTTCGGGCGTGCCGAGCCGTTCGATCAAGGCCTCGACGCGGGCACCCTCCCCCAGCTCGGCCTCCAGTTCCGCCAGGTGCGGGCGGACGTCCTCGAGGATTTCCTCGACCTCGGTCGCGGGCAGGTCGGCGAGCGCGGTGCGGACCCGCGCCAGATAGACCCGCACGGCGGTCGGCTTGTCGCTCATGCTGCGTCTCCCAAAAGCACGTTCATCGTCGAAGCGAAGCTCTGCCAGGTCTTGCCGGACTCCGCCAGGCGCGCGCGACCCGGCTCGTTCAGGCTGTAGTACTTGCGGTGGGGCCCCTCTTCACTGGGCACCACGTACGAGGTGAGCAGGCCGGCCTTGTACAGCCTGCGCAACGTCCCGTACACCGACGCGTCCCCCACCTCGTCCAGGCCGGCGGCCCGGAGCCGTCTCAGTACGTCGTACCCATAGCCGTCTTCTTCGCGGAGCACCGCGAGGACGGCGAGATCGAGCACACCCTTGAGCAGCTGACTGATCTCCACTGCACCCTCCAGTCTTACGCATGAGAAGGTACCACGCATTGCACAGTAGTGTGCACGGCGGAGGGCTGTTCGTGTCGCCGGGACACCTCAGGCCCGCGTGTCCACCGGCCGTTCGAAGAAGGATTCGAGGACGACGATCGTCTGCGTGCCGGTGACGCCGTCGATCGCGAAGAGCCGGCGCAGCGACGCCTGGAGCTCTTCGGTCGTCCCCGCGCGCACCTTGACCAGCAGCGACGCCGGCCCCGCGATGATGTGCGCCTCGACCACCTCGGGCAGGGCTTCGAGAGCCGCCCGCACCGGCTGGTCACCCATCCAGGCGTTCGCCTCGACGAGGACGAACGCCGCGACGCCGCGGCCGACGGCGGCCGGGTCGACGTCCACCGTGGTCCGCCGGATCACGTCCTGTTCGCGGAGCTTGCGCACCCGCTCGTGGGCGGCTCCGGCGGAGAGCCCGACAGCCTTGCCGAGCGCGGCGTACGCCTGCGTCGCGTCCCGCTGCAGTTCGGAAAGCAGCCTGCGATCCACGTCATCCATGACTTGACCATATCAGGTTCGGCAATCCATGCTTTGCACAGAATATCGTTTAGGAGTGGGCGATGGATCTGGTGAAGACGGACTTTCAGGTGCTCGACGAGCGCTTCCGGCGCGTCAACGGCGACGAGTGGATGCAGCGCCTGCACACCGGCTGCCGCTGGACCGAGGGACCGGCGTACTTCCCGGCCGGCCGGTACCTGGTGTTCAGCGACATCCCGAACGACCGCACGCTGCGCTGGGACGAGACCACCGGCCAGGTCGGCGTCTTCCGGCAGCCGTCGAACTACGCGAACGGCCACACCGTCGACCGGCAGGGGCGGCTGGTCAGCTGCGAACAGGGCCTTCGCCGGGTGACGCGCACCGAGCACGACGGCTCGATCACCGTGCTGGCCGACGCGTACCGGGGAAAGCGGCTGAACAGCCCGAACGACGTCGTCGAGCACTCGGACGGGTCGATCTGGTTCACCGACCCGAGTTACGGCATCGACAGCGACTACGAGGGCTACCGCGCGGAAAGCGAGATCGGCGGGTGTCACGTGTACCGCGCCGACCCGTCGGGCGAAGTGCGGATCGTCGCCGGCGACTTCTCGCGCCCGAACGGGCTGGCGTTCTCGGCCGACGAATCCCTGCTGTACATCGCCGACACGCGGCAGGACCCGAGCCACATCCGGGTGTTCGGCGTCGGCGAAAACGGCACGCTGACGGGCGGCGAGATCTTCGCGACGAGCGACAAGGGCGGCTTCGACGGAGTCCGCGTCGACAGCGAAGGCCAGGTGTGGGCCGCGGCCCACGACGGCCTGCACTGTTTCGCCCCCGACGGAACCCGGATCGGCAAGCTCCTGATCCCGGAGATCTGCTCGAACTTCACCTTCGGCGGCGCCCGGGGGAACGAGCTGTTCATCACGGCGTCGAGCTCGCTGTACACGCTGAGGGTGACGGTCAACGGCGCCCGCTACCCGCGCTGACCGGCGCGCGCCTCATGCGCCCCAATGTGGCGTTCGGTGCGTCCAACGCACCCAATGTGGCGTTCGGTGCGTTGGACGCAACCAACGCCACATTGGGGCGCTTGGGCGGGGTTAGCCGAGGGTGGCCCGCACCCGCTCGACCACCGTCTCGCGCCGCCAGGCGCGGCTGACCCGGACCAGCCAGGCCGCTTCCGTCTCGACGTCCGCGTCCGGCAACGGGTCCGGGGGTGTCTCCCCCGGCTCGAACCGCCGTCCCGCGCGGCCCGCCTCGATCGCCGCCGCCAGGGTCACCGCTTCCACCGTGGCCGCCACGTCGGCTTCGCGGACACCCGCGCGGCGCGCCGCGGCCGCCGCGCGGGCCGGGAGATCGGGGTCGAAGTGGGCGCGGAGGGCGAGGTGGCCGTCGCGGATTTCGATGACCCGGCGGTACAGCGCGAACTCCGCGCCGCCCGCCAGCTCCCGGCCCGGGTCGAGCGCGATGCCCGGGACGGCCGCGCGCAACGCCGTCCACAGTGGCTCGATGCGGCGGTAGGCGTGGTACGCGCGGACGCGGCCGAGCACCGACGACACGGCCGGCGACCACGCGCTGAGCGTCGCCCCGGTGGCGACGAAACCGATCGTCGCCGCGGCGAGCACCGAGGACGGCAGGTCCTCACGGGCGCCGATACGGGCCGTCGCGGCGAGCTGCCGGACGTCGTCGACGTCCCAGAACGTCCACACGAAGGCCGCGCCCACCCCGGCGACCAGCAGCCACAGCCCGGCGCGAAGCGGCCCCGGCTCCGCGTGCCACGCGCTGCGGACGAACACCGTGAACAGCAGGCCGAGGCTGACCAGGCTGTAGAGCAGGAAGACGACCTTGTCGGCGAGGGCGAAGGGCAGCGTGGCGCCGGAAAAGACGGTCTGGTCACCGACGCGCCGCGGCTCGGACAGCGCGAAGAACACCGCGAGCAGCACCATCGTCGCCGCGGTGAACACCGCGTGCGGCAGCGGCCTCGCGCGTTCGCCCCGCCACATCGACTGCGTGAAGGCGACGGCGAAACCGATCGCGCCCAGTTTCAGCTCGTCGCCGGCCAGGGTCAGCACCCACTCGGTGACCGGGCCCGGGCCGGCCAGTGCCGCCATCGCCGGCGTCAGCACCAGGATGCCGGTGGCGATGCAGATGCCGAACCCGGCCAGGAGCCACATCGTGCGCGCGGGCTGGCTGTGGCGCGCCTCGATCAGCTTGTACCCGAACCCGGCGAAGCCCACCACGCACAGGTGGTAGGCCAGGGTCTCGATCACGGCGTCCGGCGGCGCGACCGGCCGCCGAACACGGAGTCGAAGCGCCGCACGCCTTCCGGGACGCCGGGCGCGGGTTCGCGGGGTTCTTCGGGCCGCACGACGCGTTGCGCGAGCAGGCTCGCGACCAGCTCGGCCTCGCGCTCCTCGACCTCGGTGTAGGTGGTGCGGCCGAGCACCCGCCGGACGAGCTCGGGCGAAAGGTGCGGCATGAGCTGCCGTCCGGCGGCGGCGTCGATGGCCACGCCGTCGGCACCGGCGTCGGAGCCGGTGTGGCCGCAGAGCAGGTGCCCGACCTCGTGCAGCAGGATGTGCCGCCGGTGCAGGGCGGTCGTGTTCGCCGGGTAGAGGATGTAGTCGGCGCGTTCGGTGCTCATCAGCAACCCGCACGGCGCACCCTCGGGAGCGCTGACGGGCATCAGTTCGATGGGCCGGCCCCGTTCGGCGGCCAGGCCGGCGACGAACGCCCCGGCATCGAACGGCTCGGGCAGGCTGACGGCGTCGGCGACCTGACGCGCCCGCTCCCACAGCGTGCGGCTCGATCGCCGCCGCCACGATGGTCGCGCCACTTCAGAACTCCCTCACCACGCGGCAAACCGACGGCCCCGGCCGGTTCAACGCGGCGGGCGCCACGGGGATACGCGGCGGGGGCGGGAAAACCCGCGCGGAGCAAGGGCCGCGGCCGGCAGCTCGCCGGACCGCCGGCAGTCCCGGGCGCCGGTCCACGCCGGACGCCTCTCCGGGCACCCGCGGGCTGCCCGCCTGCTCCGCCGGCGCGGCCGCCCGTGAAAGCCACCGCACGCACTCCTCGCCGCGGCCACCAGAACCCCGCCGCGCCCTGGCCACGCCCGGGCCCTTGCCCGCCCAGTCGCGCCCCACCGCGGCCACCCCTGAAACCGTTCGCCGGCAGCGTGCCGCCACCTCAGTTCTCCTTCTTCGCCCCGCCGCGACCGGCCTCCCTCCGGGCGATCGCGTCGATCATGTCGCTGATCGTGTCGAGCCCGTCGGCCGACAGGGTCACCGCGCGCAAGGCGAGGTCGCGGACACCGGCGTCGCGCAGCGCGCCCAGCAACGCCAGTTCTTCGGCGATCTTCGTGCTCTGCTCGTCGTCGAAGAAGTATGCCGGAGGCACTCCGAAGAACTGCGCGAGTGCTTCCAGGTGACGCTTGGTCGGGTTGTCCCGGCGGCCGGTGCGCAGCTGCCACAGGTAGGTCGTCGAAAAGCTTTCGCCCGTGGCCTCACGGCAGGCCTTCGCGACCTCTTCGTTGCTGTACGGCTCCCGATCGGGCCTGCGGACCACGTGGAACAGCCGGTCGATCTTGTCGGCCAGCGTCGACTTTCCGGGCTCCTTGACCACGATGCACTCCCTCAGCTACCAGGCGTATTCATCCTAGCTGAAAGACGAACACCATTTATCAACGCGAGTTCGACCTCGGCCGGGGCTGGCAACGTGGGCATGAGAACGACGAACGGTTCATGAACGGCTCCCGCCGGATCGCCGTGCCGCACCGGTGGCACGGCATGCCCTCCTGGCCGTACGCGTCCAAGGACCGGTCGAAGTACCCCGACTGCCCGTTGACGTTGACGTACAACGCGTCGAACGACGTGCCGCCCGCGCCCAGTGCCGCGTTCATCACGTCCGACGCCGCCGACAGCAGCTCGCGGCCCTTCGCCATGGTCAGCTTTTCCGTGGGCCGGGACCAGTGCAGGCGAGCCCGCCACAGCGCTTCGTCCGCGTAGATGTTGCCGATGCCCGAAACCAGCGTCTGGTCCAGCAGGGCCCGCTTGACCTCGGTGCGCCGCGAGCGCAACGCGCGCACGGCCGCGTCGAGGTCGAACGCCGGGTCCATCGGGTCACGCGCGATGTGCGCGATCGTGTCCGGCAGCAGCACGTCGTCGCCGATGTCGTGCAGGTCGTCGAGCGCCAGGCCGCCGAATGTCCGCTGGTCGACGAACCGCAGCTCCGGCCCGTCGTCGTCGAAGCGCAGCCGCACCCGCAGGTGCTTCTCGTCCGGCGTGCCCTCCGGCTGGACCAGCATCTGCCCGCTCATGCCGAGGTGGGCCAGCAGCGCCTCCTTGTCGGACAGCTCGAGCCACAGGTACTTGCCGCGGCGCCGCGCCGCCTCGACGCGGGTGCCGGTGAGCCGCTGCGTGAAGTCCTCCGCACCCAGCGCGTGCCGGCGGATGGCGCGCGGGTGCAGGACCTCCGCCTCGCGGATGGTCCGGCCCGCGACGTGGGCCTGCAGGCCCACGCGGACGACTTCGACTTCGGGAAGTTCGGGCATACGGCCATTGTGCCCGCCGGGTACGACAATTTACGGAGCGGAGGGGCCGACATCGGCCTTGACCAGCGGAATCCGCGTCGTGCCCGACGCGAAGTACTCGTCCGCGCCGACGTCGAACGTGCCCGTCCGGGCCTGCAGGTCGAAGTCCTTCGCGGCGTACGAATACGACCCCACCCCGGCGTCGATCGCCGGGCTGCCCGACGTCAGCCGGTAAAGCCCGGCGGCATCCTTGACCAGCTTGGGATCGACGTTCCGCGAGGGCATCCCGGCCGTGCCGCCGGAGGTGATGTTGCCCTCGTACTTGACGGTCGACCCGCTCGGCAGCGTCACGAGCGTGCCGGAAGTGCCCTTCACGATGTTGTCCGCGACCACGCAGTCCTTCGGCCTGAAGTCGCCGCCGTCGCCGTCGATCACCGACGAGCTGCCCAGCACCGTGTTGTAGGCGACCGTCACGCGGTCCGGCCGGTCGTGCAGCTTGCTCGTCGGTCCGCTGTCGGCTTCGTCGCCGGAGCCGAAGACGATCGCGCGGCCGCCGCTGTTGGCCACGTAATTGTTGACGATCTTGTGGTCGTTTCCGTGGAAGCGAATGCCCGAGTTGAAGAGCACATTGCCCTCGACGGTGCTGCGGTTGCCGTGGCGCAGCACGATGTAGCCCTTGCTGTCGCGGATCGTGTTGTAGCGCACCACGTTGTCCGACGACTTGACGGAGATCGCCTCGATGTCGCCGTCGGCCTTCTCGAAGAGGTTGTACTCCAGCACAGCGTGCGCGGAGTAGGACTGGTGGTTGCTCAGCCCGAGCCGGATCGACTCGCCGCCGTTGGAACCCGAGAACTGGTGGTTGAAGAAGTAGTTGTGGTGCACGTGGACGCGCTGCGCCATGGCGTCGGACGGCCCGAGGATCTGCAGGAACACGCCCTGGCTCGTGCGGTTCTGGAAGACGTTGTGGTCGACTTCGGTGTCGTCGCCGTTGACGGAGACCCAGTTGCCGTCGCTGGTGAGCTGGAAGTCGTTGCGGGACAAGCGGTTGTGCGACGCACCGGCGGGGATGCTCAGCGACGCGCCGTTGCGGAACTTGAAGCCCTGCAGCACGACGTTCGAGACACCGCTCGCGAAGGAGAACGTCTTCGAGCCGGTGATCGTCGCCTTGCCGACGTGCTCGGCGGTGACCGTGACCGGCGCCGACGCGGTGCCGGAGCGCTTGATCGTGAGCGTCGAGCCCGCGGAGTAGGAGCCGTCGGCCAGGGCGATCGTGTCGCCGGGGTTGGCCTTGTCCAGCGCGGACTGCAACGCCGAAAGCGAAGTCACGCGGATCTGCGCGGCCGACGCTGACGGTCCGGGCACGACGACGAGCGCCGCGACGATCAAGGGTACGAAGAACAAACGCATCCGCCAGACCTCTCCATTGAGTACGTGCGCGGCGGATGATCAACACGCTACGGAGAGGAGGGCGGAATCGTCAACGGGGTTCCCGCTGATCAGGACTCGGGTTCGTCCTTCTTCTGCGCCTCGAGTTCGGCGGACAGCGAACGCCAGGCCGTCTCGGCGGCCTTCTGCTCCGCTTCCTTCTTCGTCGACCCGGTGCCGTGGCCGAGCGGGCGGCCGGCGACGAGCACCGTGGCCGTGAACTCCTTGCGGTGGTCCGGCCCGGTGTCTTCGACCTTGTACTCGGGCACGCCGAGGCCGGCCGACGCCGTCAGCTCCTGCAGGCTCGTCTTCCAGTCGAGCCCCGCCCCGCGCAACGGCGCTTCGGCGAGCAGGCCGTCGAAGAGGTGGTGCACGAGCTTGCGGGCGATCTCGATGCCGTGTTCGAGGTAGGCGGCACCGATCACCGCTTCCAGCCCGTCGGCGAGGATGCTCGCCTTGTCCCGGCCGCCGGTGAGCTCTTCGCCCTTGCCCAGCAGCAGGTGTGCCCCGAGGCCGCCCTCGCCGAGCCCGCGGGCCACCCGCGCCAGTGCGTGCATGTTGACGACGCTGGCGCGGAGCTTCGCGAGCTGACCTTCGGGCAGGTCGGGGTGCGTGGTGTAGAGGTGATCGGTGACGACGAGGCCGAGCACGGCGTCACCGAGGAACTCCAGCCGCTCGTTCGGCGGCAGACCCCCGTTTTCGTACGCGTACGAACGGTGGGTCAGCGAAAGCCGGAGCAGCTCGGGGTCGAGAGTGACCCCGAGCGCTTCGAGCAACGGCGCCGGATCGGCTGCGGGTCCCCCGGGCGTCTTGCCCCCCATGTCGGCTACCCGATCAGGCGGGCTCGACGACCTGGCGGCCGTTGTGCTGGCCGCACGACGGGCACGCGACGTGCTGGAGCTTCGGCTGCTTGCAGGCGCGGTTGGAGCAGGGCACCAGCTGCACCGGAGCCGCCTTCCACTGGCTGCGGCGGGAGCGCGTGTTGGATCGCGACATCTTCCGCTTCGGGACGGCCACGAGTAGATCTCCTTATGACGGTCTGCTCGCGGTCGTGCGAGCGAACTTTCCTCCGGAACGAGCTGGGGCGCTCGTCAGGCTTGCTCAGCTGGGCCCAGGCTTTTCGCCCGCGTTCTCGTCGAAGCGCTCGACGAGGGCGGCCCACCGAGGGTCTATCTTCTCATGCCCGTGTCCGGGCTCGAGATCGGCCCACTTGACGCCGCAGTCGGTGCACAGCCCGGCGCAGTCCTCGGTGCACAGCGGGGCCAGCGGCAGGGCCAGCACGACGGCGTCGCGGACGATGGGTTCGAGGTCGATCCGGTCGTCGACCAGCCGGGGGATCTCGTCCTCTTCGGTGGTCTCCTCGGTGGCCGACCCCGGGTAGGCGAACAGCTCCTGGACCTCGACCTCGACCTCTTCGGTGAGCGGGTCGAGGCAGCGCGCGCAGGTGCCCTTCGCGGTGGCCTTCGCGGTGCCGCTGACCAGCACGCCTTCGACGACGGACTCGAGCAGAAGGTCGAGTTCCAGCTCGGAGCCGGCCTCGATGGTGATGACATCGGGGACGCCGAGCGGCGTCTCCACCGGCACGCTGCGCTTGACGGCGCGGCTGAGGCCGGCGTGACGGCCGAGCTCACGGGTGTCGATCACCCACGGGCTGCGGTCGTCGAGCTGGGGGGTCTTGTTCTCGGACATCCAGTCCAGGGTACGCACTGGTCGCCACCCCTTTTGAGCTGGTCCCTCGCGGGGATGGCCGCCACTCCCGGGGCGGCCCTTCCGAGGGCAGGTCCGCTCGCCGGGGTGCGGGGCGGCGGCCGCTGTCGCGATGTCTTGAACGACTCGTTCCTGTCGCCGGACGTCCTGAACGAGTCGTTCAAGACGTCCGAGGAGCCCTGCCCGCCGGGACCCTGCCCGCGGCGGGCGCCCCCAGGGTTCCGGCAAAGTCGATCGCTGCCGCGGTGCTCCGTGGCGGAAGTGGCGCTGTGAGCCGCCGACCGGGTGCCGCGAATGACTCATTCGGGACGTGCGAGGTCCCCAATGACTCATTCGCGACCTTCGGCAGCGCGGCAGGCCCCGGCGACCAGCGTCGCAGCAGCCAAGGAGAGCAGGCCGGGGCACTCGGGCGGCGGGCGGACCTGCGTGCCCGGAGTCCAGGCGCGACTCTGCCGCAGCCCCCACCCTCTCCGGGGGGCGTCCCCAGTCCAGTCTATCCGTCCCCGTCGAGGAAACCGTCCGGAAGCCGCTCCCCGGGCGAAGTTGTCCACAAGCGAACAGCCCTGTGGACAACTCGGCTCAAAGCGAGATTCGTGTCACACCTGGTAGTCGTACAGCGTCGGCCGGCCGCCGCTGCTCGGCAGGTTCGACGGCGACCGCAGGTGGTTGCGGCCCGAGTCGACCGTCCTCAACGTCGTCGCCAGCAGCTCCGAGAACTCCGCCAGCTTGCCGTCGACGTACGCGTCGCAATCCGCTCGCTGGCGGTCGGCCTCCGCGTGGGCCTCGTCGACGATGCGGGCCGACTCCGCGTGGGCCGCCTGGACGACCTCCGTCTGCGCCACCAGGCGGGCCTGTTCCGCGCGGCCTTCGTCGATCGCGCGGTCGTACGCGTCGCGGCCGGCCTGGATCATGCGCTCGGACTCCGCGCGGGACCGGTCGGTGAGGTTCTGGTACTCGGCCTGGCCCGCCGCCACCGTGCGGTCCGCCTGGTCGTGCGCGTCGGCGAGCATCTGCTCCGCGCGGGCGCGCGCGTCGGCCAGGATGCGCTCCGCTTCGTCCGTCGCGTCGGCGATCGTGCGCTCGGCCTCGGCGTTCGCGCCGGCGACCGTGTCGCTCGCCTCCTTGCGGGCGGCGTGGATCAGGTCGTCGCGCTTGTCGAGGACGTCCTGGGCGTCGTCGACCTCGGCGGGCAGCGCGTCGCGCACGTCGTCGAGGAGTTCGAGCACGTCGCCGCGGGGCACGACGCAGCTGGACGTCATCGGGACGCCGCGCGCCTCCTCGACGATGGTGACGAGCTCGTCGAGCGCCTCGAAAACCCGGTACACGGCCACTCCAATCCCCTGTCGCTGGGAACCAGTCTGCCCGTTTCCGCCGCCGAACCGGTGAACGCGACCGGCGCCGGGCGTGTCCCCCGGTCGCCTACCGGGCGGGGAAGCCCGGGTCGGTGACCGAGGCGATCAGCTGCCGGTCGTCGAGCACCGGCCCGGGCCCGGCGGGAGCGTCGATCGGCGCAGACGCCCGCGACGTGCTCCGCGCCGCAGCGGCAGCGCCCGTTCCCGGGCGAACGCCTCGTCAGCGGCCCGCATCGCGCCTCCCCGTCCGATGTTCCACCGGTACTCACGGACGAGGGGGCGCGGCGCGCGGGTCAGGAATTCAGGTCGATCCGCTTGAAGGTCGCGTAGTGGTCGGGCGTGTAGGCCAGCTCGCCCGCCTTGCCGGAGATGACGCGGTCGTTCGTGCCGACGGCGAAGAGCTTGTAGTACCCGGACGCGCAGGACGGCAGCACGCCTTCGCGGTTCTCGTACGTCGTGCCGGTGGCGGCGCCGCTCCGGACGTTGTCGACGACGCCGCGGGCCGCCGACGACAGCTGGGAGTAGCCGATCTTCGCCAGGCCCGACAGGTCGCCGCAGGCGTGCGTCGAACCGCCGCCGACGTCGATGACCTGGAAGGTCGCGTAGTGGTCGCCGGTGTAGAAGTACTCGCCGGCGCTGCCGGTCACGATGCGGCGCGTGCCGCGCGTGCTCGAGCCCGGCGTCGGCACCGTGTACTCGTGGTAGTAGCCCGACGCGCAGGCCGGGAGGATGCCTTCCCGGTTGTCGAAGACGACGCCGTCGTTCTTCGGGTACGGGAACGGGCCGCCCTTCTGGATGAGGTTGTACGTCGTCGTCGCTTCGGGCGGGAGCGCCGAAAGCGTCGTGTGCGTGAAGCCCGAGAGGTTCCCGCAGGAGTTCTGCGCGGCGACGGCGGGGGAAGCCGCGGAGGCGGCGGTGACACCGGTGAACAACGTGGCCAGGAGCGCGAAAAGGACAGCGACCAGGCGGGATCGGTAGTTGGTCATTTTCGGACCGTAACCCGATCGGATGATCGTCAGGGGTCGGGAACGTGAACTCCCGCACTACCGGGCGCAAGTCCCGACGAACGGAGGGAGCCGAACGACGGGAACCGGACACGCGGTCCGGAAAGGACGGTCAGCGCCCGAACTTCGCGGAAAGCCGCTCGAAGACGATCGGCGGCACGAAGTGCTCGATGTCGCCGCCGAGCGCGGCGACCTCCTTGACCAGCGAGCTGGACACGAACCCGTACGTCGGGTTGTTCGCCATCAGCAGCGTTTCGACGCCGGTCAGCTCGCGGTTCATCTGCGCCATCTGCAGCTCGTAGTCGAAGTCGCTGACCGAGCGCAGGCCCTTGGCGACCGCCGCGATGTCGTGGTCGCGGCAGTAGTCGACCAGCAGGCCCGCCCACGAGTCGACCCGCACGTTCGGCAGCTTCCCGGTGATCTCGCGCAGCATCTCCAGGCGCTCCTCGATCTCGAAGAGACCCTTCTTGGTCTTGTTCACCCCCACCAGGATGACGACCTCGTCGAACAGGCGGCTCGCCCGCTCGATGATGTCGAGGTGCCCGTTGGTGGCCGGATCGTAGGAACCGGGACAGACCGCACGCCGCATGGCGCGGACGCTACCGTGCCCCACGCGGTCTGCGCCGCGTGGCTCACGCCACAGGCGTGTATTCGGCCCAGAAGACGGCCGTGTCGCCGTACTTCTTTTCCCGCGACGGCTCGAAGCCCGGCGGCCACTCGGGCGCGCCGTCCCGGGCCGCCCGCTCGACCACCACCAGCGCGCTCCCGCCCAGCCAGCCGCCCGCCGCCAGCGCGGCGAGCACCTTGCCGAGCGCGGCCGCGTCGACGGCGTACGGAGGGTCGGCCAGGACGAGGTCGAACGGAGCGGGTGCGGGCGCGGCGACCACCGCCTCGACCTGCCCGGCGCGGACCGTGCCGCCCAGGCCCAGGGCCGCGACGTTGCCGCGCAGGACGTCCACCGCACGCCGGTCGGACTCCACGAACACCGCGTCCGCGGCGCCGCGCGAAAGGGCTTCGAGGCCGAGGGCGCCGGACCCGGCGTAGAGGTCGAGGACGTGGGCACCGTCCAGCTCGCCCGCCGTCTCCAGGGCGTTGAACAGGGCTTCCCGCACGCGTTCCGACGTCGGCCGGGTGCCCTTCGGCGGCACCTTGAGCCGCCGTCCACCCGCCGTCCCGGCCACGATCCTCGTCACCCCCCGATTGTGCGGGGACAGCGCGCGCCACACATGACCGGGACATTGGTGTCCCCTCCGGAGCCAACGCGTAGAGTCGTTCTTCGCCCTCGGAGGCGATCCAGAAGCTGTCAAGGAGCCATGCGTGTCGGAACCTCGGGTCAGACGGGCCGAGATCGCCATCGAACAAGCCCACGTCGATCGCGTGTACACCCGTCTGGACGAACTGCGTGCCCAAGCCGAGGCCATGCGCACGAAGGGCTACGAAATCGGCCAGGGGGCGCAGCGCGAGGCGATCTTCGAGCAGGCGTCGATGCTGTTCGAGCGCGACATGATGGTCTACCACGCCAACCAGACGCTCCAGTCGCTCGACGCCGAGTACGAGGGCCTCGTCTTCGGCAGGCTCGACCACCTCGACACCGAGCGCGTGTACGTCGGGCGGCTCGGCATCCGCGACGCCGAGTTCGACAACCTCGTCACGGACTGGCGCGCGCCGGCCGCGGCCGCGTTCTACCAGGCCACGGCCGAAGAGCCGATGGACGTCGTGCGGCGGCGCGTGATCCGCTGCTCCGGCCAGAACGTCCTGGACGTCGACGACGACGTCCTGATCGCCGACGCCGTGCCCGAGGACATGCAGATCGTCGGCGAAGGCGCGCTGATGGCCGCGCTGGGGCGCTCGCGTGGCGAGAAGATGCGCGACATCGTCGCGACCATCCAGAAGGAGCAGGACGAGGTGATCCGGGCGCCGTGGCGCGGGGTCACCGAGATCACCGGCGGGCCGGGCACCGGCAAGACGGCCGTCGCGCTGCACCGCGCCGCCTACCTGCTGTACCGCTACCGGCGTCAGCTCGGCGGGGCCGGCGTGCTCGTGATCGGGCCGTCGGGGGTGTTCACCAGCTACATCTCGCGCGTCCTCCCCTCGATGGGGGAAACGAACGTCGAGCTGCGCGCGCTCGGCGAGGTCCTCGACGGCCTGGAGGCGACGCGCCAGGACGCGGCGCCGCTCGCCGCCGTCAAGGGGTCGCTGCGGATGCGGAAGGTGCTGCTGCGGGCGCTGCGCGACACTCCGCCCGAGGCACCCGACGAGATGCGGATCGTCTACCGCGGCGAAGTGCTGAAGCTGTCGGCGCGCGAGCTGGAGAAGGTCCGCCGCAAGGCCCACACGCAGGGCGCGCCGCCGAACCGGTCGCGGATCCGGGCGGCCGAGCTGCTGCTCGACGCGCTGGCGGCGAAGGCCGAGGAGTACGCGAAGGCCGACGGCAAGCAGATCGACCGCGCCGAGCTGATCACCGACCTGGGCGAGCGGATCGACTTCCACCGGTTCCTGGTGGTGTGGTGGCCGGTGCTGTACCCGGCACAGATCCTGAAGTGGCTGGGCGAGGAGAAGCGGCTGGCGTCGGCGGCGAAGGGCGTCCTGAACCGGCAGGAGATCTCGATGCTGGCCGCGGACTTCGCGGACCGGTCGCGGGGCTGGTCGATCGCGGACGTGGCGTTGCTGGACGAGCTGCGGGTGCTGATCGGGCCGCCGCCGAAGCGCCGCCGCCGTCAGGTGGTGGAGGTGGAGCCCGAGCGGTCCGGCGGCGCGCCGACGCGGCCGGAGCACTACGACGAGTACTCGCACGTGGTCGTCGACGAGTCGCAGGACCTTTCGCCGATGCAGTGGCGGATGGTGGGCCGGCGCGGCAAGTACGCGAGCTGGACGGTGGTCGGCGACCCGGTCCAGAGCTCCTGGCCGGACCCGGCGGAGGCGGCTTCGGCGCGCGACCAGGCGTTCGGCGTGAAGACGACCCGGCGGCGGTTCACGCTGCGGACGAACTACCGGAACTCCGCGGAGATCTTCGACCTGGCGGCGAAGGTGGTGGCCGGCCACGCGGAGGCGGGCGAGCTGCCGGTGGCGGTCCGCCGCACCGGCGTGGAGCCGGAGGTCCGCCCGGTGGAGGCGGCGAGCCTGGCGTCGGCGACCCAGGCGGCGGTGAAGGAGCTGCTGGGCGCGGTCGAGGGCACGGTCGGCGTGATCACGGCGATGGACCGGGTGCCGGAGATCGCGGGCTGGCTTTCGGGCGAGGCGGACGAGCGGCTGAAGGTCGTGGGCAGCCTGGATTCGAAGGGCCTGGAGTACGACGCGGTGGTGCTGGTGGAGCCGGTGGACCTGATCAGCGAGTCGACCACGGGCCGGCGGGTGCTGTATGTGGCCCTGACCCGGGCGACGCAGCAGCTGATCGTCCTGGCCTCGGACCCGGACTGGATCCCGACGGCCTGAGCCGAGCGCCCCCAATGTGGCGTTCGGTGCATTGAATCGGCACTGCGGCGCGAAGCGCCTCCGTTGAGGGCGGCGGTGGGGGCATGGGAGGAGCACCCAATGTGGCGTTCGGTGCGTCCAACGCACCCAATGTGGCGTTCGGTGCGCCCAACGCACCCAATGTGGCGTTCGGTGCGCCCAACGCACCCAATGCCACATTGGGGCGCTTGAGACCCGGGCCGGCGGAAATGCTGAAGGGCTCCTTCGAGGGGCGGGAGGCGGTTTCCGGCGCGCCCTGGAAGGAGCCCTTCAGACCCCCGGCGAAGTGAACGTCCGACCGCATGTCTAGTGGACAAAAGTTGTTCGGTGTCCGCGCGGCGGCACCGAACAACAACGCCGAACAACTTCAGGGGCAGGGCGGGGTGTATTCGAGGCCGGGGAGGCTCGCCGTCCACTCGGCTTCCGTGATCCGGGGTGATGTCGCCGCGCAGATTCTTTCGGCCGCCCGGTCAGGATCGGTTTCCGACAACCGTACCGTTCCGTCCGCGACCGCGCTCACCAGCGTGTGGCCGTCCGGGGCGTACCGGACGTCGTAGACGCGGTCCATCTCCTCGAGCAGGACCGCGTACGGCTCGAAACGGGTGGTGTCCCACAACCGGACTGTGCGGTCGTAGCTGCCGGACGCCAGTGTCCGGCCGTCTCCGCTGAAGGACACCCCCATCACGTTGTCCGTGTGCCCTGCCAGCACAGCCACCTCGTGCGCCGGGGCGGTGACGTCCCAGACCCGGACCGTGCGGTCCGCGCTGCCGGTGGCCACCTTCCGGCCGTCGGGGCTGAAGGCGATCGAGAAGATCGTGTCGGTGTGCCCCTCCAGTTTCGCCAGCGGCCGCGGGGCCCGGGGCGCCGAGACGTCCCAGAGCCGGGCGGTGTGGTCCCAGCTCGCGCTGGCCAGCGTGCGGCCGTCGGGGCTGAACGCGAGCGCGTGGACGTCGTCGGCGTGGCCCTCGAGCTTGGCCATCTCCACCGGGCGGGTGCGGTCGGCGAGGTCCCAGAGCCGGACCGTGTGCCCGTCGCCCGCCGTCGCGAGGATGCGGCCGTCCGGGCTGAACGCGACCGCGTCGATGTCGTCGTGGGTCCGGTTGAACACCACCGGCGGGCCCGGGCGGGCCGGGTCGGTGATGTCCCGCAGCGTCATCGTGTGGTCCCAGCTGCCGGTCGCCAGCGTCCGGCCGTCCGGGCTGATCGCGACGCCGCAGACGGCGTTGCCGAACCCGCCGATCGTCGCGAGGGGGCGCGGCGACCCGGCGGCCGTGACCTCGCTCAGCCGCACGGCCTGGTCGTAGCCGCCGGTGGCGAGCAGCTTGCCGTCCGGGCGGAAGGCGGCGTGGCACGTCCGGCCCGTGTGCACCGGCACGGACGGCCCCGGCAGCTCCCACAGCCGGGCGGTCTGGTCGTCGCTCGCCGTCGCGAGGGTGCGGCCGTCGTGGGTGAACACCGCGGAGACGACCGCGCCGGTCTGGCCGGCCAGCGACGACAGCTGGCGGGGATGCCGCGGGTCGGCGACGTCCCAGAGCCGGGCGGTGCGGTCGAACCCGGTGGTGGCGAGGGTGCGCCCGTCGGCGGTGAACGCGACCGACCGCACGATCGCCTTGTGCGCGGCGAGCGCCGAAAGCTGCGCCGGGTGGGCCGGGTCGGTGATGTCCCACAGCCGCGCGGACTGGTCCTGGCTCGCCGTCGCGAGGGTGGTCCCGGCGGGGTTGAACGCGACCGAGTGCACGACGTCGGTGTGCCCGGCCGCGACGCCGAGCTGACGCCGTGAAGCGACGTCCCAGACCCGCGCGGTCTTGTCGGCCGACGCCGAGGCGAGCAGGCGGCCGTCGGCGCTGAAGGCCAGGTTGTTGACGTACGAGGTGTGCCCGGTCAGCTCGCCCACCGGCCGCGGGCGGGCGGCGTCGGCCATGTCGTACAGCCGGATCGTGCCGGCGACGTCGGCGGTCGCGAGCAGCGGTCCGGCCGGGCTGAAGGCGACGGCGTAGGCCTTGCCCGGGTGTTGTTCGACGACCACGCCCGGCCCCGGCCGCGCCGGGTCGGAGACGTCCCAGACGCGGACGGTGCCGTCGAAGCCCGCGGTGGCGACCGTCCGGCCGTCGGCCGAGAAGGCGACGTTGTTGACGTTGCCGGTGTGACCGGCGAGAACGCCCAGCGGCGCCGGGTGGTGCCGGTCGCGGACGTCCCAGAGCCGGGCCGTGCCGTCCCAGCTGGCCGTGGCGAGGACCTGCCCGTCCGGGCGGAGGCCGACCGTGTTGACCCGGCCGGTGTGCCCGGTGACCCGTGTCGCGTACGGCGTCGCGAACATGGTGAGCACGCTGCTGCGGGCTTCGGGGCTCGGGTCCAGGCGGTACGCGGCCAGCGCGAGCTGGGCCGCCAGCGCCGGGTTGGTGCCGCGCATCTCCTGCGCCTGGCCGGCCACCTTCTGGGCCAGCGCGCTGTTGCGCTGGTCGGTGGCCGTGGACTGGGCGCGCACGGCGTAGACGGTGGCGGCCACGGCGAAGACCAGCAGCACCGCGAGCAGCGCGACCAGCTGCCGCAGCCGGCGGGAGCGGCGGCGGTCGCGTTCCTGTTCGGCGTGCTCGACGCCGAGGCTGGCGTCGAGGAACCGCCGTTCCCGCCGGGACAGCGCGGAGTCCTGCCGCGCGGCCCACTCCCGCGCGATGGCCAGCCGGGTGCCGCGGTAGAGCCAACCGGAGTCCTCCTCGACGGACTCCCACGCGTCGGTCGCTTCGGTGAGCTGACGGTGCACGCGCAGCCCTTCGCGGTCCTCGGTGAGCCACTCGCGCAGCCGCGGCCAGCCGCGGATGAGGGCTTCGTGGGTGATCTCGATGCCGGTGTCGTCGAGGGTGACCAGCCGGGCCGCGGCCAGCTCGCCGAGCACGACGGCGGTGTCTTCGTCCTCGGTGTCGATCTCGGCGCGGCTGATCCGGCGCTTGGTGTCTTCGGTGCCTTCGCCGAGCGCGGTCATCCGGAGGAAGATCTGCCGCGCCAGCCGCTGCTGACGTGCCGACAGCTTCGCGAAGGTGGCTTCGGACGTCTGCGCGATGGCCCGCTCGATGCCGCCGGTCGACTCGTATGCGGCCAGGGTGAGCGTGGTGCCGCGGCGCCGCCGCCACGTCTCCAGCAGCGCGTGCGAGAGCAGCGGCAGCACGCCCGGCCGTCCGGTGGCGTCCGCGACGAGCCGGGAGACCAGGGCGGTCTCGACGCGGTAGCCGGCGTCGACGGCCGGGCGCGAGATCGCCTGCCGCAGCTCCTCGGTGGTCATCGGGCCGACCAGGACCTGGGCGTCCTGCAGGACCTCGGCGAGCTCCGCGTGCCGCGCGCAGTGGGTGTAGAAGTCGGTGCGGACGCCGAGCACCACCCGGGTCCGGCTGCCCGGTTCGCCGGTCGCGGTGACGAGCGCGTCGAGGAACCGCCCTCGTTCCGCATCGTCCTGGCAGAGCGTGAACACCTCTTCGAACTGGTCCACGACCAAGACGAAGTCCTCGTCACCGCTGTCGGCCAGCTGGCGGGCGGCGAGCCCGAGGTTGCGCGGGTGCGCGGCGAAGTCGTCGCACAGGGCGCCGGGCGCGATGCCGAGCGCGGCGGCGAACTTGACCGCGCACTCCTGCAGCGGCCGGGCGCCCGGGGTGAGCAGCACCGCGGGCCCCTTGACCGAGGGCAGCAGGCCGGCCCGCAGCAGGGACGACTTGCCCGAGCCGGACGCGCCGAGAACGGCGAGAAAACGTTGTCTCCCCAGCCGTTCGACGAGTTTTTCGACGAGCCGTTCCCGCCCGAAGTACCGGCCCGCGTCGGCCGGGGTGAAAGCGGCCAGGCCGACATAGGGCGGAATTTCCCCGGGTTGCGGTTCGGGCGGTGAATCGGCACCGTCCCGGCGTGATTCGTCGGCGACGGCGTGCCAGCGCTCTTCCCATTCCCCCGGCTCCCCGCCGCAGGCCCGGACGTAGGCCAGGGTGACGGCCAAGCTGGGGAGTTTCCGCCCGCCGGCGGCTTCCGAGAGCGTGCCCGCCGAGTAGTGCGCGCGCCGCCCGAGCTCGCGGTAGGTGGGATTTCCGGCGCTCTCGCGCAAACGCCGGAGATCGGCGGCGAATTCGGTCAGCAGATCGTCCCTGGGCTCCAAGGGTCGCTCCGGACGCGGCACCCGTCCTCCTGTTTCTCATTTCCCGATTCGCCCCACCGTAGCCAAAGACGCGAGATCAGGTGGCGGATTCCAGCCGACGGCGAACGGCTTCGGAGTCGACGCCCAGCTCCGCGAGCAGCTCGGCCGCCGGGTCGGGCGGGGTCAGCTTCACCAGCGCCCGCAGCAGCCGCGCCGGATCACGCGGCCGCGGCGTCCCGCGGATCGCCTCGTCGACGACCGCGCGCGCCCCGGACGTCAACGCTCCCCGTGTGAGTTTTCCGCGCCGCGACGGGACTTCGGCCGGGCGGAGGCCTTCGACGTCGATGCCGAGCGCCGCAAGCGCCGCCCGGTCCAGGCGGTCGAGGGCCGCCCGGGCGTCGGCCAGGCCGGTGTCGAGCACGAGCGCGCTGTCCGGGTCGTGCAACAGGCCCAGCAGCAGGTGTTCCGTGCCGAGCCGCCGGTCGCCGCGGCGGCGGGACTCCTCCAGCGCCGCCGTCACCACCGCGGCGAACGGGCTCTTCGCGATCAACCGGTCGAGCACGAGTCCCTCACTTCCCGTACTTCGCGTGCACGGACTGCCGGGCGACGCCGAGCGCGTCGCCGATCTGCTCCCACGACCAGCCGCGCTCCCGCGCGTGCGCGACGGCCGCCGCTTCGACCTGCTCGGCGAGCCGGTGCAGGGCCCCCACCGCCCGCAGCGCCACCGCCGGATCCGTTTCCGAGACGCGTCCCGAAAGCTCTTCCGCTTCCATGGCATGTCAGTCTAGCCTGACAATCTCGTCAGTTTGAACTGACACGAAGGAGGGCGTCATGGAGATCGCGGTGATCGGAGCGGGCCCGGTGGGCCTGATGCTGGCGGCGGAGCTGCGGCTCGGCGGGGCCGAGGTGGTGGTGCTCGACCGGCGGCCCGCACCGGACGAGCGGCCGCGGGCGAACGGGCTCGTCGGCCGGGTCGTCGAGCAGCTCGACCACCGGGGGCTCCTGGACCGGTTCCGGGCCGAGGCCGCCTTCGCCGGACCGTTCCCCGGCTTCCCGTTCGGGCCGGTGCCGCTGAACACGCCCGTGCCCGGACTGATGCTGCAGCAGCCGCGGATGGAGGCGCTGCTGACCGAACGCGCACTCGAACTCGGCGCCGAAATCCGGCGCGGGCACGAACTCGTCGATCTCGGTACCGTGCGAGGCCCCGACGGCGACTATCGCCTGGACGCGCGGTACGTCGTCGGCTGCGACGGCGCGCACAGCCGCGTCCGCGAGCTGGCCGGCATCGGGTTCCCCGGCACCACCGACGGCGAACTGCTGCGCCTGGGCCACTTCCGCGCGGACGCGCCGCTGTTCGCCACGAGCGGCCGCGGCTGGCGCCGGCGACCCGGCGGCCGCGTGCTGGTGACGTCGCTGACCCCGGGTGTCGTGATCGTCGGCGTCCGCGAAGTGACGCCGGAGCCGCCCGGCGAACCGACTCTCGACGAGTTCCGCGACGCCCTCCGCCGGGTCCTCGGCGAAGACCTTCCCCTCGGCGAACCGCTGTGGCTGTCGCGGACCACGAGTTCGGCGAGGCTCGCGGAGCGGTACCGGGCCGGGCGCACGCTGCTGGCGGGCGATGCCGCGCACCTCTTTCCCGCCGGCGGGTCTTCGCTCAACGTCGGGCTGCTCGACGCCGTCAACCTCGGCTGGAAGCTCGCCGCCGTCGTGCGCGGTTCGGCTCCGGAAAGCCTCCTCGACAGCTACCACGCCGAACGGCACCCGGTCGCCGCGCGGACGTTGACGCAGACCCGCGTCCAGGCCCTGCTCGACCGCCTGACCGGCGAGGACGGCGATGCCCTGCGGACGCTCTTCGGCGAGCTGGCCGCGTTTCCCGAAGCGACGCGGCACCTGGGTGAGCTGCTGCGGGACACCGACGAACTGCCGTACGTCCCCGACCTGCCGCTGACCGTCGGCGGCGAGCCGACCCGCGTGGCGGAGATCATGCGCGCCGCGCGGACCGTGCTGTTCGACTTCGCCGACCGGGCCGACTTGCGGGAAGCCGTCGGCGAGGACGTGAAGATCGTCACAGCGTCCTGCCCGGACGCCCCGGCCGACGCGCTGCTCGTGCGCCCGGACGGCGTCGTGACCTTCCGCGGCGGTGATCCGGCGGCGCTGCGGGAAGCAATGGCGGCACCGGGGCGTTGACCCCGGTTGTGAGCTCACTGCCTGACGTGCCGCTGTCCGTGCTCGACCTGTCCCCCGTGTCGGAGGGGAACACCGTCGGCGAGACACTGCGCAACACCCTGGACCTCGCCCGCGCCGCGGAACGGCTGGGCTACCACCGCTACTGGCTGGCCGAGCACCACAACATGCCCGGCATCGCCAGCTCCGCCACGGTCGTGCTGATCGGCCACGTCGCCGACGCCACCGAGCGCATCCGCGTCGGGTCGGGCGGGATCATGCTGCCCAACCACGCTCCGCTGGTCGTCGCCGAGCAGTTCGGCACCCTGGAGGCGTTCCACCCGGGCCGGATCGACCTCGGCATCGGCCGCGCGCCCGGCACCGACCAGCGCACCGCGCTCGCCCTGCGCGGGCCGGGTGGGCTGTCCGCGGAGAACTTCCCGGAGCACCTGCAGGAGCTGATCGGCTACTTCACCCACTCGGAGGCCCGCGGGGTCAACGCGGTGGTGGCCGAGGGCAACCAGCCGCCGGTCTGGCTGCTCGGCTCGAGCGGCTTCAGCGCCCAGCTCGCCGGGCGGCTCGGGCTGCCGTTCTCCTTCGCGCACCACTTCGCCGCGGAGAACACCATCCCGGCGGTGCAGCTGTACCGCGAGAACTTCCGGCCGGGGGTGCTCGACGAGCCGTACGTGATGCTCGGCGTGTCCGTGGTCGCCGCCGAGACCGACGAGCGTGCGCGGTTCCTCGCCGGTCCCAGCGGGCTGACGTTCCTCAGCCTCCGCCGCGGCCGCCCGATCGCGCTGCCGACGCCGGAGGAAGCCGCGGAGTACCCGTACACCGAGATGGACCGCGCGTTCCTGGCCGAACGCTTCGGGTCCAGCATCGTCGGCTCGCCCGAAACCGTCCAAAAGGGACTCGAACAGCTCCTGGCCGACACCGGCGCGAACGAGCTGATGGTCACCACGATGGTGCACGGCCACGCCGACCGCGTCCGCTCCTACGAGCTCCTCGCCGCCCTCAAGTCTTGACGTGCCGGAAGGGCCGACACGCGTGATCGGGAGGTCGACACGCGTGATTGAAGGGTCGACACGGCGGGGCGCGGGCTCCCGCGGCGTGTCGTCTCCCCGATCACGCGTGCCGACCCTCCAGACACGCGTGTCGTCCGTTCCGGCGCGCGGGAATTGACAAAACGGGGTAGTTTGTCAAGCTCGGGTTCGACCGGGAGGTAACTTTCTTCTCCACAGTTGACAACAAGATCGGGTCCGTTTGTCAGCGACGCACAATAAATGCGGGGTTACCAGCCCGTGACCCCGTGATCCTGCTCAAGTTCTTGTCTCCCGCCAGGGCCGTCGTTAGCGTACCGACCAGTAGGAAACGGCACGGTGTTTCCCCGAGACCGTGAATGGCCGAGAATTGTTACCCCGTTCGGACCATTTCCCTTTAGTCAACTCGGGTGAATTCGGCCTGCCGCCGAAACCGCTGGAGGCACACGAATGGCCGAACGGACGACGACGCCGTCGTTCCCGGGGGCGGCCGCATTGCGGCAGACAGGCCGGCTCTACGGGCTCGGCCTCGACGTCGTCCGGCTGACCTTCCGCCGCCCGTTCCAGGTGCGGGAGCTGATCCAGCAGTTCTGGTTCATCGCGAGCGTGTCGATCCTGCCGACAGCGCTGGTCTCGATCCCGTTCGGCGCGGTGATCGCGCTGCACATCGGCTCGCTGACGACGCAGATCGGCGCACAGTCGTTCACCGGCGCGGCGAGCGTGCTCGCGATCATCCAGCAGGCCAGCCCGATCGTCACGGCGTTGCTCATCGCCGGCGCGGGCGGCAGCGCGATGTGCGCGGACCTCGGCTCCCGGACCATCCGCGAAGAGATCGACGCCATGGAGGTCCTCGGCGTCTCGCCCGTCCAGCGGCTCATCGTGCCGCGGGTGCTCGCCGCGATGGGGGTCGCGGTCTTCCTCAACGGCATGGTCAGCGTTGTCGGCGTGCTCGGCGGCTACTTCTTCAACGTGATCATGCAGCACGGCACCCCGGGCGCCTACCTGGCGAGCTTCTCGGCCCTGGCCCAGCTGCCCGACCTGTGGATCAGCGAGATCAAGGCCCTCATCTTCGGCTTCGTCGCCGGGGTCGTCGCCTCCTACCGCGGGCTCAACCCCAAGGGCGGCCCGAAGGGCGTCGGCGACGCGGTCAACCAGTCCGTGGTCATCACGTTCCTGCTGCTGTTCGTGCTGAACCTCATCCTCACCACCGTCTACCTGCAACTCGTCCCGCCCAAGGGGAGCTGAGCGTGACCACCACGGACCTCCCGAGAACAGCTCGCGTGCGCGAGGCCGTCGACCGCCGGTTCGGCTTCCTCGACACCCTCGGCGACCAGATCCTGTTCTTCCTCCGCGCGATCGCCTGGACGCCGCGGGCGATCCACCGCTACCTGCGTGAGATCACGCGCCTGCTGGCCGAGGTCAGCTTCGGCAGCGGCGCGCTCGCCGTCATCGGCGGCACGATCGGCGTGATGATCGGGATGACCGTCGCCACCGGCACGGTCGTCGGCCTGCAGGGCTACTCCGCGCTGAACCAGGTCGGGACGTCGGCGTTCGCCGGGTTCGTCTCCGCCTACTTCAACACGCGCGAGATCGCGCCGCTGGTGAGCGGGCTCGCCTTGTCCGCCACGGTCGGCTGCGGCTTCACCGCGCAGCTCGGCGCGATGCGGATCTCCGAGGAGATCGACGCCCTGGAGGTCATGGGCATCCCCAGCGTCCCGTACCTGGTGACGACGCGGGTGATCGCCGGCTTCCTCGCCGTCATCCCGCTCTACGCGATCGGGCTGCTGTCGAGCTACCTCGCCTCGCGAGAGGTCACCGTGTTGTTCTACGGCCAGTCCGCCGGTACTTACGACCACTACTTCCTGCTGTTCCTGCCCCCCGGCGACGTGCTGTGGTCGTTCGGGAAGGTCCTGGTGTTCAGCGTCGTGGTGGTCCTGGCGCACTGCTACTACGGTTTCCGCGCGAGCGGCGGCCCGGCCGGCGTCGGCGTCGCGGTCGGCCGCGCGGTCCGCACCGCGATCGTCTCGATCAGCGTCCTCGACTTCTTCCTGTCCCTGGCGATCTGGGGCGCGACGACGACCGTGCAGGTGGCCGGATGAGACGGGAAACCCGCCGCAAGGCCGGGATCCGCACCGCAGGCGTGCTGTTCCTGGTGGTGATGGGCGTGCTCGTGACGCTGTCCATCAAGGTGTACGACAAGGACTTCGTCAGCACGGTCCCGGTGACGCTCAAGGCGAGCCGGATCGGCAACCAGCTGTCCCCGGGCGGCCAGGTCAAGGCCCGCGGCGTGCTGGTCGGCGAGATCCGCGGTGTCCGGGCGACACCACAGGGCGCCGAGATAGCACTCGCCCTCGAGCCTGACAAAGTGGACATGCTCCCCCGCGACGTTTCCGCGCTGCTCGTGCCGAAGACGCTGTTCGGCGAACGCTACGTGCAGCTGTCCATCCCGGACGGAACGCGGGCCCCGCACCTGGCCGCCGGCGACGTCATCGAGCAGGACCGGTCGGCCAACGCGGTCGAGCTGGAACGGGTCTTCGACAACCTGCTGCCGATCCTGAAAGCGGTCCAGCCGCAGAAACTGGCGACGACGCTGACCGCGGTTTCGACGGCCCTGCAGGGACGCGGCGAACAGCTCGGGCAGACGATCGACACGGCCGCGGCCTACCTCAAGAACTTCAACCCCGACGTCCCGCAGCTGACCTCGGACCTGCGCGACCTCGCCAAGGTTTCCCGCCTGTACGGCGACATCGCCCCCGACCTGCTGGACGCGCTCACCGCCTCCGCCGTCACACTCGGCACGGTCAAGGAGAAGGAAGCCGACCTGGCCGGGGTGTACCAGCAGGTGACGTCGTCCTCGCTGGACGTCGCCGGGTTCCTGGCCCGCAACCGCGACAACCTCATCTCCCTGGCCGCCGACAGCCGGGCGCCGCTGGAGATCGCGGCGAAGTACTCCCCCAGCTTCGCCTGCACCGTGGGCGCGCTCGACGCTTTGCGGGGCGCCATGGACAAGGTCCTCGGGGCGGGCACGAACGAACCGGGCATGCACGCCGAGGTCGCGGTGACCACCAACAGCGGCAAATACGTGCCCGGCAAGGACGACCCGCGGTTCACCGGCGGCGGCGAGCCGCGCTGCTACCCCTCCGGTGTCGCCCCCACCACGGGCACCGCCGCGGTCGCACCCGGCAGCGCCGGCCATCCCCTGCTGACCGGCGGCCAGGGCGACCTCGGCGTCGCGAACTCCCCGCAGGAACAGCAGCTGCTGGCCACGCTGGTCGCCCCGACGATCGGCGTCCCGACGGCCCAGGTCCCCGATTGGAGCAGCGTGCTGGTCGGCCCGCTCTACCGCGGCACGGAGGTGAAGCTCAAGTGAGGAACATCGCGGCCCCGCTCATCAAGAGCATCATCTTCATCCTCGTCACGGCACTCGCGACAGTCCTGCTGGCCATCTCCATCACCAACTCCGGTGTCGGCGCGGGCCAGCGGTACTCGGCGAAGTTCCTGGACGCCACTTCGCTCAACGTCGGCGACGACGTGCGCATCTCCGGCGTCCGCGTCGGCCAGGTGGAGTCCCTCGACATCAGCGACCACAACCGCGCGCTCGTCCGGTTCTCCCTCGACTCCGGACGGCGGCTGCCCGCCGACGTCCGCGCGGTCATCAAGTACCGCAACATGGTCGGCCAGCGGTACATCGCCCTCGAACGCGGCGCCACCGGCACCCGGGACCAGCTGCCCGAAGGCGGCGAAATCCCGCTGGACCGCACGACACCGGCGCTGGACCTGACGGATCTGTTCAACGGCTTCAAGCCGCTGTTCCAGGCGCTGTCGCCGAACGACGTCAACGAACTCTCCGGCGAGATCGTCCAGGTGCTGCAGGGCGAAGGCGGGACCGTCGAAAGCCTGCTGCAGCACACCGGTTCGCTGACCACCACCCTCGCCGGGCGCGACAAGGTGATCGGCGAGGTGATCGGGAACCTCAACTCGGTGCTCAAGACCGTCAACGGCAAGGGCGACGCGCTGGCGAACCTCGTGTCGACGCTGCGGCAGCTGGTGTCCGGCCTGGCCGGCGACCGCGCCGCGATCGGCGACGCGATCAGCGGGATCGGCGCCCTCACGCAGTCCACCGCCGGGCTGTTCGAGCAGGCCCGGCCGCCGCTCAAGGACAGCATCGCCGGGCTGCAGGGCCTCGCGGGCAACCTGGCCCAGAACCAGTCCGATGTGGACAGTTTCCTGACCAACCTCCCGGTCAAGTTCAACGAGATCGGCCGGACCGCCTCCTACGGCTCGTGGATGAACTTCTTCCTCTGCCGCGCCACGCTCGAAACCACGCCCCCGCGCGGCGTGTACGTCCCCACGCCGAGGTGTGAGTCGTGAAGTCCTTCAAGGAGCGCAACCCGATCGTCCTGGGCGTGGTCGGCAGCGTCGCGCTGGCCGCCCTGCTGACCGTCACGTTCAACTACGACAACCTGCCGATCGTCGGCGGCGGCACCACCTACGAGGCCGAGTTCTCCGAGGCCGCCGGCCTGCAGCCCGAAGACGAGGTCCGGATCGCCGGCATCAAGGTCGGCGAGATCCGCGAAGTCGCGCTGTCCGACGACCACGTCCTGGTCACCTTCCGCGTGAAGAACGCCTGGATCGGCGACCGCACGTCCGCCGAGATCAAGATCAAGACGTTGCTGGGCCGCAAGTTCCTCGCGCTGAACCCGACCGGCGACGGTGTCCAGAACCCGGACCAGCCGATCCCGCGCACCCGGACCGTCACGCCCTACGACGTCACCGACGCGTTCAACGGCCTGGCCGACACGGTAGGCGCCATCGACACGAAACAGCTCGCGGACAGCTTCACCACGCTGTCCGACACCTTCCGCAACTCCCCCGAGCACGTCCGCACCGCGCTCGACGGGCTCAGCCAGCTGTCGAAGACGGTGTCCAGCCGGGACAGCCAGATCGCCGAACTGCTGGCCAACGCGCGGAAGCTGACCACGACGCTGGCGAACTCGAACGACGACTTCGAGAAGCTGATCGACGACGGGAACCTGTTGCTGACCGAACTGAACCGCCGTCGCGACGCGATCCACGACCTGCTCACCGGGTCCGCCCGGCTGGCCGACCAGCTGCGCGGCCTGGTCGCGGACAACTCGGCTCAGCTCAAGCCCGCGCTCGAGTCGCTGAACCAGGTCACCGACCTGCTGAAACGGCAGAACGACAACCTGTCCAAGGGCCTGCAGCTGGCCCAGCCGTACTTCCGGGTGCTCACCAACACGACCGGCAACGGTCACTGGATCGACGCCTACCTCTGCGGGCTGCTGCCCGAGAACCACGACCCCTGCACCCCGCCGAAGAACCCGGGAGGCGCCAAGTGAGCGCGCTGACCACGACCCGCACCGGCGTCCTGGTGAGCCGGTTCGTCGCCGCCGCGATCCTGCTCGCCCTCGTCGTCACGGCCGCGCTGTGGTGGGTGTTCTCCGGCTCCGGGCAGCACCACGTCACGGCGTTCTTCACCCGCGCGGTCGGCGTCTACCCCGGCTCCGACGTCCGGGTGCTCGGCGTCCGGATCGGCCAGGTCGACGCGGTCACCCCGCGCGGCGAGCAGGTGCAGGTCGACATGTCCGTCGACGGCTCGGTCGGGATCGCCGAGGACACGACACTGCTGGTGATCGCGCCCAGCGTCGTCGCCGACCGCTACCTGCAGTTCGGCAAGCCGGCCCGCGGCGGGCCGCGGCTGCCCGACGGCGCCACGATCCCGGTGCAGCGCACCGCGACCCCGGTGGAGCTCGACCAGCTCTACGCCAGCCTGGACACGCTGACCAAGGCCCTCGGCCCGAACGGCGCCAACTCCCAGGGCGCGCTGTCCGACCTGCTGAAGACCGGCGCGCAGAACCTGCAGGGCAACGGCCGCGCGTTCAACGACAGCGTGCGCAACTTCGCGCAGCTGGCGCGCACGCTGGCCGGGAACTCGGGCGACCTGTTCGGCACCGTCGACCAGCTCCAGCAGTTCACGACCATGCTGGCCACCAACGACCAGCAGGTCTCCACCGTGAACCAGCAGCTCTCACAGATCTCGACCACGCTGGCCGCCAACAGCGGCGAGCTCGCGCGGGCCCTCGACGGCCTCGGCCACGCGCTCGCCGACGTCCAGGCGTTCATCCGGGACAACCGCGGCGCGCTCAAGGCCAATGTGGACAACCTGGTGACGACCACGCGGACGCTCGTCGAGCAGCGCGAATCGCTGGCCGGGACGCTCGACTCCGTGCCGCTGGCGGTGACGAACGTGCTCCAGTCCGTCGACCCGAAGACCGGGCGGCTGCTCGGCCGCGGCGATCTCGACTACTACCTCCAGCAGTCGCTGCCGTTGCCGGTCACCGGCGACGTCTACACCAACGGGGGGCAGTGATGAAGCGCGTGCTGACCCTGGTGGCCGTCGGGTGCCTGGCTCTTTCGGGCTGCTCGGGTGAGTTCAAGGGCGTCTACGACCTGCCCCTGCCCGGCGGCGCCGACCTCGGCGACCACCCGTACTCGGTGACCGTGCAGTTCGCCGACGTCCTCGACCTGGTGCCGCAGGCCGCGGTGAAGGTCGGTGACGTCCCGGTCGGCCGCGTGCGGGAAGTCCGGCTGGGCGGCGACGGCTGGACGGCCGAAACGGTCCTGGAGGTCAACGGCGACGTCGTGCTGCCGGCCAACGCCGTCGCGCGGCTGCGGCAGTCCAGCCTCCTCGGCGAGAAGTTCGTCGAGCTGGCCCCACCGGACGGCCAGGCGCAGAACGCCGGGAACGGGCGGCTGGCGAACGGCGCCACGATCACCCTGGACCGGACGAACCGCAACCCCGAGTTCGAAGAGATCTTCGGCGCGCTTTCCCTGCTGCTCAACGGCGGCGGCATCGGCCAGCTGCAGACGATCAACCGCGAGCTGTCGAAGGTGATGGACGGCAACGAGGAGCAGATCCGCTCGTTCCTGTCCGGCGTGAACACCCTGATGACCGACCTGGACGCCCACCGCTCGGACATCACCGAAGCGCTCGACGGCCTGAACCGGCTCTCGGCCACCCTGGCCAACCGGCACGAGCAGGTCTCCGGCGCGCTCACCGACCTCACCCCGGGCCTGCAGGCGCTGTCCGACCAGCGCACCCAGCTCGTCTCCATGCTGCAGGCGCTGGACCACCTTTCGACGGTGGCCACCGACGTCGTCGACCGCAGCCGCGACGACATGGTCGCCGACCTGCGTGCCCTGGCCCCGATCCTCGGCCAGCTCGCCGCGGCCGGCGACAAGCTGCCGAAGTCGCTGCAGATGCTGCCGACGTTCCCGTTCCCCGACTCGGTGCTGCCGGCGGTGAAGGGCGACTACATCAACGCCTACGTGTCGATGATCCCGGCACCCGGCGTGCCGCTGCCCAAGCCCGGTGACGGCGTTCCGCCCGGTCTGCCGCCCCTCCCGCTGCCGAGCAGCGCCGCCCGCGCCTCCGGAGGCAGCTGATGCTCTCTCGCAGAGTACGGATCCAGGTCATCCTGTTCGTCGTGATCGCGCTGGCCACGACGGCGTTCGTCGGCGCGAACTACGCCGGGCTGGGCCGGCTGCTGGGCTCCGGCAGCTACACGGTGAAGCTGGAGCTGGCCGAAGGCGGCGGCCTGTTCACCAACGGCGAGGTGACCTACCGCGGCGTGGCCGTCGGCCGGGTCGGCGAGCTGCGGCTCACCGTGACCGGCATGGAGGCGGACCTGCTGATCGACGACGGCGCCCCGCCGATCCCGGCCAACTCCCGGGCGGTGGTGGCGAACCGGTCGGCGGTCGGCGAGCAGTACGTCGACCTCCAGCCGCGCACGGGCGACGCGCCCTACCTGGCCGGCGGCTCGGTCATCCAGCGCGAGTCGACGACGCTGCCGCTGCCGGTGAACAGCCTGCTGACCGACCTCGACTCGTTCACCGCGTCGGTGCCGACCCAGGACCTGCGCACGGTGGTGAACGAGCTCGACGACGCGTTGCGCGGCGCGGGCCCGGACCTGCAGACGCTGATGGACTCGGCGACGACGTTCACGCAGGAGGCGAGCGCCCACCTGCCGCAGACGTCGAAGCTGATCGGCGACGGCGCGACGGTGCTGCGCACCCAGGTCGACTCAGCGGCGGAGTGGCGCACCTTCAGCGGCAACGCCCGCGTCTTCGCCCAGCAGCTGGCCAAGTCGGACGGCGACCTCCGGCGGCTGATCACCTCGGCGCCGCCCGCGGCGACGGAGCTGAGCAGCCTGCTGAAGGAGAACGACCCGGGCCTGCCGATCCTGCTGGCCAACCTGCTGACGACGGCCCGGGTGTTCGGCACCCGCACGGCGGCGGAGGAGCAGCTGCTGTCCGACGCCCCGCGCGCGGTGGCGGCGGTGGACTCGGCGCTGGACCACGACAACAACCGGCTGCGGATGGGGCTGGTGCTGAACTTCAACGACCCGCCGCCGTGCCTCCAGGGCTACGAGAAGACGCCCCACCGGCCGAGCACGGACCTGACGCCGTTGCCGTTCAACACGGACGCGGCCTGCACGCTGCCGTACGGGAACGAAAGCTCGGTGCGCGGCACGCAGAACGGGCCCCACCCGGCGGTCCCGGCCCCGGCCCTGCCGGGCGGCCTGACGAGCCCGCTCGGGCTCGGCACCCAGGCGACGGCGACGAGCCTCGAGGAGATGCTGTGGCTGCGGTGAAGCTGAAGCACGCGGCGGCGGTGCTCGCGACGGCGGCCGCGGTGTTCGCGGGCTGGTCGGGCTACTCGTGGTACTCGGCGGCCAACGCGACCGAGGTGACGTACGGGGTGGCCCGCGACGAGGCGCTGACCAGCGGACGCACGCTGGTGGCGGAGCTGAACACCCTGGACTACCACGACGTGAACGCCGGCCTGAACCGCTGGCTGTCGGCCTCGACGGGCCCGCTGCACGACCAGCTGGCCCGCACGGACGAGACGACGAAGAAGACCCTGGCGGCGAACGCGACGGTGGCCACGGGCCGCGTCCTGGACGCGGCCTTGAGCGAGCTGGACGAGCACGCGGGGACGGCGAAGCTGCTGGCCTCGGTGGAGATCACGATGGCGAAGCAGGGAACGGCCCCGGCGGTCAAGCGCAACCGCTTCGCGGCGGCGTTGAGCCGGACGCCGGACGGGTGGAAGCTCAGCGCGCTGGACCAGCTGCCGGTGGGTGCCCGATGAGCCGCGCGGACACCGTTCCGGAGGAGAGTGCGGCCATCTCCGCGGCAGACGACGGCGAGCCGACGCCTGTGCCGGCCGACGCGGCTCCGGCTGTTGTCGAGCCTGAAGCTGCGACCGACGAGACTGACGGCGAAGCCGAGTCCGGCGAACCGACCTCGGACCCCGGCGAGACCGAAGCCGAGGCCGCCGAACCCGGCCATCCCCGGCCCGCGTGGCGCCGCCTCCCCGTACTCCTCCTCGCCGCCGCCGTGCTGCTCACCGGCGCCGGCGTCTGGTTCACCCTCGAGGCCCGCTCAGCCGCGTCGAACCCCGCGGCCGCCAACCTCGCGCTCACCGACGTCGGCGCGACCGCCGACGTCACCTCGGCCGTCACCATCGCCATGAACCAGATCTTCTCCTATTCCTACGACCGCACCGACGTCACCGAAAAGGCCGCGGCGGCGGTGCTGCGCGGGCCCGCCAAGGATTCCTACGACAAGCTCTTCGCCGAGGTGCGGCAGAAGGCACCGGAGCAGAAACTCGTCCTCACTTCCCGCGTTTCGGCGATCGCCGTGCAAGAACTCCGGAATGGTCACGCGCGGTTGCTCGTCTTTCTCGACCAATCAGCCGTCCGAGCCGACAACAATGCGACCGACAGTGCCGCCGCGCAGCTTTCGGTGACCGCGGAGCACGCCGACGGCCACTGGGTCGTCACCGCACTCGAACCACGCTGAACCGTCCCGCACGAATAATCGCACTTCCGTTTCCGGGAGCACCCGGAAACGGACGGGAAAACGCAAAAGGAGGACAACCATGTCCGTGGCAACGCAGCTGAAGAGACTGGCCGTGCTCACGTCGGCGGCGGCCGTCGTACTCGGCGGGGTCGCGGTGACGCCGGCTTCGGCCGACGTCATCGAAATCCCCGTGTCCTACAGCGTCTCCGGCACCACCACGGTGAAGAAGACCGGCAGCACCATGAATCTCGGCCCCGGCACCCTCCAGGGCAACCTCGTCATCGACGACCAGACCGGCTCGGTCGGCCTCAGCGCGAACCTGACGCTGCCGCCGTCGCAGGCCGATTTCTCCCTGGCCGCCGGCCTGTTCCGGGTCAAGGCCAAGGTGAAGGTCGTCCCGCTCGGGCCGGCCACCGGCACCCTCGCCGACGGCACGCTGACCACGCACGCCAAGGCGAACATGGAGATCTCCGACATCTACTTCGGCATCCTCAGCCCGCCGACCATCCCGCTGCCGACCCTGCCCGGCGCCTGCCGGACGAAGACCCCGGTCGAACTGAACCTGGTCGCGCCGAACATCGACATCACCTCGCCGACGATCTCGCTCAGCTCGACCTACACCATCCCCGAGTTCAACAACTGCTTCATCGCCGACCTCGCGCTCGGCGCCCTGGTTTCCGGTCCGGGCAACACAATTTCGCTCGACCTGACCGCTCCCCAGAGCTGACCCGCCGGGTGGCGGGCGACCCGCCCGCCACCCGTCCGCTCAGCAGAGCGCGCCGGGATTTTCCTTCAGCCCGAAGCTGTCGTTGTCCCCGGCCGAGACGGCGAAAACCGGTCCGCAGACGCCGTCCAGCGTCGTCTCGCCGACGAAGTTGGTGCCCCAGGCGATGATGTCGCCGTTGGTCTTGAAGGCCAGGTTGTGGTTGTACCCGGCGTCGATGCCGACGACGTCGGACAGCGCCGCGTCCGGGACGGTGGCCTGCTGGTAGTTGTTCTGGCCCCACGCGTAGACACGGCCGCCCTTGAGCGCCAGGCTGTGGTTGAACCCGGCGGAGATGGCCGTGACCCCCGAGGACAGTCCGGCCGGGACGGTCGACTGGCCGTAGGCGTTGCTGCCCCAGGCCAGCACCCCGCCGTTCTTGAGGACCAGGTTGTGGTCGCCCCCGGCGGAAATCGCGGTCACCCCGGACTGCGCGGCCGCCGGCACGTCGGTCCGCGTGCCCCAGCTCACCACCTGCCCGCCCTGCTTCAGGGCCAGGCTGTGCATGTTGGACGTCGAGATCGCGATGACGCCGCTGCTCACCGAAGCCGGCAGGGTCGTTTGGCCGTACCAGTTGTTGCCCCAGGCGATGACCTTGCCGTTCTTGAGGGCGAGCTCGTGGCCCCAGCCGGAGGCGATCTGGCTGACCCCGGACTTCGCGTCGGCGGGGACCACGTTGGCGCCCCAGTTGTTCGCGCCCCACGCGAAGACCGCGCCGCTCTGCAGGGCCAGCACGGTCGTGCTGCCCGCCGACACGGCGGAGACCCCGGACAGCACGTTCGGCGGCGGGACCGTGATGGCGTAGTCCTGCTTCCCCCACCCGATCACGCCGCCGACGGTGGCCGCGGACGCGGGCGATGCGGACAAGGACACGGCGAGCGCCGCCGACACCGTCAATACGGCTCCCCTGAGCGTTACCCGTTCACATCGTGAAGTAACCGGCACAGTAGCCTCCTTTCTCCCGATTCGTTATCGGCGATTGCTCCGGCAAGATCGTGAATGGTAGACCGTAACGAGGGCCTTACGGCGGCGCGGTCGTTCTTTGTCAAAATCCGATAGAACATCCGCCGGACCTGTGTGTGACCGCACAAGAAACCCGGACCGCCCCGGCGGGGTGGGCTGACCGAGCCCCGAAGTCTTGTTCCGTAATGAACTCACGAGTAGCCTTCTTTTCGGCAGATGGACCTCCACCTCGCATGTCGGTGAATTATCACGTCCCGCCGCTCGGGGCAAAGGGGGCGGGCGATCGTGATGGGAGACCAGCGACGGCGAGCAATCGATCAGCCAAAGCCGAGACTGTACTGAATCAAAGGAGATGGGTATGTCCCGACTCAGCAGGCTGTCCGCCGGAATCGCGACCACCGCTACCGCCGTCGGCGCCATCGCGGTGCTGACCGCGGGCACCGCGGCCGCCGCCACGGTCACCTACACCGCCGGTGGCACCACGCCCCTGACCTACACCTGCTCGTTCCCGGGCATCACGCCGCAGCCGGTCCTCGTCACCTCGCACCTCGACGCGGACGACACCGTCCCGGCCGGTACCACCGTCACCCCGACCAACGTGGGCGGCTCCGCGACGATCAGCGCCGGTGTCCACGCGCTGCTCACCGCGGTCGGCTACGACGGCATCCGCGGCGTCGCCAACGTCCCGGTGACGGCGGGGGCGGGCACGCTGTCGCAGCCGGCGGCCACCGGGCTCAGCATCCCGGAGACCATCTACCCGGCGGGCGGCCCGATCACGGTGAACATCTCGCAGGTCGCGACGTCCAGCGTGCCGACCTACACCGCGCCGGCGACGGCGGGCACCGACACGCTGTCGATGGGCACCCCGGTCTCGGCGAACGTCGAGTTCCACAAGAAGTCCACCAACACCTGGTCGCCGTGGGCGATGACCTGCAACCTGAAGGTCACCAACCCGGCGCAGAACACCGCGTTCAGCCCGAGCATCACCGTCTCCTGACGCCGGTTCCCGGTGCGGGTCCCCTCGTGAGAGGGTCCCGCACCGGGATTTCCGTCTTTCCGCACCACGAACACACCAGGGAAACCGATGCCTCGTCGAGTCCGGCCCCGCTCCGTCACGGTGACCGCGCTGGCGGCCGCCGGCCTGCTGTCCGCGGCGAACGGCGCACTGACGGGGGTCGGTTCGGCCGCTCCCGGCCCCGCGGTCCCGCCGGACACCCAGGCGAGCGCGTCGGTCTCGGTGCACTGCCCGTTCGCCGACCCGCTCGGCCCGCGCGCGCTCACCGTCGAAACGACGGCGACGCTGCCCGCGCAGGCCAAGACCGGCACCTCGGCGAAGATCGGCGCCTACGCCGTCAAGCTGAGCCTCCCCCGCGACGTCGCACTCTCGTTCCTGCCCGCCGGCGCCACCACCGGTTCGCTGCGCGGCACGGTGCAGCTCGACCTCGCCGTCCACCAGGGCGACCGCTCGGACAAGGTGCCGGTCTCCCTCGTCGTGGCCCCGACCCCGCTGCCGGAGACCGGCGACGTCGTCCTGACCGCGACCGGCACCGTGCCGGAGATCGCGATCAACACCGTCGGCCCCGTCACGTTCGACGTCACCGCGCCGGCCCTCACGCTCGAAGCCGTCCCGGCTTCCGACGCGCCCCCGGCCACCACCGCGCCGCCGAAGGTCGCGTGCACCCTCGACGAGGGTCAGCAGGCCACGCTGGGCAAGATCCTCGTGCTGCCGAAGGTGACACCGGGCACCAAGCAGAAGCAGTCTGCCGCGCTCGGCGACGTGACGACCATGGACGAAGAGCCGCCCCCCAACATCTACACCCAGCCGCTCGGCCTGGTCAGCGTGATCACGAACTCGCAGGTCAAGAAGCTGGGCGCCACTGTCGTCTCCACTCCGTCCCTCATCGTCAACGGGTTCATCAATGTGAACGTCGACACCGCCGAAGCGTGGATCACCGGCGCGACCGCCTTCAGCCCGGTCACCGCGACGTTCCTCGGCTTCGGGTTCGTGCCGGTGAGCGCGACGGTCGAGTTCCTGCCGGTCGAGTACCACACCCAGCGGATGATCCAGATGACCGGTGGCCTGTACACCGACGAGGTCTCCGGGCTCCCTTCCATGCGCGCGACCGTGGAAGTCATGGCCCGGATGAGCCACGCGGAGATCAACGGCGTCCCGCTCGACCTCGGTCCCGACTGCGTGACGAAGAAGCCGGTGCTGCTCAAGGTGAGCGGGCCGTACGACCCGTTCGAGCCGGGCGGCGTCGGCCACGTCGACACCAGGGAGGCGGGTGGCTTCACGTTGCCGGGCTTCTCGGGCTGCGGCACCGGCGGACAGGACCTGAACCCGCTGCTCGAGGGCATGAGCTCGGGCCCGGGCAACCAGGCCGACGTCTACCTCTACAACCTGGTGGGCTGCGAGACACCCGACCCCGCCGACTGCCCGCCCCACAGCAACCCGCCGCCACCGGGCTCGCAGACCGCGGCCGCGGCGGCGAAGAAGGCGGCGACGAAACCGAGGTAGCTCGAGGCGCACCTGGAGGGCACATGAACATCCGCCGTTTCCTGACGACGGCCGCCGCGACGGTCCTCGTCCTCGCCGGAACCGCCGGGACGGCCCGGGCGGACACGACGTTCAGCGCGCCTCCCGGTGTGCTCTACCTCTGCTCGTTCCCGGGTGTTCCGTCCCAGCAGGTGACCGTGGTGGAGGGGTTCACCGGCCCGGGCGCCGTCCTGCACGGCGAAAACTTCTCGATCACCGACATCTCCGGGACGATCTTCCTGAGCGCGGCCACGCGCAGCCTGATGCGGGCCGTCGGCTACGACGGCGTCCGCGGCAGCGGGATGATCCCGGTCACCGCGTCGAACGCCACCCCGACCTCGAGCGACGGCGGCTTCGTCTGGGAGCAGATCTGGCCCTCGCAAACCGGGACGATCGATTTCTCCGCCCGCTCCCAGTCGTTCGTGGCAGGCAACCCCGGCACGGCCGGGCTCACGATGGCCACGTCGTTCTCCCTGGCGCTGCAGTTCCACAAGCGTGCCAACGACACCTGGACGTCGTGGTTCATGACCTGCACCCTCAAGGTCACCAACCCGCCGCAGAACCCCGCGTTCACGCCGGACCTGCCGGTGGTCTGACCGGAGCGGCCACCCAGGCTCCGAGGGCGCCCAGCAGGCCGCGGGCGAACGGGTCCAGGAGCCGGTCGCCGTCCTGCTCGAACTCGGCGTAAGCCTCCCGCGCGGCCGCCACGGCCACCCGGAGGGCGTGCGGCGGAAGGGCCCCGGCCGTCAGGCCCGGTAGCGCGAGCAGCTCGGGCAGCGCCGAGATCCGGCCTTCCAGGAGGTCCGGCAGCGTGGTGTCGAGCCGGGTCCGGTCGCCGCGCAGGGCCAGGACGTCTTCGACGCGGAGGAACAACCTGCCCAAGGTCGCGCCGCAGGTCCGGAACGCCTCGGCGTCCGCGCCGCCGAGGGCCGCGCCGATGCGCAGCGGGAACTCGAACAGTGAGGCGAAGACCGCTTCGGCGCCTGCACCGGTCGTCACGACGGTGGCCCGCAGCGAGGTCAGCTCGCCCAGCCAGTCCGAAAAGGACCAGGCGAGTCCGGGCGCCGCCTCCGCGATCAGCCGCGACGCCTGGCCCAGCAGGTAGTCACCGGCGAGCACGGTCGTCGCGGATTCCCAGTCGACACCGCGTACCTCCCGCGGTGTGGCGGCGGGACCGACGAAGGCGAGCGTGCCGAGCGTCGCGAGTTCGATGGCCGCGGCGACGGACGCGTCGCCGCGCGCCGGGCCGTCGCGACCGGCCGCGAGGGCCGCGAAGAACCCGATCGCGGGCCTCAGCAGCAGTTTTTCCGTCCGGTCGACGGTGAACATCCGGGCCAGGAACGGCCAGTCACCCCGGACGGCCGACAGGCACACTTCGTCGCAGGCCGCGAGGAACGGCAGCACCCGGGCCCGGGTGGCGGCCGGCAGCTCCAGGGGTTCGGCTCCGGCGAGTGCGGACACGCCTTCGGGCAGCACAATGGCCCGGCGTCCTTTCACGTGGAAGGAGTGCTCACTGCCCGCACCGGCGGCGAGCACGCGCCAGGTGAGGTGGTACCGGCGGGCCGCGTGCCGCGACGTCTCGAAGTAGCCGACGAACGCGGCCGCCAGCGACCGCTCGTACTCCCGGCGAGCGGCCACCGGATCGTCCCGCGCGCTCAGGATGGCTCGAGCGGCCAGCCGTCCGGATTGGACGGCCCCGCTCAGCCCCTCGCCGGTGAACGGGTTGACCAGGCCCGCGGCATCACCCACCCGCAGCCCGCCGGGGCCGGCCGCCGAACCGGGACCGAACCCGCACGACAGCGTCCCGGACGCCATCGGGCCGTCCGGGACGCAGTCCCGCACACGGGGGTCGAGTTCGGCCAAGGCCTCGACCGCCTCGGCCATCAGCTCACCGGCCGGAACGGCGTCCAGCGCCGACGCGCCGATCGTGCACCCGCCCGGCACCGGGGCGAGCCAGGCACAGCGGGGACGCCCTCGCGGGTCGTCCGCGGGCGGAGCGAGCAACCTGAGCACGACCCGGTCTCCGGCAGCGGGTCCGGTGAACCTCCGCGCGCAGCTCACCCCGGTACCGGCGATGTGTCCCGCACCGCCGGCCAGCACCACGTGCGGGGCGTCCGGCACGGTCGGCCGGTAGTCGGCGCCGCACCGGACGGCGTGTTCCCGCAAGGTTTCCCGGAGGACACGGCTGTCGACGACGGCGTACCCGGCTTCGGGAACAGCGTGCGAGGTGCCGGCGTCGAAGGCGATCGTCACCGGGCGGAGCGGCCAGTCGTCGGTGGCCACCCCGATCGAGCGCAGGATGTCCCGCGCCGGACCGCTGAGCAGGACGTCGTACTCCGGCCCGCGGTCTTCGCGTCCGGCCAGCACGACGGGCATCCCGGCGCGGGCCAGCACGGCGGCGGCCACCGCACCGGCCGGTCCGGCACCGACGACGACGGCGTGGCTCAAGAGCGGCTCGCTTCGAGCATCCCGGCCAGCGCGCGGCGCGCGTGACCATCCGGCGTTCGGTTCAACGCGGCCCTGGCGTGTCCGAAGTGGACACCGGCGAGCGTGCGCGCGGCCCGCAGTCCGCCGTGTGCGGTGACCAGCTCCCGTACCCGCGGCAGGTCACCGCCCGAGAACGACGGCCCGAGCAGGAGCCGGCCCAGCTCTCCCGTCGTGTCCGCGCGCAGGGCGGCCAGCGTCGGCGCGCCGAACAGGCCGAGCAGGTGGTCGGTGCCCGCCGGCTTGTCATCGCCCGAGGCTTCGAGGTCGAGGCAGTCGTCGAGCACCTGGAAGGCGATTCCCCATTCCACGCCGAACTCGGCGAGCGCGGCGACGACCGCGCTGTCCACTCCGGACTCCACGGCGCCGAGCAGGCAGCACAACCGGAACAGCACCCCGGTCTTGCGCCGCACGAGGTCCACGTAGTCCGGCAACGACAACGCGGTGTCGAAGCCGCGTTCGACGTCGAGCAGCTCGCCGTGGGCCAGCTCGGCCACCGTCCGGCTCACCGCCGTGGCGACGCCCTCGCCGAGGTCGGCCGCCTCGGTCCCGGCGGCCGAGAGGCAGGCCAGGCCGGCGAGCACGGCCAGTTCCGGCCCGGCGGACCGGTGTGCCGCGGGCCCGCCGCGCCGGGTCGCCGCCCGGTCGATCACGTCGTCGTGCACCAGCGAAGCCAGGTGCACCAGCTCGACGACCGCGCCGAGCCGCGCCACCCGCCCGGCGTCGGCCCGGCCGAACCCGGCGCAGGCGGCGAGCAGCCGCGACCGCAGGAGCTTGCCGGGCCGGTCGACGAGCCCGCCGACGGCGTCGCGCAGCGAGGCGGAAAGCCCGCCGACGAGCCGGACGAGGTGGTACCGGACCGGATCCGCGGCCGTCGTCACCGGGACGAGAACCCGAAGGTCTCGTCGACCTCGAGCCCCGGGATCTGCCGCAGCGCCGCCACCACCCGCTGATACACCGCCAAATCGTTCATGTAGCCGAGCAGCTGAGTGCGCGTGAAGCCGGCCGAAGGCGCGATCACGTCGTCGAAGATCACCCACATCGCCTGCTTTTCCGGCAGGGTGACCAGTTCGGGCGAGAGTCCCGCGAAGACCGCGCGGATGTCGTCCACGTTCTCCTGGGTCAGCTGGACGGTCGAGCCGGGGTCGCCGAGCAGGCCGATGACGAGCCCGCGGTACTTGTCGTAGTACCGCCTCGCCTCGGCCTTCTCCTCCGGGCCGACGGTCGCCGCCTCGAACCGGTTCACGGCGACGTCGAGGTTCTGGTACACGAGCCGGACCACGAGGTTGCCGACGAGGCTCTCGCCGAAGAACTCGTCCCTGGCCTGGTCGACATAACCGTTGTCGTTCGCCAGTGGCAGGTCGTACAACGCCCCGGCCGCGCCGAGCATCCGGCAGGCGATCGCCGGCATCGGCGTGTAGGTCCGGCCGTTGCCGCCTTCGCACACGACCGCCCCGGAGTCGCCGACGAGCGAAAACCGCTGCGCGTAGATCAGGTCGGTGAAGTGGTAGCCGTCGACGAACACGGTCGCGGTCGTGTCCAGCACGACGCTCGACGTGTAGCCCGAACTGCGGCCGACCTTCTCGATGCGGCGGCCCTCGACCGCGGCTGCCGTCGAACCCGGGGTGAGCAGTTCGACGTCCAGCTGCGCCAGCACGGTGTCGATCTTGGCCATGAAGGTGCCGCCGTGGGCGCTGGCGAGGAACGCGAGCCCGATCGCGGGGTGGGTCGGGGAGATCGGCGCCATCAGGTTGCGCACCACCGTCGAGCTGACGCCGATGCCGGGCTCCAGCTGGGCGATCGCGGCGTCGGCGCTGTTCGGCACCCCCCTGACGAGCGGGATGGCCCGCTTGAACCGGGCGACGGTGTTCCCGGCGTCCGCGCCGCCGTCGAGCGGAGCCGGCTGCAGGATCCCGGCACCCGGTGCGGTGACCCCGAAGTTGGCCAGGACGTGGTTCGCCGAAAGAACGCAGATCGAACCATCGGTGCGGTCGCGGACCAGGCAGCCGAGGGTGCCCAGGGTGCCGTCGGCGAGCGAGCCGATGCTGCCGCCCTGCAGCGGAGGCCGGAGCCGGTCCGCGATCGGCGCCGGCGCGGCTGCCCTGGCGGTGGCGCCGGAGAACGTGAACTCGCCCGTCTCGACGACGTCCACCCCGTGCCCGCCGACCGTCGACGGCAGCAGCCGGCTCCGGGACACCAAGGCGGCACGGCGTTTCTTGCGGACCAGGGCGATCACGACCGGCTCTTCGGTGAGCTCACCCCCGCGGGTGCGGAATCCTTTGGCGACGCCCACGACGTTCGGGTCGGCGAGGTACTCGTCGGCCAGCCGGGCCTTCGCTTCGTCGAGCGCGGCCGCCGTTCTCGTGTCCATGTGCACGCCTCAGCGCACCTCGATCGTCGCGGCCAGCGGATCGCCGTTGACCGGGAAGAGAGTGATGGTGCTGGTGATCGCCGTGCCGGCCCCGGCGTTGTTGAACACCGTCACCGCGCCCTTGGCAGTGGGCTCCACCTTGATCGTCATCGTTCCGGGGTTGCGGACGGCGGGGAGCTGAGGTGTACCGGTCAGCGTGGCCGTTCCGGTCAGGACGGTCTCGGCGGCGGTAGTGGGGACCGTGACGCGGGGGAAGACGATCGTCATCGGCAAGCGTCCGGAGAGGCCGCGGGCGTCGGTCACCACGACCGCGGCGGTGACCGTCGCGGTCAGCGAGGTGTAGCCGGCACTGCGGAGGATCAGCGGGAAGCTCTGGTGGCTGATCGCCTGCACGATGACCGGGCCGAGAGTCACGGCCGTTCCGTAGCCGGCGACCGCGGGAATCCCGGAGATGATCCTCGTCCGGAACGGCTGGGGGCTGATCCCCGGCGCGGAGGCCCGCCAGGCGAGTTCGGCGAACTCGCCGGCGGCCGCGACGCCTGCCAGCGCGGCGGCACCGGCCGCGAGCACGGCCGCGCCACGCAGCGCGGTACGTCTTTTGAAGGCGGCTTCCATCGTTTCTCCCCCTCGGAATCGTCCTTTTCGGAGGCTAACCGCAAAATCGAAAGGCGGACAAGGAAATTCCGCGGTTTTGTCGGATCACGACAAACACGGTGGGCCGAACGGCCGATTGATCACCACTTCACCGCGATGTTACGTTGGTGCGGATCGGGCGTTTTGCCCGCCCGATCGCCATGGGGGGAGGCAAGAATGTCACGGCTTCGCGTCCTGCTGTGCGGTGCGCTGGCCGCCGCGACCTTCGCCGGGACAACCGAAATTCCTGCCGCTTCGGCGTCCACATCGGACTCTTCGACGCTCGCCGTCACGGCCGATCCCGCCACCACCGCACGGAAACTCGTGCGGCGGCTGGCCGGCAAGGACCCGCGAGCGGCGGTGCGGGCCGACGCCTGGGTGGCGTGGGCCGACGAGAACGACGACGTCGTCTTCGAGTTCCTCGACCACGGGCTGGCCGCGGCCGAGCAACGGGCAGCGGAGACCGCTGCGGTCAACACGGACTTCTGCCGCCGGGTACTGCTCACCTACACCGCGGCCTACGCACCCGAGGTCAACGCGGCCGCGCAGCGCGCCTTGCTGGGCACCGACTCGGACCGGGAGCTGTTCGTCCGCCAGGGATTCGCCGCCGCGGAGCAGCGCGACCGGCTCGCCAGGGAGGCCGACGGCAGCCAGCGGGAAGCCCTCGCCGAAGCGGATCGCCAGTACGTCCGCACGCTGGCCACGCACGATCCCGGGGCGCAAGTGCGTGCCGCCGCGGCCTGGGCCACCCGGGCCGGTGCCACCGACGCGGACGTCGTCGAGTTCTTCGCCTACGGCTGGGCGACCGGCGCGGAGCTCGACCTGGAGGCGCACCGCCTGCGTGACGCCGAGCAGGAGGCCCGCTGGCTGGCCATCGTCCAGCGGTTGATCCTCGACGCACGGGAAGCGGAACAGGCCGCGCTCGACGCCGCCGGGGAAATCGCGGTCCAGCTGCGGGAAGCCGCGGCCCGGGCCTGGCAACGGGTCGGCGGGCAAACTTCGGCGCCCCGTGTCGCGTGGGCCGACGCCGAGCGGGTCGCCTGCGACCAGGCCGCGAACTGGGCGGCCGTGGCCGCCGCCGCACAAGCCGCGACCGGGCCGAACTGGCAGGCCGTGCGCGACGCGGCCGATCCCACCCGAGCCGCCTGGACGGCCGAACAGGACTGGGCGGCGGAGCAGGCCCGGTTCTGGGCCGGCGTGCTGGGCCAAGCCGTCGACGGGGAAACACGGATGCGGAATCCGCTCCCCAGGTAAGCGCTTTCTTTCTTTTTCGTCCCACCCGTCACGGAGGACGCGGAAAATGCCGCACGGATTCGTCACGAAGGTGTTCGCGCTCTTGCTGGCGGTCACCGTGTTCACCACGACCGACGTCGAAGCGGTCGTCCCGGCGCCCGCCGCGGTCACCGCCGACGACCCGCCACCGACCGGCGCGCGCCCGATCCCGCACACCGAATATCCGGGCTGGGACGGCGAGACCGGGCTGGGCGAGCCGATCGACCCGCGGCTGTGGAAGCTGGTCTCCGACATCGCGCAGCTCTCCGAAGAACCCGAGGTCCGCGCGGCGGCGCAGGCCGCGCTGGACGCCGGGACCGAGGACGCGATCTGGGAGTTCCTCGACACCGGCGAGGTCGAAGCGCAGCAACGCGCGCGGGCTCGTCGTGATGAAACGGCCCGGCTGAACCGCGAAGCCGTGCTGAACCTCCGCGGCACGGGCGGCCCGATCTTCAACGCCGAGGTCGAGCGGGTGCTGGCCGGTTCGGACGCCGACCGGGCCGCCTTCCTCGACTACGGCCGGGGCATCGCCACCGAACGCGACGAGCGCACCCGGCGCAACACCCAGGCCCGCGCCGACGAGCTGCGGGCGCGCGTGACGGCGCTGTCCGGCTCGGCCGGGCCGGAGGTGAAGCTCGCCGCTCAGCAGGCCCTGGCGGCCGGGGACGCGGCGATCGTGGCGTTCTTCAACGGCGGCTACGTCGCGGCCGCGCAGCGGGACGCCGCGGCCCGTGAGCAGTACCTGAAGGACCTCGAGGAACGGAACAAGGCCGCCGAGGCGGCGAGCGACCTCGCGCAGCGCGCGGCGCGCGCGTCACGGGCCCGGCAGAACCTGCTGGTCGCGAACGGCCGGGGCATCCGGTCGTTGCAGCGCGCGGCGAACGCGATGGTCTCGGCGGGCACCGCGGCCCGCCAGGCCGCCCAGATCCTGGCGGCGAACACCGCGGGCGGCCACCACTCCCCCGGGTCGTTCAGCCTGGTCCGCCAGGAGGTCCAGCGGCAGCTGGACTTCGCCGGGCAGGCGGCGTCCGAGGCACAGAGCGCTTCCGTCGCGGCGACTGCCGAAGCGAACATCTTGATCGAGGTGGGCCTGCCCTACGGCGCCGACTGGGCCCGCCTGGCCCAGGGCATGTCCTCGGCCTCGCAGGCGGCGGTGCTCGCGATCCAGACGGCGCAGCACGCCGTCGACGCGACGACGGCCACGGACGCGGCCATCGGCCACCAGGACGAAGCCGTCGCCCGGGCGGAGGAGGCCCGGCAGTGGCGGTTGCACGCGGACGAGCACGCCCGCCAGGCGGCGGCCCTGGCCGCGGCGGCCGCCGACCAGGCCAAGGCGGCCAAGGACGCGGCCGAACGCGCGAACCAGGCCCGGCTGGCCGCCCAGACGGCCCGCGACCAGGCCTGGCAAGACCTGCAACGCACCTACGACTCCCTCCACACGGCGGAGCAGGAGGCGGACAAGGCCCGAACGGCCCGGATGGAGGCCGAGCGACGGCGCGACGAGGCGGCCCGCTACCGCGAGCAGGCCGACCAGGCCGCGGCCGAAGCAAGCAAGGCGCGGGGCGAGGCTGAGGCGAAGAAGCGCGAAGCCGCCGCCTACCTGGCCCGCGCCCGCGCGCAGGAGGACATCGCCGCCGGGTGCGAAGACACCGCCCGGCGGGAGGAGTCGAACGCCAAGACCGCGCGTGACCTGGCGTGGAAAGCACAGCGCGAGGGGGACGCCGCCGAGGCCCGCGCCCAAGCGCTCGAAGCGTCCGCGGCCGCGGCGCGGGGAACCGAGCAGGAAGCGCCCGCCTGGGCCGCGGCGCGGGAAGCTCGCGCCGACGCGGGCGACGCGGCACGGGCGGCCGGCGAAGCGCGTGATGCCGCCAACCGGGCGACAGGTGCCGCCGCGCGGGCCCGTGAGGCGGCGACCAAGGCCACTGCCGCGGCCGCCGCATCCCGTGCCGCGGCGGAAGAAGCGGAGAACGCCGCGGCAAACGCGGATCTTGCCGCGGACAACGCCGAATCCGCCGCGGCCGACACGCACGTGTCCGCCACCCGTGCGAACGCCGCGGCCGCCACCGCGACGGCGGAAGAGGTCAAGGCCGCGGCCAACGCCCGCAACGCCGCCGCGCTCGCCGAGCAGGCGACGGAGCAGGCGCGGCTGGCGACGGTCGCCGCTACCAGGGCGGGGCAGAACGCCGGCGAGTCGTTCCGCGAAGCCGTCTCCGCCGCGACCCAGGCAGGTCTCGCCGGCCGGGCCGCACTGGCCGCACGAGAGTCGTCCGCCGCCATCACGGCACCGGCGAACACGGCGATCGTCGTGGTCGCGCCGTTCACCGGAGCCGACCTCGACGCCGACTTCGTCGCCGAGGTCGCGGCGCAGGCACAAGCGGCGGGCGACGAGCAGGCACAGGCCGCGCAGACCCGGGCGGACGAGGCCAAGACGGCCGCCACCCGAGCCCAGCAGGCGGCCGACAACGCCGCCGCCGACACGAAGGCGGCGTTCCAGGCGGCGGCCAACGCGGCGAAGTCGGCATCGCAGGCCGCGCAGTCGGTGGCGGAGGCGGCGCGAGCCGCAGCCGACGCGGCGTCGGCGGCGGACCTCGCCCGAGGTGCGGCGGACATGGCCAACGGCTACGACGCCCAAGCGCACCAGAACGCGGTGAAGGCGCGCCAGAAAGCGAACGAAGCGAACGCCGACGCGGCGATCGCGGGACTGGCCGCGGACGCCGCCGAAGGCCAGGCAGCCGCGGCGCGCGGCGCGGCCACCCAGGCGGAAACCGACGCGGCGGCAGCCCACAAGGCGGCCACGCAGGCCGAGACCTACGCGGCCGAAGCCGCCGCGGCGGCGGAACGGGCGAGGGCCCACGCCCAGGAGACGTCGAACGCGGCCCAGCGGGCCCGCGACGCCGCGGCCGACGCGCAGCGTGCGGCGGACCAGGCCGAGAAGGAACAACGGCAACGGGACGCCGAGATCGAGCAGGCCAAGGCGATGGTGCTGGCCGGCTGCCTGCCCGGCCTTTCGGTCGAGGACATCGACGAGCTCGTCGCCGAACCGGACAGCGAAGCAGCCCTGACGGAGTACCGCACTGCCCAGCAGGGGTGCATGAACGGCGAGGACGTCGTCAGCTTCCTCGCCGAGGTCGGTGGCGAGGTGCTCCTCGAGTACATCGGGATCCCCGACTTCAAGCGATGTCTCGGCTCCGGGAACATCGAGGCCTGCCTCTGGAGCGTCGTCAACGTCGTCGGGCTGGTCCTGCCGTTCGTCAAGGGCAAGGCGATCGTCAAGTCGATCGCCGCCGTGGTCGCGAACATCGGCAAGTACCTCGCCAAGTCCGAGAAGATCGCGCGGCTGTCCGAAAAGATGACCGTTCTGCTCGACCAGCTGCGGCGAGTCTGCCGGGTCGGCAGCCGGCTCGCGGCGAGCCGGGCGTCCACCAGCCAGGTTGCCGCGGAGTTCTTCATCTGCCTTCCGTTGCGGAACAGGCTGCCGGAGCGATTGGCGGACGAGCTGCGGCAGGCGCGGGAGCTCCATGTCGAACCGATCGAACTCGGCACCCAGGAGTTCAGGCATCTGATCGGGGCAGGCACGATCACGGTGAAGTGGGCGGTGCTGCTGGACGGGCGGCTCGTCGTGATGCCCAAGTACGTGGGTACGGTCGAGCTCAAGCATCCGGTGCTCAGCGGCGGCGCGGACGTCCTCTCCGCCGGAGAGGCGACCATCAGCGGGGGCGGCCCCGGCGTGTTCGGACTCGACATCAACCCGACCAGCGGCCACTACAGGACACCGCGAAGCGGCTCACGGGGACGGGGATACATGAAGATCGCCAGAGATGCCTTCGAAGCCTTCGGGGTGTACTTCCCGTGATCCCCTCCCTGGACGAACTCAAGGTGATGAGCTTCCGGGACCTGGTGGACCGGCTGTCCCGGATCCGCGTCGAGGAGCTGGCCGCGATCGACCCGGAGGTGCTCGCCGACGCGGAGTGGACGTTGGCCGGCGAACTGTTCCGCGAGGGGCTCATCGCGCACTGCCGGGAACTCGGCGAAGCCGACTGGGCCCGCTGCGACGAGGTCGCCGCAAACCTGTTCGCCTGGATGGAAACCTTCGGCGAGCTGTCCCACGCGAGTGTCACCGCCGACCGGTTCCACCTTTCCGCGAGTCTCCTGCTCGAAGCCGGGCCACGCCCGGGAGTCGCGCTGCTGTCGCCCGGACGGCTGCTGGCCGATTTCGCCGCCGAACTCCCCTGGCCGCCCGCGGAAGCGCGGCGCACGGTCGCGAGGTGGCACGGCGAGCCCGACCTCGGCGAGCTCCGGCGGCTCGCCGCGCCGATGGTCCTCGTCAGCCAGCTGGACCGGATCGCACACCTGCTGCCGCCGTCCCCGGACCGGGACAGCTACCGGGAATGGAAAGACCTGTGGCAGAGCCTGTCCTGAACCCGGCCACACCACCACGAGCAACCCGACTGGGCCGGGCTGGAAGTCCGCGATCCGGCCGAGGAACAGGAGACACCGTGAGAGCACTCACCACCCTGGCCGTCGCCGTCGTGGCGGCGTCGGCGCTCACCGTTCCGGTCACCACCGCGGCCGCCTCCGCGGCGCCCGCCGCCTCCGCGGCCGCCGAAGTCCCGCCCGTCGCCAGTGAATCCGAGAAACTCCGCGCGGCGAGGACCCTCGGCATCGTCCCCACCGACGCCATGCTGCTCCTGCGGGACAAGGAGTTCGTCATCGCGCTCTGGCGGCAGGCCATCGGGCCCGAAGTGCGGGCCTCGGCCGAACTCGCCTTCGCCGGCACCGATCTCGCCTGCACCGAGTGGATCAAGTCCGGCGTCCTCTCGGCGAACGAACGGGACCAGACCCAGCAGATGCGGGACGCCGAAGCCGCGCGGGTCGCCCGGGAGGCCAAGGAGCAGGCCGCCATCGTCGTCGGGATCACTCCCGACCCCGAGCTGGTGGTCCAGAGCGACCGGGACTTCATCTACCAGATCACGCAACGGGCGGCCGGGGCCCGGGTCAAGGCCGCCGCGCTCGTCGCGTTCGGGGCGCCCGCCGCCGCGCAGAAGGAGTTCATCGCCAACGGTGCGCGCGCCGCGCACGCCCAGGACCAGCAGGACGCCATCGACGCCAAGACGGAAGCCACCGAAGCCGAGAAGGCCCGCGAAGCCGCCGAAGGCGCCCGCGGCCGGGCCGTCAGCGTGGTGCGGGTGATCCCCACGCCAGAGATCGTGAGCCTGTCCGACGACGACGTCCTGCGCGTGATCGCCGACGGCGCCCGGCCGGGCAGTGAGGTCGAGAAGGCCGCCGTCACCGCGTTGCGCAGCCGCGTCCGGGCGGACTGGAAACGCTTCATCGACACCGGCGTCTACGAGGCCAACTGGCGGGACGTCGCCGCCGTGCTGGCCCAGAAGGCCGCGGCCGACCGGGCGCTGGTCGACGAGATCCGGCACAAGGCCGTCGTGGGCGGCATCCAGCCGCGGCTGGCACGGGCCGCCGAGCGGGCTCTCGCCGGTGGAGTCGACGCCGTCCGCGCCTTCCTCGACCAAGGGCAGTACGAGACGCTGACGCAGTCGTTCAGCCGCAACGCCATCAACGGCAACATCGCCGGGCAGTACCTGCGCGAGACCGCCGACGGCGTGGTCGTCAAGCCCGGTGCCGCGGAGCCCGCGCCGGGTGAGGGGCTCGACGCGACCTGGCGTGTCGTCGCCGGGCTGGCGGGCGATGGCTGCTTCTCGCTCGAGTCGCCGACGAAACCGAACCACTACCTCGCGCGCTACTACGACGGCAAGAAGACGCAGGTCGCCGTGCAGCCCGCGAACGGGATCGTCGACTTCGGCTGGAACGCCACCTGGTGCGTCGACAACATCCTGCCCGGCGCCGGGGTGACCCTGCGGGGCGGGGCCGACTTCCTGACCCGGCAGGCCGACGGCCGGGCCGGGCTGGGCGTCGAGTTCTACTGGTGGGTCACCGAACCGCTGCCGGACTCCACCGAGATCACGGTCGACTGGCTGAACAAGTACCTCCCCGACTACGACCCCTACACCGACCTGCTGGTCTCGCCGCTCGGCCCGGAGCAGGCCGACGGCGCCGTGCGGTACCGGGACTTCCAGCGCCGGACCGCGCCCGGGCAGGTCGCCTTCCGCAGTTACTGGACCCGCGGTGGCGCGGTCCACCCGCTGACGGCCGGACGCGGCACCGCGTGCGCGTCGCCGGAGATCCTGGCCGTCTACCTGCGGCTCGGTGGTCACCCGGCGCTCGGGGTGCCGGTCACCGACGAGACCTGCACGGCCGACAAGGCGGGCCGGTTCGTGAACTTCGCGGGCGGCGGCTCGATCTATTCGATCGACCGCGCCGGCGCGCACGCCGTCTTCGGCGCGATCCGCGCCAAGTGGCTCTCCCTCGGCGGGGAGAAGTCCACGCTCGGCTACCCGACCTCCGACGAGGTCGCCATCCCCGGCGGCCGCCGCAGCACGTTCGAGCGCGGCCGCATCGACTACGACACCGCCACCGGCGTGGCGACCGTGTACCCGGCGAACTGAAGGAGCCGACGATGACAGGCAGAACCCGGCTGGGGCTGGCGGCGGGCGCCGCGGCTCTCGCGCTGCTCGGGACCGTGGTCCCGGCCCTCCCACCGCGAGCGGAAGCCGCGGTCACGGCGGACACGCCGCGCAGCGCCACCCAGGACGACAAAGTCCGGGCCGCACAGGAGATCGGCGTCGTCGCGAGCCCCGACCTGCTGATCCTGACCGACCGGAACTTCGTGTTCGCGTTGTGGCAGCGGGCGACCGGCACCGAGGTGCGGGCCTCGGCCGAACTCGCCTACGCCGGCACCCAGCCGGAATGGACGCAGTGGATCAAGACCGGGATCCGCGACGCGAACGCCCGCGACCAGGCGCGCATCCTGCGGGACACCGAAGCCGCGCGGGTCGCCCGGGAGGCCAAGCAGCGGGCGGCGCTGGTCAACGAAATCGTTGCGTCGCCGCTGCTGCTCATCCAGAGCGACCAGGAGTTCGCCTTCGCCATGTGGGAGCACGCTTCCGGGCCGAAGCTGAAGGCCGCGGCGCTGGCGGCCTACCAGGGCGACGCCGCCGCGCAGAAGGACTTCATCCTCACCGGCATCTTCGCCGCCCGCGCGGCCGACCAGCAGGACAAGATCGACGCCGACACCACGAAGGATGCCGCGCAGAAGGAGGCCGACGCGGCACGGAACGCCCGGATCCGCGCCGCCGCGGTGGTCGCCCTCCAGCCCACCGAAGGCCAGCTCGTCGAACCGGACGTGAACTTCGTGCTGGACCTCTGGCAGGCGGCCAAGGCGGGCACCGAGGTGCAGGCCGCGGCCGAGCGGGCGCTGCGGACGATGGACGCCGCGCAGCTGCGGGCCTACATCGGCACCGGCATCCACAGCGCGAACCTGCAGGACTGGTTCACCTGGATCCGCAAGAAGGGTGAAGCGGACCGGCGGCTGCTGTTCGAACTGCGGACGCGCGCCGAACAAAGCCGGGTGCACCCCGCGCTCGTCGCCGGGGCGAACGCCGCCATGGCCGGCACCGACGACGACGTCGCGCGGTTCCTGCGCCTGGGCCAGTACGAGGACACGGCCCTCGTCCAGTCCCTCCGCTCGCAGAGCCCCGGAACGCCGGGCTGGTACCTGCGCGGCCCGGCCGACGCCGTGGTCGGCGCGGGCGCCGGCACCGACACGGCCTGGCGGGTCGTGCCCGGCAAGGCCGACACGAGCTGCCACTCCTTCGAATCGGTGGCCCACCCCGAGTACTACCTGCGGCAGCAGGGCCTGCGGGTCGTGCTCGCCGCGTCCGACGGCACCGACGGGTTCCGCGCGGACGCGACCTGGTGCTCGAAGGCCGGCTTGTCGGGCACCGGCGTCACGCTGGAGTCCTCCAGCGCCCGGGGAAGGTTCCTGCGCCAGTACACCACCCAGGTCTGGGCGGCGGACACCGGCGGCAGTCACCCCTACGACACCCCGAACGGCTACGCCGCGGACGCTTCCTGGCAGGCCGACGTCCCTTGACCGCCCGCGGAAGCACCGCGATGTCATGAAGAGCCGACCCCGGGCCCGGGCGGTCCCGGCTACCGCGGCGTCCACTGTGGATGGCTGCCGCCCGTGCGCGGCGACGGCAGCAGCTCACTCACCGGGTACCGCAACGGCAGCGGCGCGGCACCCGCCCGAAGCGCCAGCTCCATCTCGAACCGAGCCGCCGGGTCGCGGAGACTGTCGCCGAACGTGGCCTGCAGCTGGCGCATGCGGTAGCGGACCGTCTGGGGGTGGACGCTCAGGCGTTCCGCGATCTCCACCACGTTGCCCTGGCTGTCCAGCCACGCCCGCAGCGTCTCCAGGAGCCGCTCCTGCTGCTTGCCCGTCATGTCCGCCAGCGGGGCGAACAAGCGCTGCCGGAGCGTGCCGACCAGGCCGGTGTCGGAGTTGACCAGCAGCGTCGCCAGGTGCTCCTCGGCACGCAGCACCGGGCGCGGGGCCAGCACACCGCGCTCGGCCAGCTGCAGCGCGTTCCGGGCCCAGCGCAGGGAATCCGCCACCGACGCCAGCGCGACGCACGGGCCGATCGACAGCCGGCAGTCCGGCAGCGCCACCTGCAGCGACGCCAGCCGCGCGCCGCTCAGTTCGCCCGGGACCACCAGTTTCGGGTCCGCCGTGTCGAGCTCGGCCAGGACGTCCGCGTCCAGGCCCGCGTGCCGGCGGGCCGGGGCGACGCCGCCCGCCGGGTGGACCGCCACCGGGGTCGCGTCCACCGGGACCGGCCAGCCGATCAGCTGGGCCAGCTCCGCGATCGCCTTCGGGGACGCGGGCGGTGTCTCGAGGATCAGGTGCAGCAGCTTGCGGCGCCAGGTGTCCAGCGCTCCCGCCGTGCGCGCCTTCGCTTCCAGGTAGCCGTCGAGCGCGACGGACGCGAGCTCGTCCATGAACGCCAGCATCGCGTCGGCCAGCTGCGACATCACCGCCGACGAGAGCCCGCTGCGCCGTCCGACGCGCATGATCCGCCGCCACGACACCCGCGCGCCGACCCGGTAGGCCGACTGCAGCGTGTCGAGGCTGCGGCCTTCGCGCATTTCGTTCTGCCCCAGGCGGTGGTGCACCTCGTGGGACTGCTCCTTGGACACCGTCGGGTCGGCGATCTGCGCGACGAACAGCGTGATGGCGTACTCGACGCCGGCCCGGATCGACTTGCCGTAGGGGCCGTCGAGCGGGCGGGCGTAGGCCGGGATGGTCGCGCGGATCTCGTCGACGATCTCGGCCGCGAGGCTCGCCAGCTCGGGACGCAGGATGTCGGCGAGCTTGCGAGGTAGTGCGGCGGGAGGCGGCGCAGCGTGATCGAATCCGCGCTCCACCGACATCGCAGCTCCTTCGCTCCGCCCCGGGTTTCCGGCCGCGCACCCACGCGAACGGGCACCCCGCGTCTGGAGCGGGGTGGCACCGGACACATCGAAAAAGTAGCGCCGAACGTGTCACCCTTTCGGAGGGAAACCGCTTTCTTGTCACCTTCTTGACAATTTTCCGGAGGCTTGCCCGCCGAAGGGTGACAAAGAGGCCGCCGACTGCATCTGATCATGCGTACGAACGGACGAACTTCCAACGAGCCGCCTACGCTGCGGTTACGGCCGTCTTCTTGTATCGTGTGCTTGATACAAGCGAGGAGGTCCGGGATGCCCTGGGACAACGTGCTGGCCGTCGCCCTGCTCATGGGCCTGGTCGGCCTGGCGATCCTGATCGTGCTCTGGCCGGGCGAGAAACAGGGCAGGCGCCTGCTGAAGCGGTGGGGCGTGCCCGACCCGGACGACGCCGACGTGGCACTCGCCGTCCGGTACCTGAAACGGCGCCGCTTCTGGTACCCGTGGCTCTTCCTGGCGATCCCGCCGCTGCTCGACCGGACGGCAGGCTCGCTGTTCACCACGCTGATGCTCGGCGGCCTGATCGCCGAACTGCTGGCGCAGCGGCCGTCGCGCGGCCGTCGCCGCGAAGCCGTGCTGGCGCGGCGCACGCTGGCGGACCTGGTTCCGGTGTGGGCGCTCGGGCTGAGCGTGCTCGCGGCCGCCGCGTCGGTCGTCACCCTCGTCGTCGCCGGCCGCTGGACGTCGCTCGCGGTCGCGGCAGGCGCGTTCGTGGTCGCGTGGGCGATCGCCCTGCTCGCGCTGCGCCGCCCCGCCGTCGGCGGCCGGGCCGACCTGGCGCTGCGCTGCCGCAGCGCCCGCGTGGCCATCGGGCTGGGCATCGCCACGTGCGCGGCGGCAGGCGGGCCGGTCCAGTCCTTCGGCGCCTTCGTGACCGTGGTGCTCGGGCTGGTCGTCTTCCTGGCGGTGGTGGCCCCGGTGAAACGGCTGCCGGCCGCGGCGTGAAGATCGTCGTCGACACCGAAAGCGGGCTGGCGCCCTGGCGGCAGGTGCACGACCAGGTGGTCCGCGCGGTCACGACGGGCGCACTGCCCGAGGGGACGCGGCTGCCGCCGATCCGCCAGCTGGCCCGGGACCTGGGACTGGCGTCGGGAACGGTGGCGCGGGCGTACCGCGAGCTGGAGGCGGCGGGCTGGGTGGCGACGGCCCGCGCCCGCGGCACGGTGGTGACCATCCCGTCCGGCCGCCCCGACCGCGAAGCCCTGCTGCGCACCGCGGCCGCCGAGTACGCGGCCCAGGCCCGCGACCTCGGCGCCGGCCTCGACGACGCCCTGGCCGCGGTCCGCGCCGCCTACCGGGAAACGGCGACCACCTAGCGTCGCGCGTCGCAGGCTGTCCGACGTTCGGGTCGACGCGCCCCCATGAGGTTTTCTCAGTAGCGTCGATGTCTGGTGTGGTGAGGCGGGTTGCCTCGCGCGGCTACCTGCACCCGGCGAGCTCCGGTGGCCGGCGACAGCCATGAATCCCGCGGGCTGCGGGTGTCTTGAACGAGTCGTTCAAGACACCCCAGGTCCCGAACGACTCGTTCAAGACATGAGCGGGCCGCAGCCGGCCGAGCGGCCTGCCACGCCGACCCACGCAGCCCGCCAGTGAGAAAACCCCAATGTGGCATTGGGTGCGTTGGACGCACCCAATGTGGCGTTCGGTGCGTTGAGCGCACCCAACGCCACATTGGGGCGTTTGAGCGGGGCCGCTGTCAACGAACCGCGGACGCGCGACCACCTAGCGGGGGTCGAGCAGGCGGCCGATCGCGGCGAGGACCGGTTCCAGGACCTCGACTTCGCGGGGCGTGCCCACGCATTCCGTGATCCCCGCGCCGACCACGTCGTAGCCGGAGAGCGCGTCGAGAGCCGACACCAGCCTCGGGATCGTCCAGCCGCCGGGCTCCGGGTAGTTGAGCCCGGCGAACTCCGCCGGGTCCAGCACGTCCAGATCGAGGTGCACGTACAGCTTCTCCACGCCCGTCAAAGCGTCCACCGAGGTGACCACCAGCCCGCGTGAGACCGCCTCCCGCTCCTCGGGGTCGAACGCGCGGGTTCCGGCCAGCACCACGTTCCCGGGCGTCAATGCCGGGTCCGCCGCGAACTCCGGGTCGCCCTCGCCGAACAGCGACCGCAGCACCATGCCGTGGAACGCGCCCGATGGCGACGATTCCGCCGTGTTCAGGTCCGCGTGGGCGTCGAACCACACGACGCCCAGCCCGGGTCCGTACCGGTACCGGGCGACGCCGATCGGCACCAGCTCGACGCCGCAGTCGCCGCCGATCGTCAGCACCGGGCCGCCGGGTGACTCCAGCGCGGCCAGCTGCGCCGCGCGGTTCGCGCCCGTCAGCACGGCACGCGACGCGATCCCACGGTCCACTTCGGACACTTCACGGGTCTGCCGGACGTGGTGCACGGGCCGGCCGAGCACGTGCCCGGCCAGCTCCGCGAGCGCGACGCAGCCGTCCGGCAGCTCCCCCGCCCGCGGGCCGGCCGCGCCCTGACGCTGCGGTACCGCGTTGATCAGCATCCGCCGAGCGTATCGCTGCCGCCCGCGGTCACTCCAGGACCAGCAGGAGGTCACCGCCCTCGACCTGCTGCACGTTCGTGATCGCCAGCCTGCCCACCGTCCCGCCGGTGGACGCCGTGATCGACGCCTCCATCTTCATCGCCTCGATCGTCGCGACCGTCGCCCCGGCTTCGACCGTGTCACCCTCGGCGACCTGCAGCGTCACCACGCCGGCGAACGGCGCCGCGACCTGCTTCGGGTTGCCCTTCTCGGCCTTCTCCGTCGCCGGGATGTCCGACGCGATCGAGCGGTCGCGGATCTGGATCGGCCGCAGCTGGCCGTTGAGCGTCGACATCACCGTGCGCATGCCGCGCTCGTCGGCCTCGCCGATCGCCTCCAGCTCGATGAGCAGCCGCACACCCGGCTCGAGGTCGACGGCGTACTCCTCCCCCGGCCGCAGCCCGTAGAAGTAGTCCTTGCTCGGCAGCACGGACGTGTCGCCATAGGCCTCGCGGTGCGCCTCGAACTCCTTGGTCGGCCCGGGGAACAGCAGCCGGTTGAGCGTCCGGCGCGGTTCCGCGGCGAGCGCGGAACGGTCCTCTTCGGACAGTTCGACGACCGGCTTCGCGGCCGCGCGGCCCTCGAGGGCCTTGGTGCGGAACGGCTCCGGCCAGCCGCCGGGCGGGTCGCCCAGCTCGCCGCGCAGGAAGCCGATCACCGAGTCGGGGATGTCGAACTTGTTCGGCTCGGCCTCGAAGTCGGCCGGCGAAACGCCTGCGCCGACCAGGTGCAGCGCGAGGTCGCCGACGACCTTGGACGACGGCGTCACCTTCACCAGGTGGCCGAGGATCTTGTCGGCCGCGGCGTACATCGCCTCGATGTCCTCGAACCGGTCGCCCAGCCCCAGCGCGATGGCCTGGGTCCGCAGGTTCGACAGCTGCCCGCCGGGGATTTCGTGGTGGTAGACGCGCCCGGTCGGCGACGCCAGCCCGGCCTCGAACGGCGCGTAGATCTTGCGCACGCTCTCCCAGTACGGCTCCAGGTCGCCGATCGCCTGCAGGTCGAGGCCGGTGGTGCGGGCCGAGTGGTCGGTGGCCGCCACGATCGACGACAGCGACGGCTGCGACGTCGTGCCCGCCATGGACGACACCGCGCCGTCGACGGCGTCCGCGCCCGCGTTGATCGCCGCGAGGTAGGTGGCCAGCTGGCCGCCCGCGGTGTCGTGGGTGTGGATGTGCACCGGCAGGTCGAACTCCTTGCGCAGCGCGGTGACCAGCTTGGTCGCCGCGGGCGCGCGCAGCAGCCCGGCCATGTCCTTGATCGCCAGGACGTGCGCCCCGGCGCCGACGATCTGCTCGGCCAGCTTGAGGTAGTAGTCGAGTGTGTAAAGCTTTTCGCCCGGGTCGGACAGGTCCGAGGTGTAGCAGAGCGCGACCTCGGCGACGGCGGAACCCGTCTCCCGCACGGCCTCGATGGCCGGGCGCATCTGCTCGACGTCGTTGAGCGCGTCGAAGATCCGGAAGATGTCGATGCCGGTCTTCGTGGCCTCCTGGACGAACGCGGTGGTCACCTCGGTCGGGTACGGCGTGTACCCGACGGTGTTGCGCCCGCGCAGCAGCATCTGCAGGCAGATGTTCGGCACGGCCTCGCGCAGCGCGGCCAGCCGCTCCCACGGGTCCTCGGCGAGGAACCGCAGCGCGACGTCGTAGGTCGCGCCGCCCCAGCACTCCAGCGACAGCAGCTGCGGCAGCGTGTTCGCGACGACCGGCGCCACGGCCAGGAGGTCCTTCGTGCGGACGCGGGTGGCGAGCAGCGACTGGTGGGCGTCGCGGAACGTCGTGTCGGTGACGCCGATGTGCGGCGACTTCCGCAGCCACTCGGCGAACCCGGCCGGGCCCAGCTCGACGAGCTTCTGCTTCGAGCCCGGCGCCGGCTCGGCGTCCTTGGGCAGCTTCGGCAGCTTGAGCGTGGCGTCCGGGGTCTTCGGGCGCTCGCCGTGCGGCTTGTTGACCGTCTGGTCGGCGAGGTAGGTCAGCAGCCGCGTGCCGCGGTCGGCGGAGTGCCGCGCGGTGAGCAGGTGCGGGCGCTCCTCGATGAACGACGTCGTGACGCGGCCGGCGCGGAAGTCCGGGTCGTCGAGAACCGCCTGCAGGAACGGGATGTTCGTCGCGACACCGCGGATCCGGAACTCGGCGACGGCGCGGCGCGCGCGGCCGACGGCGGTCTTGAAGTCGCGGCCGCGGCAGGTGAGCTTGACCAGCAGCGAGTCGAAGTGGGCGCTGATCTCGGTGCCGGAGAAGGCGGTCCCGCCGTCGAGCCGGATGCCCGAGCCGCCCGGCGAGCGGTAGGCGGAGATCATCCCGGTGTCCGGGCGGAAGCCGTTGGCCGGGTCCTCGGTGGTGATGCGGCACTGCAGCGCGGCGCCGCGCAGGTAGACCTTGTCCTGGCTGAGGCCGAGGTCGTCGAGGGTCTCGCCGGAGGCGATCCGCAGCTGCGACTGCACGAGGTCGACGTCGGTGACCTCTTCGGTGACCGTGTGCTCGACCTGGATGCGCGGGTTCATCTCGATGAAGACGTGCTTGCCCTGCTTGTCGAGCAGGAACTCGACGGTGCCGGCGTTGCGGTAGCCGATCTGCCGGGCGAACTTGACCGCGTCCGCGCAGATGCGGTCGCGCAGCTCCGGGTCGAGGTTCGGCGCCGGGGCCAGCTCGACGACCTTCTGGTGGCGCCGCTGCACCGAGCAGTCGCGCTCGTAGAGGTGGATGACGTTGCCCGCGCCGTCGGCGAGGATCTGCACCTCGATGTGCCGCGGCTCGACAACGGCCTTTTCGAGGAAGACGGTGGGGTCGCCGAAGGCGGACTCGGCCTCGCGCGCGGCGGCCTCGATGGACTCGCGCAGCAGGGCGGGATCCTCGACGCGGCGCATGCCGCGCCCGCCGCCACCGGCGACGGCCTTGACGAACACCGGGAAGCCCAGCTCCTCGGCTGCCGCGACCAGGGCGTCGACGTCGCTGGAGGGTTCCGACGACCCGAGCACGGGAACACCGGCCTCGCGCGCGGCCTTGACCGCGCGGGCCTTGTTACCGGTGAGTTCGAGGATCTCGGCACTCGGCCCGACGAAGGTGATGCCCGCTTCTTCGCACGCGCGCGCGAGGTCGGGGTTCTCCGAGAGGAAGCCGTAACCGGGATAGACGGCGTCGGCCCCGGCCTTCTTCGCCGCCGCGACGATCTCGTCGACCGAGAGGTAGGCACGCACGGGGTGACCGGGTTCGCCGATCTCGTACGCCTCGTCGGCCTTCAGCCGGTGCAGCGAGTTGCGGTCTTCGTGCGGAAACACGGCGACCGTCCCCGCACCGAGTTCGTAGCCGGCGCGGAACGCCCGGATCGCGATCTCCCCGCGGTTGGCCACCAGAACCTTGCGGAACATGCCCGGTCCTTCCCTCTTGGATCGGTAAGTCAACGCACGTTACCCGGTTCTTCCCGCTCTGCGGGAGTTCAGTCCCGGGTGATGGACATCATGCGCCGCGGAGGGTTGCCGGGCGACGGGCCTGGGCAGCTTTTCAGGATCCCGCCGGCACGTAAAGCAGGCGGTTGGCGGTGCCGGCCGGGACCTCCTTGAGCGCGTCCGGGGTCGCGGCCTGGACCAGGGCGTCGTCGACCTGGGCGGGCGTCGCCTCGGGGTGCTGGGCGCGGTAGAGCGCCGCCGCGCCGGCCGCGAACGCCGCCGCCATCGAGGTGCCGGACTCGGGGCTCGCGCCGGTGCCGCCGGCGACCGGGCCGGGGACGTCGACGCCCGGGGCGTACAGGTCGACGTCCTCGCCGAAGTTCGACGCCTTGTCCGGCCGGTCCTGAGCGTCGGTGGCCCCGACGGTCAGCGCCTCGGCCACCCGCCCGGGCGAGAACCCGCTCGCGTCGGCCTTCTCGCTGCCGGCGGGCACGGCGACGGGCATGACGCCGGCGAGCCGCTTGACGGCGGCGTCGAGCTGGTCGTTCGGCACCCCACCGATCCCGAGGACGGCGACGGCGGGCTGCTGGGCGTTCTGCGCGACCCAGTCGATCCCGGCGATGATCTGGTCGGTGGCGCCCCCGCCGCCGGAGTCGAGAACGCGCACGGGAAAGATCAGCGCACCCTTCGCGACGCCGTAGTCCTTGCCTGCGGCGATACCGGCGAGCCGGGTGCCGTGGCCGTTGAGGTCGGCGGTGTCGGAGCCGCCCTTCAGGAAGTCCCGCCCGGGCGCGACGCGGCCCTGGAAGTCGGGATGCTTGGCGTCGACGCCGCTGTCGATCACGTAGACGGTGACGCCGGAGGCGTCGGTGGCGTAGTGGTAGGCGTGGTCGAGGCCGGCGCGCTGGTCGATCCGGTCCAGCCCCCAGCTGGGCGGATCGGCCTGCACCCCACCGGCCCCGACCTGCCCGGCGAGCACGGCCACGGCCGCGAGAAGCATCCTCATGATCGTCGTGGTACCCCGGGAGTGCCGGGGTGACAACTCAGAGCTGTCGCCCGTTCGGCTGATTCCGGGCTTGCACGCCGAGGACGGCGGTGTCGACCGCCAGCAGCAGGACGGCCACGGTGGCGATCACCTGGCCCGCGTAGGTGAGCGAGGAGTGCTCCAAGACCGCGGCGAACGTCGGACCCAGCACACCCAGGAGCCCGGCGGTCCCCGCGGCCAGCACCGCCCACCCGACCGCCGGCGGGCGAAGCGCCACGGCGACGACGGGCACGACCACGGCCAGCAGGGCACCGAGCAGGAAGTAGACCTCCGCCCGGCCGCCGTCACTCGAGTCATAGGTGTTCAGCTCGACGAGCTGGACGATCCAGCCGGTCGCGGCCGCCACGCCGAGCACGATCGCCACCCACTCCGGCCGGCCGCGGACGGGCCCGGCGCCCAGCGTGACCGCTGGATTCCGCCCGAGCGTCACCAGCGCGCACCACCCGGCGACAACCCAGGCGCCGTGCGCGAGCAGCGCGAAGGTGTAGCCGGCTTTCAGCTCGGAGTCCCCGTACTGGGCGAGGGTGACGACTTCACCGAGGAAGCGCAGCAGCCCGAACAGCGCGGCGAGACCGGTGCCGAACAGCAGCGCGGGACCGGTCCGCGACCTCGTCCGCGGCGCCAGCGTCAGGATCCCGGCGAGCAGGGCGCACGCGCCCACGACGAGGACGAAGACCTCCATGCCGGGCCGGTACTGGCTCAGCGAGTAGTCGTAGCGGTAGCTCAGCGGCAGCCCGGTCACCGCGAACACGGCACCGGCGATCGCGAGGAGCCCGGCGAACCCGCCGACCGGATCCACCTTGACGGCGGCTTCCGGCTCCCGGGCTTCCGCGGCGGCAGGTCCGGAATCCAGTGCGCGTCCACGCTCCGCTTCGGCGACTTCGGGGTCCCCCGAGCGCCCCAATGTGGCATTGGGTGCGTCTGACGCACCCAATGTGGCGCTCGGTGCGTCCAACGCACCGAACGCCACATTGGGGCGTTCGGGCGGCTCGGGCTCGGCCACCGCGAGCGGCTCCGGCTCGGCTTCCGGGGGCGCCTCCGGCTCCGGTACCGCCACCGTCTCGATCTCCACCGCGACCACCGCGTCCCCGGTCGGCCCGGACACCACGACGTTCCCCCGCCGCGTCCCCGACTCCCCCGCGGTCACCGCCAGTTCCGCTCCCGACTCCGTCTCCGTCACCCGGATCCACGAGTGCGAAGCCTCGAACCGCACTTCCCGCGACACCGGAGGCCCCGCCGTCCGGAGCGAAGCCGAAACGCTCGACCCCGCGGGCGCGGACAAGCTCACCGACGGCACGTCGACCCGCACCACCGCGGAGCCCAGTGCGTCCGATGCCGCCGCCGCGACGTGCTCGATGTCCGTCGAGGCCATCACCTTCAACGCCTCGAAGGCCCCCAGCGCCACCGGCAGGTTGTCGCTCGACAACCGGCGCCGCAGCTCCGCCACCGCGCCCAGGCGCGTGAACGGGTTCTCCGCCGCGATGGCCGCCGACAGGTCCGCCGGGATCGGGGACGGCTTGATCCGCTTCCGCCTGCTCTTCGCCAGGTACAGCTCGCCCTGCATCTCGATGTCGCGGCTCGGGGTCTGCTTCGGGTTGCGCTCGCGGACGCGGTCGAACAAGTACTCGTACAGCTCGCCCAGCGCGATCCAGCCGTCCTCGTCGCGGTCGGCCTCGCCCGTGCGCAGGCCCTCCACCAGCGCCGAGGTGAACACCGACGGCTGGGCCGGCTCGTCCGAAGCCAGCGTCGCGCCCTCGAAGGCGTACTCGATCGAGTTCGACGCCGTGATCACCGCCCGGCCGCGGCCGCCGCGGAAGCTGTCGAGGACGTTCGCGTCGCCCGACGACCGGACCGCCACGCCCTGGCCGAACGCCCCGCCGTAGCAGCAGTCCAGCAGCAGGACGATGCTGCGCGAGCGGCTCTGCCGGATGCACTGCTGCACGAAGTCCGCGGGCACGGCCGTCGACCGGAGCCGGTCGGGCCGGGTGTTGCGGGCCGCGAAGTACAGCCCGCCCGCGTCGTCCTTGAGGCCGTGGCACGAGAAGTGCAGCAGCAGGACGTCGTCGGGCCTCCCCTCGGCGCAGAGGTCCTCGATCTCCGCCGCCACGACGTGGGCGGTCTCGTTGCGGACGACCCGGACGTCGAAGTCGCTGATGGTCCGGTCGGACAGGACGCCGGCCAGGGCGTCGGCGTCCGCCGCGGGCGAGCCCAGCCGCTGCAGCCCCGCGTTGTCGTACTCGCCGTTGGCGACGATCAGCGCCCGCCTCCGCCCGGCCATACCGGTAGGAAACGCCCGCACCGGCCATTACGGCAATCGGCCGAACGGGGACACCTACTCGGCGTCACCGGCGAAAATCGTTTCCTGTTTCTCCAGGCAGACGACGGCGTCGAACGCGGCTGCCACGTCGACCGCGGGCGTCATGTGCGCGTGCCGGATGCCCGTCGCCGCGGGGCGCGTGACCACGCATGGCGCCTGGTCGGCGAGCACCGCCTCGACGCTGCCGTCCGCCGGTTCTTCGAGGGCCTGCTCGAACATCCGGAACCCGAGCGGGAAGGCCGGATCGGGGACGAGCCCGGTCGTCGTCCCGGAAACCGCCGTGAGCGCCAGCGCGAAGTAGCGGTCACCCAGTTCCGCCGCCAGGTGGGTGCCCGCCGACGGTGACCTCATGCCGGGCATCGGCGAGAACGGCACGCGCTGGAGGTGTCCGTTGTGGAGCATCAGGACGATCTTCTCGCCCCGGAACCGCCGCCGCAGCAGCCGCACGGTGGCCGCCATGTACGTGTCCCGCGACGAACTCTGCGGCTCGGGCGCGCGGCCCGCCATCAGCGCGTCGAGCTCCCGCAGGTACAGGTCGAGGCGCAGGGCGCCCTCCGCATGGTGCGCGGCCACTTCGCCGTACACCGGCAGCGACTCCACGTGTCCTTTGAGGACGGTCAACGCCGTCGTCGCCGCGTCCCGCGCTTCGGTGGTCATCGCCTTGTAGAGCCCCGGCGCGACCGCACTGCTCACCGAGGCGTAGGGCTCGCACGCGGCGAGAGCTTTGTCCACAAGGGACACGTTGGCCTGGTCCACGCGCAGGACCTCCGAACGCAGTGCCCGCAGCGCGGGCACCGGCGACCCCGCCGAACTCGGCACGTCGAGCCCGAAGAACCGGACACCCCGGCCGCGCAGCCACGTCAGCATCTCGTGCACCTCGGCCGAGTCGCCGAGACCGAAGGTGAAGCCGTCGCGGGCGATGTCGGCGACCTCGCCGGGACCGCCCTGCAGCCACGCGTCGACCAGGTGCCCTTCCGGGAAGCCTCCTTCGAACCCGAGCACCGTGAACCCGCGCTCGGTGACGAGGTGGCGCAGGAGGCGGTCGCGCAGCGCGCCGAACTCGCGGATGTGATGGTTGTTCTCGCCGATGGCGACGACTTCGGCGTCGCCGATCAGGTCGGCGACGGCGGCGACGGCGAAGGGTTCTGGCATACTGAGCACACTAACGCAACAGGAGTAGCAGTTGGCAACCGAGATTTCCGGGACGAAGCGCCCGGGCGGCCGCACCGAGCGGACCCGCCTCGCCGCGCTGAACGCCACCCTCGAGCTGCTCGGCGAACGCGGATACGCGGAGCTGACCGTCGAGGCGGTCGCCGACCGCTCCGGCGTGCACAAGACGACGCTGTACCGCCGGTGGGAGTCCGCCGAAGGCCTGGTCGCGGCGGCTCTGCAGATGGGCACCGAACAGGAGTGGGCCGCCCCGGACACCGGTTCGCTCGAAGGCGACCTGCGCGGGATCAACCTCGAGCTGGTGCGCTACTTCACCACGCCGGGCGAGCGTGAGCTGCCGACGGCGTCGATCTCGGCCGCGTTCCTCTCCGCGCGCGCCGCCGACGCCCTGCGGGAGTTCTACGTCGACCGCCACGCCCGCTCGGCCGCCGCCGTGCACCGCGCGATCGAGCGCGGCGAGGTCCCGCCCGGCACCGACCCCGTCGAGGTGGTCCGGGTGGCCTGCGGGCCGATCTTCTACCGCCTGTTCGTGTCCCGGGAAGGCGTGACGCCGGAGGACGCGGGAATCGCCGCCGCCGCGGCCGCCGCCGCCGCGAAAGCCGGCGTGTTCACGGCAACGAACGGCGGAACCGCGTCTCCTCCAGCGTGACGCGCCCGTCGTCGGCCGTTTCGGTCTGCGTGGCACCGTCGTCCACCCAGCCCTGCCGGCGGTAGAAGGCCTTCGCCCGTTCGTTCGTCGACAGCACCCAGAGGATGGCGCTGTCGCCGGTCATCCCCTCGACGACCCGGTCGTGCAGCGTCCGGCCGAGGCCGCGTCCCCAGTACTCCGGCAGCAGGTACAGCGCGTAGAGCCGCCCGTCCCCGTACGCGGCGAACCCCGCCAGGACGCCGTCTTCCTCGGCGACGAGCACCTGGCCGCCGTCGCCGATGACACGTTCCCACGACGCCGCGCGCGCGGAAGCCGAGAGCCGGGCGAGGAAGTCCTCCGGGATCAGCCCCGCGTACGCAGCCTGCCACGACCGCACGTGGACCTCGCCGATCGCCGCGGCGTCGGCGACCGTGGCCGGGCGGATCAACTCTTCTCCAGGTATTCCGCGCGGTCGACGTCGACGACGTCGGCGACCATGAGCGCCAGACCCCGGTACTTCTTCAGCTCCGGGTCCTTTTCGACGATCTCCTGCGCGCTGGCCCGCGACGCGGCGATGACGTCCTCGTCCCGCAGCAGCGACAGCAGCTTGAGCGTCGACCGCTTCCCGGACTGCGCGGCGCCGAGGATGTCCCCTTCCCGCCGCAGTTCGAGGTCCAGGCGGGACAGCTCGAAGCCGTCGGTGGTCGATTCGACCGCCGCCAGCCGCTCACGCGTCGTCGTGCCGTCGAGGGTCTCGGTGACCAGCAGGCACAGCCCCGGCACGCTGCCCCGGCCGACGCGGCCGCGCAGCTGGTGCAGCTGGCTGACGCCGAACCGGTCGGCGTCCATGATCACCATCGCGGTCGCGTTCGGCACGTTGACGCCGACCTCGATGACCGTGGTGGCCACCAGGACGTCCAGCTGCCCCGCCGAGAACGCGCGCATCACGGCGTCCTTGTCGTCGGGCGGCATCCGGCCGTGCAGCACGCCGATCTTCAGGCCCTGCAGCGGCCCGTTCTCCAGGTCGGGGGCGACGTCGAGGACGGCGAGCGGCGGCCGCTTGTCGCTCTTGTCCGACGGCGGCTCGTCGCCGATCCGCGGGCACACGACGTACGCCTGGTGGCCCTTGCCGACCTCCTCGCGGACGCGTTGCCAGATCCGGTCGAACCAGGCGGGTTTTTCGGCCACCGGCACCACGGTCGTCTTGATCGGCGACCGCCCGACCGGCATCTCGCGCAGCGCGGACACCTCGAGGTCGCCGTACACGGTCATGGCGACCGTGCGCGGGATCGGCGTCGCGGTCATGACCAGGACGTGCGGGCTGGTGTCCCCGGACCCGCGGGTGCGCAGCGCGTCCCGCTGCTCGACGCCGAAGCGGTGCTGCTCGTCGACGACGGCGAGGCCGAGGTCGGCGAACTCGACGTGGTCCTGGATCAGCGCGTGCGTGCCGACGACGATGCCCGCTTCCCCGCTGACGATCTCCAGCAGCGCCTTCTTGCGCTCCTTCGCGCCCATCGACCCGGTGAGCAGCGTGACGCGGGTGGCGTTCTCCGCGGCACCCAGCTCGCCCGCCTGGCCGAGGTCGCCGAGCATCTCGCGCAGCGATCGCGCGTGCTGCGCGGCGAGGACCTCGGTCGGCGCGAGCATCGCGGCCTGCCGCCCGTTGTCGACGACCTGCAGCATCGCCCGCAGCGCGACGACCGTCTTGCCGGAGCCGACCTCGCCCTGCAGCAGCCGGTTCATCGGGTGTTCCGACGCGAGGTCTGCGGCGATTTCGTCGCCGATCGCGCGCTGGCCCGCGGTGAGGTCGAAGGGCAGCCGCTTGTCGAACGCGTCCATCAGGCCGCCGCTGACGTGCGGGTTCGCCTTGGCCGGGCGGGAGATGGCCGAGTACCGCCGCTGCGCGAAGATCAGCTGGACGGCCAGGGCCTCGTCCCACTTGAGCCGCTTCTTCGACGCCTCCAGGTGCGCCCAGTTCTCCGGGCGGTGGATGCCGCGCAGCGCGGTGTCGAGGTCCGACAACCGGTGCAGGCGACGCAGGTCCGCGGGCATCGGGTCCTCGTCGACCTCGAGGACGTCGAGCACCTGGCGCACGCACTTGCCGATCGACCACGACGGCATGCCCTGCGCCGCCGGGTAGACCGGGATGATCGCGGCGAGGAAGTCGTCCATCGCCTCGTCCGCGTTCTCCGCGTCCAGGAGCTCGTACTCGGGGTTGGTCAGCTGCAGGGTGTCCCGAAACGCCGAAACCTTGCCGGCGAACAGGCCGGTCTTGCCGGGGACCAGTTCCTTCTCGCGCCAGGCCTGGTTGAAGAACGCGCAGGTGAGCCGGCGTTTCCCGTCGGTGATCACCATGTCGAGGATGGTCCCGTTGCGGGACTTCATCCGGCGCTTGCTCACCTTTTCGATCCGCGCCATCACCGTGGCGTGCTCGCCGAGCTCGAGGCCGGCGATGTCGGTGAGCTCGCCGCGCTCGGCGTAGCGGCGCGGGTAGTGGCGCAGCAGGTCGCTGACCGTCTCGATGTCCAACGCCGTGGCGAGCGCCTTCGCCGTCTTGGCGCCCAGCAGCAACGGCAGCTTGTCGCGCAACCCGGCCATTCGCTATTCGACTCCCATCAGCAGCACGGCGTCGGCCTGCCCGCTGGCGTAGCCGGCCAGCTCCACCTCCGGGTGCTCCACCCGCAGCTGCTCCGCGAGCTCTTCGGCGACCCCGGGCGGGGCGGCGGCGCCGCTCAGCACCGTCACCAGCTCCCCGCCGAGCGCCAGCATCCGGTTCAGCACCTTCATCGCGGCCGCGACCAGGTTCGTCTCCGACGCGGGCGCGGGCTCGATCAGCACCACTTCGTCGTCGACCAGGCCGACCACGTCGCCGGACTGGGCCCGGCCCACCCAGGTTAGCGACTCCTCCTGCGCGATCCGCAGTTCGCCACGCCTGGTGGCGGCGGCCGCTTCGGCCATCGCGACGACGTCGTCGTTGGTGCGGCGGCCGGCGTCGTGCACGGCGAGGGCGGCCATGACCTGCACCGGCGAGGCGCACGGGATGACCACGACGTCCCGGTCCGCGGCCATGGCGTGCCCGGCGGCGGCGTCGGCCGCGGCAGTCAGCGCGACGCTGCCCGGCAGCACGGTGACGTGCCGGCCCGCGGCCTCGTTGAGCAGGCCGATCATGTCCTCGACGCTCGGCGTCTCGCCTTCGGGCACGGCCAGTACCGGGATGCTTTCGGCGCGCAGCAGCTCGGCCAGCGCACCGCCGTGGACGACGGCGACGACCGTCCGGTCGATCCCGCCACCGGGCTCGATCGGCGTCGGCGTGAGCAGGGGCTCGACGCGGATCCTGCGCGGGCGGCCGAGCGCGAGCCCGGCCTCGATGGCGGCGCCGATGTCGGCGCAGTGGACGTGCACGGCGTGACTGCCCGAGCCGTCGCCGGCCACCGTGACGCTGTCGCCGAGGCCGCTCAGCTCCTTGCGCAGGGTCGGCAGGCTCGCCTCGTCGACGCCGTCCAGGAGGTACATGACCTCCCAGGCGTAGGCCTCGGCGCTTTCCGTGTGGACTTCGAGGGCGTGGTCGTGCTCGACGGGCGCGCCCGTGAGCACGCCGACCAGCGCGTCGAGCACCGCGACGAGCCCGCGCGCGCCCGCGTCGACGACTCCGGCCCTGGCCAGCGCGGGAAGCTGTTCCGGCGTCTTCTCCAGGGCGTGGGCGGCCTCTTTCGCGGCCTTTCGCGCGACTTCGCCGAGCGGGCCGGTGTCGCCGCGCACGGCCGTGGCGACGGCGTGCAGGACGGTCAGGATGGTCCCGGCGACCGGGCGGCTGACGGCGCCGGTGGCGACCTCGTCGGCGTGCCCGAGCGCCTTCGCCAGCCAGGGGCCGTCCAAGTCGCCTTCGGCGTGGTCGGCGAGCCCCCGGACGACCTGGGAAAGGATCACGCCGGAGTTGCCCTTGGCCGAGGCGACCGCGCCCCGCGCGAGGATCTTCAGCGCGTCGGCGGCGTTCTCCGGCTCGGCCTGCTCCAGCTCGCGGGCGGCGCCGGTCATCGTGAAGAGCATGTTGGAGCCGGTGTCGGAGTCGGCCACGGGGTAGACGTTGATCTCGTCGATGGCCGGGCGAAGGCTCGCGAGACTGTGCACACAGCCCGCCGCCCAGGCCGACACCGCCGCCGCGTCCAGCACCCGCACCCCGTAACCTCCTACCCGGTCCTCGGGCAGCGTATCGACCCGGTGCTCGGGGCCTCGATCGCAGTAGTTACTATGGTCGAGTTGCCCAGTGCATCTGGGCTCATTTCTATGACCCAGATCCAAAGGAGTTCGACGTGGCTGCCGTGTGCGACGTCTGTGGCAAGGGACCGGGCTTCGGCAAGGCGGTCTCGCACTCCCACCGCCGTACCAACCGCCGGTGGAACCCGAACATCCAGACCGTCCACGCCAAGGTGGGTGTGTCCCAGCGCAAGCGCCTGAACGTGTGCACCTCCTGCATCAAGGCGGGCAAGGTCGTTCGAGGCTGACGCCGAGAAGTTTGGGTGGCGGGTGCTCCTCGGAGCACCCGCCATTTTCATGTCTCGCCCCGCTCTGGCGCAAAAGCCGTGAAGGCCTCCTTCCCGGCCATTAGAGCCGGGAAGGAGGCCTTCACGGACTTGCTTACTTGAGGAAGTCGGTCAGCAGGTCGCGGAGGGTCTCCGGGTACTGGAGGACGCCGTGGTCCTGGCCCTCCAGGGTCTCGTGACGAGCACCCGGCACCGCCGCGGCCGCCGCGCGGGCGCCGGACTGGAGTGCGTCGTCACTGGCGCCGCCGCCGATCACCAGGGCCGGGATCGAAATCCGGGCCAGCGAGGTGCGGGGGCGGCAGTCCGGGCCGCAGATCGTCAGGTCGTACGGCAGCGTGTGCGCCAGCGCCGTGAACCAGCCCCACACCGGGGCCTGCTTCATCCCCTCGATCATCTCCGCCGGAGTGCCCGCGACCTGCAGGAACGTCGCCACCGCGCCGTCCCGGTCGCCCGCCGCGAGCTGAGCCCGCACCTCGTCCACGACGTCGGCCCGCGGGTGCTCGTCCGTCGCGTACGGCGGCTCGTACGCCACCACGCGCTCGATCCCGATGCCCGCCGCGGCCGCCTCCAGGGCCAGGATCGCGCCCGACGAGTGGCCGAACACCGACGCCGTCCCGCCCACCTGGGCGATCAGCGCCGCGAGATCCTCGATCTCGCGTTCCATCGCGTACGAAGCGGCGTCCCCGCTGTCCCCACGCCCACGGCGGTCGTAGACGATCGCCGTGAAATCGCCGGCCAGCACCGAAGCCAGGCCCTCGACGGTCGTCCGGTCGTTGAACGCGCCGCCGACGAGGATCACCGGCGGGCCGTCCCCGCGCTGCTCGAAGTGGATCGACGTGCCGTCGGCCGAGGTGACGTTCATGGTTTCCTCCGGAAAAGGGTTGGTCTACCCCTTGGTCGGAGCCGTCACGCCGATCCGGACACCGATCCTCAGGGAAGTTTCCAGTCGACCGGCGCCGCGCCCTGCTGCTCCAGCAGCTGGTTCGCCCGGCTGAACGGCCGTGACCCGAAGAAGCCGTTGTGCGCCGACAGCGGGCTCGGGTGGGCCGACTCGATGCACGGGACGTCGCCCAGCATCGGGCGCAGGTTGCGCGCGTTGCGGCCCCACAGGATGGCCACCATCGGCTCGGACCGGGCCGCGAGGGCCTTGATCGCCTGCTCGGTGACCTCTTCCCAGCCCTTGCCCTGGTGCGAGTTCGACTTCCCCGGCTGCACGGTCAGCGCCCTGTTGAGCAGCAGCACGCCCTGGTCGGCCCACGGCGTCAGGTCGCCGTTGGACGGCAGCGGGTGCCCCAGGTCGTCGACGTACTCCTTGTAGATGTTGACCAGGCTCTTCGGGATCGGCCGGACGTCCGGCGCCACCGAGAAGCTGAGCCCCACCGCGTGCCCGGGCGTCGGGTACGGGTCCTGCCCGACGATCAGCACGCGCACGTCGTGGAACGGCTGCTTGAAGGCCCGCAGGACGTGTTCACCCGCCGGCAGGTAGGTCCGGCCCGCGGCGATCTCCGCGCGGAGGAACTCCCCCATCGCGGCGACCTGCGGCGCCACCGGTTCGAGGGCTTTCGCCCAGCCTGCCTCGACGATGTCCTGCAGCGGTCGTGCGGTCACGGCGCGCAAGCCTACCGGGCGTGGCCGGCGTCACCCGAGCGGGTCGAGCCGCCTCAGCTCGGTCCGGAACCGCTTCGCCCGCTCGACGTAGGAATCCACCACGAGCGCGATGTTTTCCGCACTGAACGACGTGTTCTCCCGCGTCTTCCCCGGCACGCCCAGCGCGATCTCCCCGGTCTTGACGTGTGAGCCGTACGACAGGACCGCGCCCGCGCCGACCATGCCGCCGTCCTCGATCACCGAGCCGTTCAGCACCACCGAACCGGACGCGATCAGGCAGCCGGTCCCGATCGTCGCGCCCTCGATGTGGACGGCGTGGCCGACCGCCGACGACGGCCCGAGGATCGTCGGGTGGCGGTTCGTGCAGTGCACGACGCAGCCGTCCTGGACGTTCGAACGCTCGCCGATCTCGATGTAGCCGTGGTCGCCGCGCAGGACCGTCTGCGGCCACACCGACGCGTGGGCGCCGATCCGGACGTCGCCGATCACCGTCGCGTCGGGGTGGACGTAGGCGTCGGGGTGGATCGTCGGCTCGAGCGAACCGAGTGCGTAGATCGGCATGCCGCCTCCGGGTGACCGCGGTTTCACTTCCGGTGCGATTGGATCACGCCATCGCCGCGAACCGGAAAACCAGCACCGGGAGCACGGGCCTCGTGCTCCTCCTCGTCGTGCTGGCCTGGCTGCTCAGCCTGCCGACGGCGTCGCCCGCGCTGGCGAACGGCCTGGCCGCGACGCCGCCGATGGGCTGGAACAGCTGGAACCAGGTCCGCTGCTACGACCTCACCGAAGACGTCGTCAAAAAAGCGGCCGACGCCCTGGCCGACACCGGCCTGCGTGACGCGGGCTACCACTACGTCGTCGTCGACGACTGCTGGCAGGCCTCCACCCGGGCCGCCGACGGCTCACTCCAACCCGACCCGAAGCGGTTCCCGCACGGCATCGCCGACCTCGCCGACTACGTCCACTCCCGCGGCCTGCTCTTCGGCATCTACGCCGTGCCCGGCAGCCGGACCTGCGCGATGGCGAACGACGCCTACCCGGCGTCCGGCATCGGCTCGCTCGGCCATGAGCGCCAGGACGCCGAGACGTTCGACCGCTGGGGCGTCGACTACCTCAAGTACGACTGGTGCAACGCCGACACCGTCGACGGCCTCGACCGGAAAGCCGCGTTCGAGAAGATGCGCGACGAGCTCGCCGCGCTGCCCCGGCCGATGGTCTACGCCATTTCCGAGTACGGCGTCTCGAGCCCGTGGACCTGGGCACGGCCGGTAGCGAACCTGTGGCGGACCACCTACGACCTGGTCCCGACCTGGGACTCCGTGCTCGCGACGATCGACCAGCAGGCCGCCGTCGCCGTCCACAGTGGCACGCCCGGCGGCTGGAACGACCCGGACATGCTGCAGGTCGGCAACGGCACGCTGAGCGCCGACGAGTCGCGCGCGCACTTCAGCGTCTGGGCCGTGCTCGACGCGCCGCTGTTCGCCGGTACCGATCCGGCGAAGCTGAGCGGCACCGACCTGGCGACGCTGGGCAACACCGAAGCGATCGCCGTCGACCAGGACTTCGCGGGCGGCCAAGGCCGGCGGCTCGACGCGGGTCCCGGCTACCAGGTGTGGGGAAAACCCTTGAGCGACGGGGGTTTCGCGGTGGTGCTGCTCAACACCGGCGGCACCACCGCGACCGTCTCCGCGTCGATTCCCGGCGCGTGGCACGTCCGGGACCTGTGGGCGCACCGGGACGCCGGGACCGCGGTGTCGGCGGTCCTGCGCCCGCACCAGGCGGCCCTGCTGAAGCTCACCCCTCGGTGAGGTCCTTGCCGAAGCAGCGGCTTTCCGGCTCGTCCTTGTAGACGCCGAACTTCGGGATCTCGGTGTAGCCCGACGACGTGTAGAGCGCGATCGCTTCCGGCTGCTTCGTCCCGGTTTCCAGGACCGCGCGCTTACGGCCGCAGAGCGCCGCCGTGCGTTCCAGCTCGGAAAGGATCATCCGCGCGAACCCGCGACCGCGGGCCGAATCGGCGACGTACATGCGCTTGAACTCGGCGTCACCCGGCTGGAAGTCCGGCTCGGGGCCGTCGTGGGCGCGCCACGCCCCGCAGGCGACCGCTTCCTCGCCCTGGTAGCCGACGATGAACAGGCCCTGCGGCGGATCGAAGTCCGCGGGGCTCATCGGAGTCGCGTCCTCGCTGCCGTAGCGCTCGACGTAGACCTGCTGCACCGCGGTCATGAGCTTGGCCGCGTCGGGGTGGTCGTAGGGGACTGGAACGATTCTCACGCTTCCGAAGCCTAGATCAGCGCCAGTGCGTCCATCCGGTTTCCCGCGAAAACGGTTTCCCGTCGACGGTGATCCCGGACTCGGCCATCGTGGCGACGCCGATCGTGCGCCAGCCGTCGGGCAGCTCGGTGAACGGCGGGAAGGTGGCGACCAGAGCGTGGTCTTCGCCACCGGTCAGCACCCAGTCCAGCGGGTCGGCGCCGAGGGCCGCGCCGACTTCGGTGAGCCGGGCGGGGATGTCGAGGTCGGCCGTGCGGACGTCGATGCCGACGCCGGAGGCCTCGCCGATGTGGCCGAGGTCGGCGAGCAGGCCGTCGGAGACGTCGATCATGGCCGTGGCCCCGGCGAGCGCGGCGCGCGGACCGTCCTCGTACGGCGGTTCCGGGCAGCGCTGCGCGTTGACGACGCCGACCGGGGACCGGAAGCCGCGGCCGAGCACGGCCAGCCCGGCGGCCGCCCAGCCCAGCCGCCCGGTGACGGCGACGACGTCGCCGGGCCGGGCACCCGAGCGCGTCACCGGCTCGCGGTCGCCGAGGTCGCCGAGGGCCGTGACGCTGATCACGAGCTGGTCGGCGCGGACCATGTCGCCGCCGGAGACGCCGACGCCGGCGCGTTCGGCCTCGGCCCACATGCCGTCGGCCAGGCCGGTGACGACCTCGCGCGGGGTGTCGGGCGGGCAGGCCAGGCCGACCAGGACGGTGGTCGGGGTGGCGCCCATGGCGGCGATGTCGGCCAGGTTGACCGCGACGGCCTTGCGCCCGACGTGCTCGGGCGAGGACCAGTCGAGCCGGAAGTGGACGCCCTGGACGAGCACGTCGGTGCTGGCGACCACCCGCCCGTCGGGGGCGGCGACCACGGCGGCGTCGTCGCCCGGGCCGAGCAGCGTGCCGGGGGGCTGGCGCCGTCCTTCGGTGACGGCGCGGATGAGCGCGAACTCGCCGGTCTCGGCGACCGTTCCGTCGTTCGGTGACACCGGTCACCTCTGCTTTCTCTACCGGGACAAGTGTCGATCACCGATAGTCGGATGCCCTATGTTTTTCCCTGAGCTGGCGATACGTTGCTGATGACGTTCCTACCTTGAGAGACAAGATCCCGACGAAAGGGCACGCCGTGGTCCACGCATACATCCTCATCCAGACCGAGGTCGGCAAGGCGGCCGCGGTGGCTGCCGAGATCTCCAGCATCCCGGGTGTGACCAGCTCGGAGGATGTCACCGGACCGTACGACGTCATCGTCCGCGCGGCCGCCGACAACGTCGACCAGCTGGGCCAGCTCGTGGTCGCGAAGGTGCAGAACGTGGAAGGCATCACACGGACGCTGACCTGCCCGGTCGTCCACCTCTGAACCTCAGTAGGTTCGGGGCGTGCCCGACTCCGACACCGGTGCCCCGCCCCGGGTGGTGCTCGTCACGGCGGCGGCCCTCGCCGTGGCCCTGGCGGTCGCCGTCGCCGTGTTCGCCCTGACCCGGCCGTCCGCCGACGAGACGGCGACGGGACCGCTGGCGCTCGTCCCGGTCCCGGCACCCGACGCGGGCTCGCCGGCGTGCACGACGTTGCTGGGCGCGGCGCCCACCGAGCTGACGTCGAACGGCAAGCAGCTGAAGCTGCGTGAGCTGGCCAGCCCGGCCCCGCCCGCGACGATGGCGTGGGGCGAACCGGACGCGCTGGTGCTGCGCTGCGGCCTGAACCGGCCGCCGGAGCTGACGCCGTCGGCCCAGCTGCGGCTGGTGAACAAGGTCCAGTGGCTGCAGGTCCCCGGCGAAGGCGCGTCGACGTGGTACGTCGTGGACCGCGAGGTGTACGCGGCGCTCACCGTGCCGGACAGCGCGGGAACGGGCCCCCTGCAGGAAATCTCGGACGCGGTGGCCGCGAAACTCCCCGCCCGCCCCCTTCGCTTCTCCTGAAAGTCCGTGAAGGCCTCCTTCCCGGCTCTTAAGGCCGGGAAGGAGGCCTTCACGGACTATCGCGCCGCCTGTCCACAGTGGACGGCTCAGCGCAGGAGGGCGACCAGCGTCGGCAGGGCCGCCACCAACGCCTCCCGCGAACACCCGGCGTACCCGATCGCCACGCCGTGCGCCGACGGCGTTCCCGCGAAGTGCCGCGCCAGCCCGTCCAGCCGGATGCCGCGCCGCTCCGCCGCCGCGATCACCTCGAGCTCGACCGCGGCCGACCGGAACGGCACCACCAGGTGCGCGCCCGCGTCGTCGCCGCGGACCGGGATGCCCGCCCCCGCCAGCGCGCCCGCCAGCAGCGTCCGCCGCTCCGCCATCTCCCGGCGCAGTTTTCGCAGGTGACGGCCCAGATCGCCGTTCCGCGCGAACTCGTACAGCACCCGCTGCCCGGCCGGCGACGGCCGCGTGCCGGTCAGGTCGCGGTAGGCCAGCACCGCCGACGTGATCGCCTCCGGCGCCACCATCCAGCCCGCGCCCAGCGTCGGCGTCAGGATCTTCGAAGTCGTCCCCAGGTGCGCCACGACGTCCGGGGCCAGGGCGGCCAGCATCGGCAACGGTGCGACGTCGAAGCGGAGCTCGCCGTCGTAGTCGTCCTCGATGACGAGCATCCCGTCGGACCGCGCGCGCTCCACCAGCGCGACGCGGCGGGCCGCGCTCAGCCTGCTGCCCATCGGGTACTGGTGCGCCGGCGAGCAGTAGACCGCCCGCGCGCCGGCCGGGATCGCGTCCGGCCGCAGCCCTTCGTCGTCCACCGGCACGCCCGCCACCCGCATGCCCGCCCGCAGGAACGCCTGCACCGCGCGCTGGTAGCCGGGCTCTTCGACGGCGACGACGTCCCCGCGGCGCAGCACCGCGGCGGCCAGCTCCACCACCGCGGCCGTCGTCCCGCCGGTGGCCAGGACCGAACCGGCGGCCAGCCCGCGGTGGCGCAGGAGGTGCTCCGACACCGCCGCGCGGTACTCGGGCAGCCCCGCGCGGTGAGCGCGGACCAGCGGGTCCGGGTCGGCCGCCGCACGCCAGGCGCGCCGCCAGGCCGCGCGGTCCAGCCCCGCGGCCCACGGCGTGCCGGGACTCAGGTCGAGCAGCGGGGAAGCCTCGGCCTCCGCGCCCGGCATCGGCCCGGGCACCGGAACCTCCGAGGCCGACAGCGTCGGCGGGGTGGTCACGTAGGTGCCGGAGCCGTGCCGCCCGGCGATCCAGCCTTCGGCGTGGAGCTGCTCGTAGGCCGCCGACGTCACCGTGCGGCTGACGCCGAGCCGCCCGGCCAGCGCCCGCGTCGACGGGAGCCGGTCACCGCCGCGGAGGTGCCCGGACGCCGCGGCCTCGCGCAGCGCGTCGGCCAGCTGGACGGCCAGGGGCGTGACGGCCTCCCGGTCGAGGCTGACCGGGAGCGCGGTGTCGGCGTGGGACACGGGACCTCCTCGAGTGGACTTCCCAAGTGTACGAGAAGTGGCCGTTTTCCGAGGCCACTACGCCGGGAGACGCTGGTCGCATGCTCTCCCCCACGCCCCGCACGACGCTCGGCCGCAAGAAGCACCGCGCGGTCACCGACCGCGCCGCCCTCCACGCCGTCCTGGACGAAGGCCTGATCTGCCACCTCGGGATCGTCCGCGACGGCGTGCCGCTGGTCCTGCCGACCGGCTACGGCCGCGACGGCGACACGCTCTACCTGCACGGCTCGACCGGCGCGGCCAGCCTCCGGGAAGCGGCCCACGGCGTCGACGTCTGCGTGACGGTGACGCTCCTCGACGGCATCGTCTACTCGCGGTCGGTGAACAACCACTCGATGAACTACCGCAGCGCCGTGATCTTCGGGGAGGCGAAGCCGGTCGTCGAGCGCGAAGCGAAGATGCACGGCCTGAAGGTGCTGACCGACCACCTGGCCCCCGGCTCGTGGGAGCACGCGCGCGAGGTCAACGCCAAGGAGTTCGCCGCGGTGAGCGTCCTCGCACTGGACCTGGCGGAGGCGTCGGTGAAGATGCGCGCCGAGGGCCCGGACGACGAACCGGACGACGTCGGCGCCGACAGCGCCTGGGCGGGCGTGCTGCCGGTGCGGACGGTCTTCGGCGCGCCCGAGCCGTCGGCGGACCTCTCCCCCGGCTGGACGACGCCGCCGCACGTCACCGCGCGAGCGGCAACCGCACGGTGAACGTGGTCCGGCCCGGCCGCGACTCGACGCCGACCGTGCCGCCGTGGGCCGCGACCAAGGACTGGACCACCGACAGCCCGAGCCCGGTGCCGCCGTTGCCGCGCGTGCGTGAGTCGTCGACGCGGAAGAAGCGGTCGAAGATCCGCTCCTGCGCGGAGGGCGGGATGCCGGGACCGGTGTCGGTCACCCGCACGACGGCTTCGCCACCCGAAGCGGTCACTTCGACGTTCACCGACGTCCCGGGCGGGGTGTGCACGGCCGCGTTGGCCAGCAGGTTGTCGAGCACCTGCCGCAGCCGCACCGGATCGGCGTCCACGAGCGCCGTCGAGAGCGACGACGTCAGGGGGTGGTCGGGCCGGCCGGCGGCGAACGCGTCGGCCGCGTCGCCGGCCAGCTCGGCCAGGTCGGTGCGCTCGGGCCGCAACGGCGTCTCGGCGGCCCGCGCGTCGAGCCGGGCCAGCAGGAGGAGGTCGTCGACGAGCACGCTCATCCGCGCCGTCTCCTCGCGGATCTTCGTCAGGTGCGCTTCCCGCTCTTCGGGCTCGTTCGCCGCCGCGTAGCGGAAGAGGTCGGCGTACCCGCGGATCGACGTCAGCGGGGTCCGCAGCTCGTGCGACGCGTCCGCGACGAACCGGCGCAGCCGCTCGTTCGCCTCGGTCTTGGCGGCCAGGGACGTGTCGATGTGGGCGAGCATCACGTTGAACGCCGTCCGCAGCTCTTCGACCTCGGCGCCGCCGCCGGTACCGGCCGCGCGCACCGGCAGGGCGGGGTTCGCCGTGAGGTCGTGGGAGGCGATGTCGTGCGCGGTGCCCGCCATGTCGGCCAGCGGGCGCAGGCCGCGGCTCAGCACCAGCCGTCCCACGATCACCAGCACGGCCAGCGCGAGCGCGAACGCGCCGACCTCCACCCAGATCAGCTGCCGGACCGTGCCGTCGAGGTCCTTCTGCGGCGCGGCGGACAACAGCACCGAGTCGGTGTCGACCGGGCATGCGCGCACGCGGTACGGGCCGTCGCCGGGCAGGGAGATGGTGCGGGTGACGTCGCCGCCGACCGCGTCGGCGGCGATCTTCGCCAGCTCGCCGGCATCGCCCGGCAGCTTCCCGCCGGGCTCGGGAACGGCGACGCCGCCCTGGACCTTGTAGAGCGCCGAGTACCACGAGTACACCGACTGCGGTGAGCCGTGCGTCTCGCGCAGCTGCGGCAGCTGGGTGTTCTGGCTCTTGGACAGCTGCTCGTCGAGCCGCCGGTCGAGGTAGCCGTGCATGATCCCGACCGTCGTGACGCCGACCGCCGCGAACACGACGAGCGCGAGCGCGCCGAGGCCGAGCGTGATCCGGGTGCCCAGCCGCGTGCGCTGCCAGGCCCCGTACCAGCGCCTCACCGGTGGGCCTGGCGCACGACGTACCCGACGCCGCGCACGGTGTGGATCAGCGGTTCGCCGTCACCCGCGTCGACCTTGCGCCGCAGGTGCGAGATGACCAGTTCGACCACATTGGACCGGCCGCCGAAGTCGTATTCCCAGACGTGGTCCAGGATCTGCGCCTTGGTCAGCACCGCGGGCGAGCGGCGCATGAGGTAGCGCAGCAGCTCGTACTCGGTCGGCGTCAGCTCGGCCGGGACGTCGCCGCGGCGGACCTCGCGGGTGTCCTCGTCCAGGGTCAGGTCGCCGACCCGCAGCACGGCCCCGCGCGCCTCGGCCTGGTGCGCGAGGCCCGAGCTGCGCCGCAGCACCGCCCGCAGCCGCGCCATCAGCTCTTCGACCGAAAACGGTTTCACGAGGTAGTCGTCACCCCCGCGGGTGAGCCCGGCGATCCGGTCGGCCGTCGCGTCCTTCGCCGTGAGGAAGACCACGGGCACGGCGTCGCCGTTCTCCCGCAGCCGGTCGAGCACGGTGAAGCCGTCGAGGTCGGGCAGCATCAGGTCGAGCACGACGATGTCCGGCCCGAACTCCGCGGCCCGGCTCAGCGCGGCCTGCCCGGTGCCGGCCGTGACCGCCTGCCAGCCCTCGTACCGGGCGACGGTGGCGACGAGGTCGGCGATGTGCGGCTCGTCGTCGACGACGAGCAGGCGCACGGGTTCGGAGGGCTGCACCACCCCATCTTCACCCGGCGCGGGCCCGGCGGGCGACCGGAGGGCACCGGCCGACAGGAATCCGACAGCCGGTACCCAGACTCGCCACAGGACGGGCGGCGAGGCTGACCTTCGTGAACCGAACCGAAGGGGGATCCGTGTGACCACCATGACGCAGACCGCCGAGGCCGCGCGCCCGGCGATCCGCCCCCGGATCGCCGCGAAATCCGGCCTCTTCCTTTTTCTCGGCGCCAACGTGGCCGCCGTCACCGTCCTGTTCGTCCAGGCCGGAGTCTCGCAGAACGTGCTGATCACGATCGGGAGGCTCGCCGGGATGTACGGCGCCCTGGCGATGGCGGTCCAGCTGCTGCTCGTGGCCCGGCTGCCCTGGCTGGACCGGCGGATCGGGATGGACCGGCTGACCACCTGGCACCGCTGGACCGGCTTCACGATCCTCTGGACCCTGCTGGCGCACCTGGTGTTCATCACCATGGGCTACGCGGAGGTCTCGGACAAGGGCGTCGTCGACGAGCTGGTCGAAATGGCCAACACGCTCGAAGGGATTCTGCGGGCCCTGGTCGCCTTCGCCGTGATCCTCATCGTCGGTGGTGCTTCGGCGAAGTTCGCGCGCAAGCGGCTCGCCTACGAGACGTGGCACTTCATCCACCTCTACACCTACGCCGCGATCGTGCTGGCCTTCACGCACCAGATCGCGCTGGGCCAGACGTTCGCCGGTTCGGACACGGCGAAGGCGTACTGGTGGACGCTCTGGCTCGGGGCGGGCGCCGCCGTGCTCGCCGGGCGCGTCGTGCTGCCGATGTGGCGGAACCTGCGTCACCAGCTGCGCGTCACGGCGGTGGTTTCCGAGGCCCCGGACGTCGTTTCGGTGTACATGACCGGCAAGCACCTGGACAAGATGCCGGTCAAGGCGGGCCAGTTCTTCCTGTGGCGGTTCCTCACGAAGGACCGCTGGTGGCAGGCCAACCCCTTCTCGCTGTCGGCCGCGCCGGACGGCCGCACCCTGCGGCTGACCGCGAAGGCCCTCGGCGACGCCAGCGCCGGGCTGCGCAACCTCCGGGTCGGCACCCGGGTGTTCGCCGAAGGCCCGTACGGCGCCTTCACGACGATCCACCAGCGGCGGCCCAACGCGCTGCTCGTGGCGGGCGGCGTCGGCATCACGCCGATCCGCGCGCTCCTGGAGGACATCGACGGCCACGTCGTCGTGCTGTACCGGGTGCGCACCCAGGCCGACGCGGTGCTGCTGCCGGAGCTGAACGGGCTGGCCAAGGCCCGCGGTGCCGTCGTGAGTGTCCTCACCGGACCGGACCAGGCGGTCGGCCCGCGCGGCGCGATGCTCGGGCCGGCGAACCTGCACATGATGGTGCCGGACGTGCACGAGCGGGACGTGTTCGTCTGCGGCCCGCCGGGGATGACGTCGGCGGTGCTGCGCAGCCTGCGGGAGCTGAAGGTGCCGAACGCCCAGGTCCACGCCGAACGCTTCAGCCTCGCGGCCTAGGGGGATTTCCGTGAAGAAGACCATTTTCGTCGTCGCGCTGTCGGTCGCCGGGTTCATCGCGGTCTGGCGGTTCGAGCCGGGGCCGGTGCAGAACACCGCCGCCATCGCCCAGGCGCCACCGCCCGTCACCGCGCCGTCCTTACCGTCCACATCGGCCGCACCGACGAGCGCTCCGACGACCGCTCCGGCGGCTCCGTCCACTTCGGCCGATCAGCCCGCACCGTCCACTACGGACTCTCCATCCACTCGGGACACGGCCGGCGAGACGGTGACCACGAAGGGCAGCGCGGAGTCCAGCCGGTACGGCACCGTGCAGGTCCAGGTGACGTTCACCGGCTCGCGGATCGCCGTCATCACGCTGCTGCAGGCCCCCGACGGCGGGCGGTCGCTCACCGCGCTGCCGAAGCTGCAGCAGGAGGCGATCAAGGCGCAGAGCGCCGACATCGACACGGTGACCGGCGCGACCGAGACGAGCGAGTCGTACAAGACGTCACTGCAGGCCGCGATCGACGCTAGGGGAACTCGATGACCAACCGGGTCGAACAGATCATGGGCCTGCCGATTTCCCTCGACCTGCGTGACGAAGGCGACTTCGCCGAGGTCGTCGACGACGTCTTCGCCTGGTTCCGCGAAGTCGACGCCCGGTTCAGCCCGTTCAAACAGGACAGTGAGGTCAGCCGGTACGACCGCGGCGAGCTGACGGCCGCCGAGCTGAGCGAGGACCTCCTGGAGGTGCTGGAGCTCTGCGCGTACTACGAGCAGCTCTCCGGCGGCGCGTTCCGCGCCCGGCTGCCCGGACGTGGTCTGGACCCGTGCGCGGTGGTGAAGGGCTGGGCGGTGCAGCGCGCCGCCGACATGCTGAAGGCGGAGGGCGCGACGACGTTCTGCCTCAACGCCGGCGGCGACGTCGTCACCGCCGGCGAGCCGGAGCCCGGCCGCCCGTGGCGGGTCGGGGTGCGCCACCCCGAGCAGCCCCTCGCCGTGTGCGCGGTGCTGGAGTCGCGCAACGGCGCCATCGCGACGTCGGCGGCGTACGAGCGCGGCTCGCACATCCTCGACGGCCGGTCCGGCACGCCGGCGACCGGGCTGATGAGCGTCACCGTCGTGGCCGGCGACCTGGTCACCGCGGACGCGCTGGCCACCGCGGCGTTCGCGATGGGCCCGGAGGGCATCACCTGGGCGGCCGACCGGCCGGACTGCGAGATCCTCATCGTCGACGACAGCCGCCGCGTGCACCGGACGGCGGGGCTGGCGCTGGCGTCGTAAATCGGTTCGCCCTCCGCTGATCGATAGGCCAGACTCGGCGGCACCCGTCTTCGAGGAGTGCCATGCCTTCGTCCGTCCTGCACGTTTCCGTCGACTGCGCCGACCCGTACAAGCTGTGTCAGTTCTGGAGCCAGGTGACCGGGAAGCCCATCCCGGAGGAGGACCAGCCGGGCGACGACGAGGCCGGCATCGAGCTCGACGGCGGGATCGACATGCTGTTCCTGCGCGTGCCGGAGCCGAAGACGGTGAAGAACCGGATGCACGTGTGCCTGCAGCCGGACATCCCGCGTGACGAGGAGGTCGAGCGGATCCTCGGCCTCGGCGCGACGCTGGTGAACGACCTCCGCAAGCCGGACGGCACCGGCTGGGCCGTGCTCGCCGACCCCGAAGGCAACGAGTTCTGCGTGCTGCGCAGCGCCGCCGAGCGCGCCGCGACGTCGTGACGGACTCGTTCGCCCTCAACAAGGCCAACTGGGACGAACGCGCGGTGCTGCACGCGGCGTCGCCGGACTACGACGCCACCCGGTTCGCCGCGGATCCGGCGCACCTGAGCAGCGTCGTGCGGTTCGACCGGCCGCGCCTGGGCGACCTCACCGGGCTGCGCGGGGTGCACCTGCAGTGCCACATCGGCACGGACACGGTGTCGCTGTCCCGGCTGGGCGCGGCCATGACGGGCTTGGACTTCTCGGGCACGGCGCTGGCCGAGGCCCGGCGGCTCGCCGAGGCGGCGGGCGCGTCGATCGACTTCCACGAGGCCAACGTGTACGACGCCGTCGAGGTGCTGGGCGCCGGGCGGTTCGACCTGGTCTACACCGGGATCGGGGCGCTGTGCTGGCTGCCGTCCGCCGCCCGCTGGGCGGCGGTCGTCGCCGGGCTGCTGCGGCCGGGCGGGCGGCTCTTCATCCGCGAAGGGCACCCCATGCTGTGGTCGCTCGACGACCGGACGGACCTGGCGGTGCCGCGGTATTCGTACTTCGAGCACGCCGAGCCGCTGGTCTTCGACAGCCCCGAAACGTACATCGCCGTCGAACGGCCGCTGGAGAACACCGTCACCCACGAGTGGAACCACTCGCTGGGCGAGATCATCACGGCCTTGCTGGACCACGGCCTGAGCCTGACCGGGTTCACCGAGCACGACAGCGTCCCGTGGAACGCGCTGCCCGGCCAGATGGTGCTCGACGAGGCCACTGGCGAATGGCGGCTGAAGGACACACCGTCGCGGCTCGCGGCGACGTACACGCTCCAGGCGGTCAAGACCGGCTGAATAGGGTGGCCGCATGCCCTTGATCGCCCTCGCCACCCTCGGCGGCACCATTTCGATGGCCCCGGCCGGCGCCGAAGGCGGTGCCGTCCCGCGGCTCGGCGCGGCCGACCTGCTCGGCGGGCTCGGCGACCTGCCGATGGACGTCCTGGCGGAGACGCTGGCCGGGATCGGCAGCGCGTCGCTGGACTTCGCGACGCTCCTGCGCTGCCGCGAGTGGGGCCTGCGCCAGGACGCCGACGGGTTCGTCGTCGTCCAGGGCACGGACACCCTCGAGGAGACGGCGTATTTCCTCGACCTGTGCTGGCCGTCGGAGATCCCGGTGGTGGTCACCGGGGCGATGCGCCACGCCGGCCTGTTCAGCCCGGACGGCCCGGCGAACCTGCGCAACGCGCTGACCGTCGCGGCCGATCCGCGCAGCCGCGGCCGCGGCGCGCTGGTGACGCTCGACGACGACGTCCACGCGGCGCGCTGGGTGCGGAAGGCGCATTCGAGCCGGCTCGACGCGTTCTCGTCGGCGCCCGCGGGACCGCTGGGCATGGTCGTCGAGCACGCGGTGCACTACTTCCACCCTTCGCCGCCGCGCCCGCCGGCGCTCACGGGCGTCGGCTTCGGCGGCCTGGTCCCGGTGGTCGAAGCCGGTCTGGACGACTCGGGCGCGGTGCTCTCGCACGTCGCTTCGCAGCCCGAGGTGCGCGGTGTGGTGGTCGCCGCCACCGGCGCGGGGCACGTGTCGTCCGGCACGGCCGACGTGATCGCGCGGCTGGTGCCGTCGTTGCCCGTGGTGGTCGCTTCGCGGACGGGAGCGGGCCCGACGCTGCGCTCGACGTACGGCTTCCACGGCTCGGAGTCGAGCTTGATCGCGATGGGCGCCACGATGGCGGGCTGGCTGGACGCCCGCAAGTCTCGGATCCTGCTGCACGCCCTGCTGGCTTCCGGCGCGGACCGCGAGGAGATCGAGCGCGAGTTCCGGCTGCGGGGCGACCTCGACTGACGTGTCCTGAACGACTCGTTCAGGTCGCCAGACGTCCTGAACGAGTCGTTCAGGACATCCGCGGTCAGTCCAGGACCGGGCCGCCCAGCGGGTCGAGGTGGTAGGGGCGCATCGCGCGGCCCGCGTCGCGGTAGACGTGGACCGAGATCGCCGGGTCCGGGCCGTCGTTGCGGACCTCGTGCACGTAGCCCGGCCCGAAGACCCGCGACTGCCCGGCGGAAAGGGCGTGCAGTTCGGTGACCGCGCGGCCGCCCGGTGCCCGGCGTGCGACGGCCTCGGTCAGGTGGCCGCTGACCACGGTGAAGGCGCCGCTGGCGAAGGCGTGGTCGTGCAGGTCGGTGCGCTGGCCGGGCAGCCAGCTCATCAGCCACACCTCCTGCTGCTCGTCCTTCGACACCAGCGTCGCGAAACGCTCTTCGGGGTCGTAGCGCAGCAGGTGGCGCCAGCGGTCGCGGTCGGCGGCGACCTCGAGCGCGACGCGCACCGGGTGGCGCAGCGCGGGGTTCTCGGGACGCAGCAGGGTGTTGTCCGGAACGGCGAACATGAGGGTCCTCACGGGAAGAAAAGGGTGTCGAGCTGGGCCGGGGCGGGGTTCACCGACAACAGCGACACGCGCGCACGATCGAGCGGAGGCCCATGCGGCCCCTCGACTCGGACATGACGTGCGCGAACATGCGACCAGAGTCCCAGCCGCGTCCCGCCCGGTCAAGACGTCTCACCTGACGGGAGATCAGGACCACTCGTGTTTCTGCGACCGTCCGAGCAGCTCGGCGCCGGCCTGTCGCGGGTCGACGCCCTCGTGGCAGACGCGGTGCATGGCGTCGGTGATCGGCATGTCGACACCGAGGCTCTGGGCCAGTGCCCGGATCGACGAGCACGACATGACGCCCTCGGCGACCTGCCCGCCGGCCGCCGCCTGCGCCTGCTCGAGGGTCTCGCCGCGGCCGAGGCGCTCCCCGAAGGTGCGGTTGCGCGAAAGCGGCGACGAGCAGGTCGCGACCAGGTCGCCGACCCCGGCGAGCCCGGCGAAGGTGAGCGGGTCGGCGCCGAGTTTCGCGCCGAGCCGGGCCATCTCGGCGAGGCCGCGGGTGATGAGCGTCGCCATCGTGTTCGTGCCGAGCCCGAGGCCGGCGGCCATCCCGGTGCTGAGCGCGATGACGTTCTTGCAGGCGCCGCCGAGCTCGCAGCCGACGACGTCGGTGTTGGTGTACGGGCGGAAGTAGGAGTTGGCGCAGGCGCGCTGGATGGCGACGGCGCGTTCGTGGTCGGCGCAGGCGAGCACGGAGGCGGACGGCTGCCCGGCGGCGATCTCCTTGGCCAGGTTCGGCCCGGTGACGACGACGACCTCGCCTCCGTCGATCCCGACGATCTCGGCGATCACCTCGCTCATCCGCTTGAGCGTGCCGAGCTCGACGCCCTTGGCGAGGCTGACGAGGATCGCATCGGGCGGCAGCAGGTCGCGCCACTCGGTCAGGTTCGCCCGGAGGCTCTGGCTGGGCACGGCCAGCACCACGGCTTCGGCGTTGCCGAGGGCCTTCGCGGGGTCGCTGGTGGCGGTGATGTTCTCCGGCAGGGTCACGCCGGGCAGGTAGGCGCTGTTGGTGTGCCGTTCCCGGATGTCCTCGGCGACCTGCTCCCGGCGCGCCCACATGGTGACGTCCCGGCCGGCGTCGCCGAGCACCTTCGCGAAGGCGGTGCCCCACGAGCCGGCGCCGAGCACGGTGACCCGCTGCACGTCGGCGCGCATCAGGCGGGGTCCCCCGGCTTGGCCGACGGCGGTTCCTCGTGCCGGATCTCGCCGAGCAGCCGGGTCACCTCGTCCATCATGACCTTGGTGACTTCCCGCAGCTTCGACGCGCTGCGCGTGTTGCCGCCGCGGTAGGCGGACAGGTCGATCGGGTCGCCGACGGAGTGGGTGATCGTCTTGCGCGGGAAGGGGGTGAACTTCTTCGTGTAGCCGTTGAAGACCTGGCTGGTGCCCCAGCGGGCGATCGGGATGATCGGGACGTCGTTCTGCAGCGCGAGCCGGGCGGCGCCGGTGAAGGACTCCTTCGGCCAGCCGGCGGGGTCCTTGGTGATGGTGCCCTCGGGGTAGATGACGACGATCTTGCCGTCCTCGAGAGCTTGGTGAGCGGCCTTGAGACTGTCCCCGGCGGCGGCCGACCCCCGCGAAACGGGGATCTGCCCGGACCCGGAAACGATCGGGCCGAGGATCGGCGCGCGCGTCAGGCTCTCCTTGAAGAGGAAGCGCGGAACGCGCTTCTGCCGGTGCACGAAGACGGCGTCGACGGCGGGGTCGAGATGCGAGATGTGGTTCATGACGAGCAGCGCGGGCCCCTGCCGGGGGATCTTCTCGGCCCCGACGTACACCCGCCGGGCAACGATCGCCGTCAGCGGATAGAACAGTGCGGCGGCGAGCCCCACCCAAAAGCCGCCCTTTTCACGCCGGGCCACGATCTCCTCCTCCACAGCTGACGTCCGCCCCAGATCCTGCCGCGCCGGGGTCAGGGCAGTCCAGGGAGGGTCGGTTCGGCTCCGATCACCCCCGCCGGACCTGGGCGCGGGCAGGGTCCGGCACCGCTGCCGCGGTACTCGGCGATCGAAGCTCGGCCGCGGGCCGCGCCGGCGTGGACAGCACGCCGAGCCATGACCAGCGCCCCACACAGCCCACCTCCCCCAGGGTTCCGGCGAAGTCGCTTTCAGGCGCCTCCGGGCGTGAACGGCAACGCTGAGGCATGACTGGCACACCACCCAGACCCCTCCCCGCCGCCCCGATACGAAGCCAGAACACGGCCGGTAGTGCCGGGTCAAGGCACGCTTTCCCGCCTTGACGCGGTGCTACCGGCCGTAGTCACAATTCCGGCTTCGGGGTGGTGGGCTTCCGAGCGCCACCCCGGACCACCGCAGCAGCGATCGACTTTGCCCGAACTCCGCCTGCCGGGCTTGACGCCGGGCCCGTGCTCAGCTCAGCGCGCGAACCCGGCTCAGCCGGGCTTCCCACGTGGCCCGCACCTCGGGCGACGCGGGGTAGGCGTCCGCAGGCTCCGGGGCTTGCCGCAGGACGGGCAGGTATCCGTCCACAGGGGACAGTGACTCGGTGCAGACGTCGCCTTCCAGCAACGAAATCGTGCCCAGTCCACAGGCGAATTCCAGCTCCGGGAGCGCGCCCGCCAGCGCCAGTCCCGCCGCCAGGCCGACGCTCGTCTCCACCGCCGACGACACCACGCACGGCAGCCCGCACGCCTCCGCGACCTCCAGCGCCCGCCGGACCCCGCCGAGCGGGGCGACCTTCAGGACCGCGATGTCCGCCGCGCCGGCGACCGCGACCTTCAGCGGGTCCTCCGCGCGGCGGATCGACTCGTCGGCGGCGATCCGGACGCCCACCCGGCGCCGCACCGCGGCCAGGTCCTCGATCGACGGGCATGGCTGCTCCGCGTACTCGAGTCCGCCTGCCGCCTTGTCGAGGTCCGTGATCGCCCGCACCGCCGTGTCGACGTCCCACGCCATGTTGGCGTCGACGCGGATCGCTCCGCTCGGGCCCAGCGCGTCGCGGACCGCCTCCACCCGTGCGCAGTCGTCGGCCAGGGAGACACGCGGGTCGGCGACCTTCACCTTGGCCGTGCGGCAGCCGGATGCGCGGACCAGTTCGTGGGCCTTCTCCGGCGAGACCACCGGCACCGTGGTGTTCACCTCGACCCGGTCGCGGACCGGCGACGGCCAGCCCGTCTCGCTCGCTTCCAGCGCCGCGCGCAGCCACGGCACGCTCTCGGCGTCGGAGTAGTCGGCGAACGGGCAGAACTCGCCCCAGCCCGCCGGGCCGTGGACCAGCACCCCCTCACGGACGGTGATGCCGCGGAACCGGGTGCGCAGGGGGATCGCGTAGACCTTCATCGCCACCGATCATGCCACCCTCCCGAGCGGGGTAAACGGGTGCCGAACAGCGCGTTTCCGGCCAGAATGACTCCGTGGTCCTCGATTTCCGCGTGCTGGGTCCGGCCGAGGTCACGGCCGACGGCCGCCCGGTTCCGCTCGGGGGCAGCCGGCCGCTGATCGTGCTGGCCGGGCTTCTGCTGCGCGCGAACCGGGTCGTGCCCGTCGACGAACTGGGCCGGTGGCTGTGGAACGACGACCACCGCCGTTCCAAGGGCGCGCTCCAGACGTACGTGCTGCGCCTGCGCCGGGCCCTCGGCGACCAGGTCGCGATCCGCACCGAGAGCGGCGGCTACCGGATCGAGCTCGACGACGACCTGCTCGACCTGACCCGGTTCCGCGCGCTCGCCGTTCGTGGCAAGGCCGCGGCGGACCGGGGCGAGAGCCGCCAGGCGGCCGCGTACTTCGCCGAGGCGCTCGCGCAGTGGCGCGGGCCGGCGCTGCTGAACGTCGAGTCGGACGCGCTGCACCGCGACGAAGCCGGTCAGCTGGCCGAGGAACGGCTGCGCGTTCGCGAGCAGTGGGCGGACGCGCTGCTCGAAGTCGGCGAGTACGGCACCGTCGTCCCCGAGCTGACCCGGCTGACCAGGGAGAACCCGCTGCGGGAGCGGCTGCACGAGCAGCTGATGATCGCGCTGTACCGGTCGGGCCGTCAGGCCGAGGCACTCGACGTCCACCGGCGGATCAGCCGCGTGCTGGCCGAGGAACTCGGGCTCGACCCCGGGCCGTCGCTGCAGCGCACCCGCCAGGCGATCCTCACCGGCGCCGACGACGGCGACCCCGCCCGGATGCCGCGTTACCGGCTCGGCGTCGAGCCGCAGGTGCCCCACCAGCTGCCCGCCGACCTGCGGATCTTCTCCGGGCGCGAGGACGACCTCAAGGCGTTGCACGCGCTGCTGCCGGAGGCGCTCGACGCCGGCGCGTCGACGCCGATCGCCTCCGTCGAAGGCATGGGCGGCATCGGCAAGACGGCCCTGGCCGTGCACTTCGCGCACGAGATCGCCGACCGGTTCCCCGGTGGGCAGGTCTACCTCAACCTGCGAGGCTACGGCCCAGGCGAGCCGGTCGAGCCGTTCGCGGCGCTGGAGGCCGTGCTGACCGCGCTCGGCGTGCCGTGCGAACAGATCCCCGGCGACCTCGACGGCCGCGCGGCGAGCTGGCGGACGCACACCGCGGGGCGGCGCCTGCTGATCGTGCTCGACAACGCCAACCGCACCGAGCAGGTGAGCCCGCTGCTGCCCGGGCCGGGCTGCCTGGTCGTGGTCACGAGCCGCTGGCAGCTGCGCGCGCTGGTCGCGACGCACGGCGCGCGGCGGATCGCGCTGGAGGAGCTGGGCGACGAGGACGCCGTCGCGCTGCTCGCGTCGACGATCGGCTTCGACCGGGTGGCCCGCGACCCGGAGGCGGCCGAGCGGTTCGTGCGCTACTGCGGAGGGTTGCCGCTGGCGATCCGGATCCTGGCCGTGCGCGCGGCGCAGTTCCCGGACCTGCCGCTCGACGAGTTCGTCGACGCCCCCGACCTGCTCGGTTCGTTCGACCTCGCCGACGGCGAAGGCACCAACATCCGGTCGGTGTTTTCGTACTCCTACCAGGCGTTGCAGCCGTCGACGGCGCGGCTGTTGCGGCTGCTCGGGCTGCATACCGGCGTCGACTTCACGGCGCCGGTGGCGGCCGCGGTCGCCGGCCTGGACCTGGCGGCGACGCGGCCGATGCTGGAAACACTGGCGGCCGCGCACCTGCTCGCCCAGCCGCGGCCGGCCCGGTACCAGTTCCACGACCTCATCCGGGCGTACGCCGGCGAAGCCGCTTCGCAGACCGAGCCGGCTTCAGAGCGCGAAGCCGCTCTGGATCGGCTGCTGGGCTGGTACTTGGCGTCGGCGCTGAACGCGTCACAGCGGATGCGGCCGGAGCGCTACTACCGGCTGCTGGAGCTCGACGACCTCGACGGTGGCCTGTCGTTCTCGACGTACCACGACGCGCTGGCCTGGTTCGGAGAGGAGGCCGGCAACCTGATCGCGGCGGTGCACCTGGCGTGGCGCCTCCGTCGCGACGACGTCTGCTGGAAGCTGGCCTGGCTCCTGCAGAGCTATTTCGTGACGCGCTCGCGGCTCGACGACTGGCGATCGGTGTTCGCGGTGGCGCTCGAAGCCGCGCGGGCGAGCGGCCACCGCCCGGGCGAGGCGGGGATCCTGAGCGGGCTGGGCGTGGTCAACGCCGTCGCCCGGCAGTACGCCGAGTGCCGGCGGTACCTGGAGCAGGTGCTGGCGATCCAGCGCGAGCTCGGCGCGCGAGAGGGCGAGGCGCGGGCGCAGTACAACCTGGCGATGGCGGCCCACAACCTCGACGACTACGCCTGTGCGTACGAGCACGGGATGCAGGCGCTGGAGATCGTCCGTTCGCTGGGGCTGGGGGCGTTCGAAGCGAGTGTGCTGCGGGCGCTGGGCGACATCTGCACGTCGATGGGCGACCACGAGCAGGCACTCCGGCTGGCGGACGCGGCGCTGGCGATCCTCGGCCCGGACGGCCAGCCGGTGGACAAGCGGTTCACCCAGCCGACGCGCGGCCTGGCCCTGATCGGCCTCGGCCGGCTCGACGAGGGAATCAGGTGCATCAGCGAGTCGGTGGCGATGTTCCTGGCCATGGGCGAGCAGTACGAGGCGGCGGACGTGCTGTCCCAGCTGGGCACGATCCACCTCCGCCGGGGAGACCCGGCGCTGGCGAGGGAGTGCTGGCTTCGCTCGGTGCACCTGCTGACCGAGCTGGACCACCCCGACGCGGACGACGTCCGGGCCAAGCTGGCGGCGCTGGTCGGAAGAGGGCGGCCGTGAGGTGGTGACTGTGCGGAGGCGGACCGTCCGCGTGCCGACCCCCAGCGACAGCACGCAGGCCGGTCCGGCCCGCTTGTCCACTCAAGCCGATGGCGCTCACTGTTCACTCACTGTCGCGTCGGCGGGGTCACTCCCAGCAGATCGGCGAGGCATTCGGCGTTGCGGGGCGCCTCCACTTTGACGTCGTTGTCGAAGTAGACGTGCACGTCACGGCGGCCACCGTCGTGCCAGGCCCGGATTTTGCCGGCCCACCTGCGCAGGGCTTCGTCCGAGTAGCCGCTGACGTACAGCTCCTCGTCGCCGTGGAGGCGGACGTAGGCGAAGTCCGCCGTCTGGTCTTCGAGGAACGGCCACTTGCCCGCCGTGTCGGCGACGACCAGGGCGATCCCGTGTTCCCGCAGGAGTTCCTTCGCTGCGGGCTCGGCGAAGCTCGGATGCCGGACCTCCAGGGCGTGCCGCAGCGGCCTCCGCGGCCCGGCTTCGAGGTACGGCGTTCCCTTCAGCTTGTCGTCGTGCTTCGCCGCCAGCTGGGCGGCGTCGGTCGTCGTGCGCGGCAGGAGGGCGAAGAAGCTCCCGAGCCGGTCGGGGTCGAAGGCGAGTGTCGGCGGCAGCTGCCAGAGGAACGGCCCCAGCTTCGCGCCGAGGGCGAGGACTCCGGAGGCGTAGAAGTTGGCGAGTGCGGTCTCGACGTCGCGCAGCTGCTTCATGTGCGTGATGAAGCGCCCGCCCTTCACGGCGAAGAGGAAGTCCGCCGGGGTCTCGTCGAACCACGCGCGGTACCGCTCGGGGCGTTGCAGCGAGTAGAAGGAGCCGTTGATCTCGACGGCGTTCATCCGCCGCGACAGGTACTCGAGCTCCCGTCGCTGCGCAAGCCCCGGCGGGTAGAACACCCCACGCCACGGCGGATAGCGCCACCCCGAGGTGCCGATCCGGATCTCGGCGATCGCCCTCACCGCCTTTCCGCGGTGGGTGATTCCCGCTCGCCGTCCCGGCCAAACACGGCCGCGGCGGCGGTATCCGGACCGGTGGACCGCAGGCCGGGACAGCCGGCCCAAGTTGGTGGACGCCCGTCTCAGCGGTCCTTTGGCTCGTTTGCTCATGGGCCGGCTTCCGATCTGGACGCAAACTTCATGGGAAATGGCGAGCCGCGAGGGGACGCGGCCGGTGTGGTCCATCGGGCCCGCGGTCGCGCCGGCTTGTAGGGGAGCGGTGCCACCTGGAGTGGCCGGGTGCGAGCCGCGGCCGGGCGTCCGGGGCAGGAGCGGCGCTTTGATCGCCCCCTGCGCCGCTCCTGCCCCGGACTCCCGGCGCTCGGCCGCCCGGCCGGTCTTGCCCGGTCGCATCGGCCTCGCCCCTCCGGCCCTCCGGCTCGGCCCCTGGCCCCAGCCGGCCTCGCTCAGCCATCGGTTCACGCCCAGGAGAACCGCCAGTGACGGGTCTGCACCAGCCCCGACGCGTACTCGCGCAGGTTCCCCGGCTGCGCGGCGAAGGTCGGCAGGCTGAACGCCCGGTGCTCGGCCGCGACCGTCAGGGCCCTGGCCTGGTTGCGGGGCGGCGCCGCCACCGACAGCTCGATCGTGTCGAACCCCAGCACCACCAGCGTCGCGCCGAAGCGGTCCTCCCAGCTGCGCAGCACCGCCGACAGCTCGGCCACCTGGTCCGTGCACTTCACCATGCCCGTCCAGCCCAGCAGGGCCGGGATGTCCGCCGGCCGCTCCGTCTGGACCAGGCCGAGCCGGTGCGGGGCGCGCGTTGCCAGGATCGAGCCTGTGTTGCCCGCTTCGGCCAACGGGTCGGACTTGCGCGGGCTGCGCTTGGCCAACCCCGGGAAGCGGGCGCCGAACGGACGCAGGCAAGCGCCGTCGCAGCATGAGCCGTCCCACCAGCGGGCCAGTGCTCCCGCCGCGTCCGCCGTCGCGACGCGGTGGCCTGCCGGGGCCAGCCTGCCCCGGTCGTCGATCCAGTCCTCGCCGTTCGCCGCGAACCGCTGGTCGTGGGGGATCAGCACCGGCCACAGCCCCGACCGCTCGAACTCGGCCACGCAGCCGAGGTAGCGCTCGGGCCGGGTCAGCGGCAGGTCGGACACCCACAGCCTGCCGTGCCACGACCCCGGTGGCAGGGTCTGGACCGGCGGCGCGGGCGTACCGGGGCGGAGCGGTGCGATCGTCATGGACGTCCCCTCGAACTTGTGTTCGGCTACTGCACCTCGAACAGTAGTTCGAGGGTCCGACAATTTCCAGCGTTGTAGCCGCTCATCCGTTCGAGTGAATCCGCAAATCCGCAGGTCAGAGCGCTATGGCGAACAGGTGGGGCAGAAGTTGTTCCTGTGACGATTCGCTAGGCCGAAGGAGTGGGCCGAGTACAGTGCCCGCATGGACGAGGGGGAGCTCCTGACGTGGTGCGTGGTCGCCAACGTGCTCGCCGAAACGACACACGGCGAAGCAGGCGAAGACGTCCAGCGGGGTCTGAAGCACTTCGCGCCGGGAGCGAAGGTGTGGGTGCTGCCGCCGCAGTGGGGTGACGGCGGCGAGAGCGTGGTCGTCGTCGGCCGCCATCGGGGGCGGGGCAGCGGGCGGCTCGCCCGGATGGTCGTCGGGCGGCACCACCTGGCCGAGTTCCGGGTGCGGGGTGTCTACAGCCCCGCTGTCTTCCGCGAACTGGCCCGGCCGCCGGCCGACCGGGGAGTCCGCCGCTGGGAGTCCGAAGACGAGGCACGAAAGACAGCCGGCTACTGGAACGAGGTGCGCGCCGCGGTGGCCGGAGTCCGACGGCCGCAGGCCCGGGAGCGGGTGCTCGAAACCCTCACCGTGATCGCGGACCCGAAGCCGTGGCACTCCCTGCCGCACGAGTTGAACTCGCTGGCCGGCTTGTTCGGGGATCCGGCCGAGGCCATCGGCAGCCTGCTGCGCGACGAGCGCGAAGCCGCCGCGATCGAGCATCTCCTCGCCCTGATGAGAACAGGTCGCCCGGAGGTGTCCACCGCCGCGGCCGCGGCTCGTGCGCTCCTGTCCGGAACGGGCTAGAGCGGCCGGAGCAGGTCGTCCGCGTCCACGATGTGGTAGGCGTAGCCCTGCTCCGCGAGGAACCGCTGCCGGTGTGCCGCGTACTCCGTGTCGACCGTGTCGCGCGAGACGATCGAATAGAAGTGCGCCTGCCGTCCGTCGCCCTTCGGGCGCAGGAGCCGGCCCAGTCGCTGGGCCTCCTCCTGGCGCGAGCCGAACGTGCCCGAGATCTGGATCGCCACCGAGGCCTCGGGCAGGTCGATCGAGAAGTTCGCGACCTTCGACACCACCAGCGTCTTGAGCTCGCCGCGCCGGAACTTGTCGAACAGCTCCTCGCGCTCCTTGTTGCGCGTCGCGCCCTGGATGACCGGGGCGTCGAGCTCGTCGCCGAGCATTTCCAGCTGGTCGAGGTACGCGCCGATGACCAGGGTCGGCTCGCCGGCGTGCTTCTCCACGATCGACTTGATCACCGGGGTCTTCGTCAACGCCGTCGCCGCCAGCTTGTACCGCTCGTCGGCCTCGGCCGTCGCGTACTCCAGGCGCTCCGCGTCGGTCAGCGTCACGCGGACCTCGGTGCACTCCGCCGGGGCGATCCAGCCTTGCGCCTCGATGTCGCGCCACGGCACGTCGTAGCGCTTCGGGCCGATCAGCGAGAAGACGTCGCCCTCGCGGCCGTCCTCGCGGACCAGCGTGGCCGTCAGGCCGAGGCGCCGCCGGGACTGCAGGTCCGCCGTCATCCGGAAGACCGGCGCCGGCAGCAGGTGGACCTCGTCGTAGACGACCAGGCCCCAGTCGCGCGAGTCGAACAGCTCCAGGTGCTTGTACTCGCCCTTGGTCTTGCGGGTGATCACCTGGTACGTCGCGATGGTGACCGGCCGGATCTCCTTCTTCTCGCCGGAGTACTCGCCGATCTCCTCCTCGGTCAGCGACGTCCGCGCGACCAGCTCGCGCTTCCACTGCCGCCCGGCGACCGTGTTCGTCACCAGGATCAGCGTCGTGGCCTGGGCCTTGGCCATCGCCGCCGCGCCGACCATCGTCTTCCCCGCGCCGCAGGGCAGCACGACGACACCGGAGCCGCCCGCCCAGAACGCCTCCGCCGCCTGGCGCTGGTAGTCGCGCAGCTGCCAGTCGTTCTCTTCGAGCGCGATCGGGTGCGCCTCGCCGTCGACGTACCCGGCCAGGTCCTCGGCGGGCCAGCCGACCTTCAGCAGCGCCTGCTTCAGCCGCCCGCGCTCGGACGGGTGCACGATGACCGTGTCCTCGTCGATCCGGGCACCCAGCATCGGGCTGATCTTCTTGTTCCGGACGACCTCGGCCAGCACCGCGCGGTCGGTGGTCGACATGACCAGCCCGTGCGCCGGGTGGTTGGCGATCTGCAGCCGCCCGAACCGGCCCATCACGTCGACGACGTCGATCAGCAGCGGCTGCGGTACCGGGAAGCGCGAGTACGTCGTCAGCGCGTCGACGACCTGCTCGGCGTCGTGGCCCGCGGCGCGCGCGTTCCACAACGCCAGCGGCGTGATGCGGTAGGTGTGCACGTGCTCCGGCGCCCGTTCGAGCTCGGCGAACGGCGCGATCGCGATCCGCGCGTCATCGGCCTGGGGGTGGTCGACCTCCAGGAGCACGGTCTTGTCGGACTGGACGATCAGCGGGCCATCAGTCACAACTACTGTTATACGTGCCTCGCTCCGGTCCGCTCCCGTCGCGGTCCGCCGGTGGGACGAGGTGCCGAGGGGATCTCTGGAGGGCACGTTGACCACACCACCGTCCGACGACAACCCGTTCCGGACTCCGGACTACGCCGCACCAGCCGCCCCGGCACCGCCCGCCCCGATGCCGCCGGCTCCGGGGCAGCAGGCACCGATTCCGCACTGGTTCGGCACGAAGGTGCGGGTCACGCTGTTCGCGTGCGTAGTCGCCGCGCTGGGCCTCGGCGCGCTGGGGGCACTGGCCATCAGCGGGCTCGGCCGCTACGGCACGCCATCGAACGGCGACTGCCTGTACCTGACGCACGAAACCGGCGGCAAGCTCGCCTACCACCGCGCCGGCTGCAGTTCGGACAGCGCGACGTTCAAGGTCGAGAACACCTACCACGGGGCCATCCCGTGCGCCGCCGGCGACTACGTCCGGTTCCGGCTCGGCTCCGGCGAGGGCGAGACGCTGTGCCTGGCCCTGAACGTCAGATCCGGCGAGTGCGTGCGCAACGTCGAAGACGAGACCGCGATCGACAAGCTGAGCTGCACCGATCCGGCGGCGGAGGAGCGCGTCCGGATCCTGCCCGGCTTCGGCCAGGAGGAAGACTGCACGGGCGCCGACAAGGTGCTCTCCTACGCCGGCCCGCCGTCCCGCACGGTCTGCTTGATCAGGTCGGGCGAGAACATCTAGCCGAACCACCTGGTCAGGCCGGCCGGATCGACGGTATAGCCGTCCGGCCGGACCAGCAGCAGCCGGCCGCGGTACTCGGCGTCGCCGGTGCTCGCGCGGACGAAATCGACCTGGCCGGTGAAGCCGGGCGGTGTGCCGTGGTCGCCGAGGTCGAGGAGCAGCCCGCGGCCGCTCCGCAGCAACGCCGAGAGCCGCGCCGGCCCGGACGCCGTCGCCAGGTCGAGGTCCGGGACCCGGTGCGCGCCGGGGTAGCTCAGGCCGAGGCCCGACAGCAGCCCGCTGAAGTAGTGGTTGGCGTCCGGCAGCCGCATGAGGTCGATGACGATCTCGCGCAGCGCCTCGACGTTCTCGCCGCGGTCCGGGGCCGTGAACACCCGCTGCGCCGCCGTGTGCCGCAGGACGCGCTCGGCGGCCGGGTGGCGTTCGAGGTGATAGCTGTCCAGGAGCCCGGACGGCGCCGTGCCGCGGACCGTCGCGGCCAGCTTCCAGCCGAGGTTCATCGCGTCCTGCACGCCCAGGTTGAGCCCCTGCCCGCCGAGCGGCGGGTGGATGTGCGCGGCATCGCCGGCGAACAGGACCCGGCCGTGGCGGTACTGCTCCAGTTGCCGCGTCGCGTCGTTGAACCGCGAAGCGCCGTACACCTCGCCTAGCCGCGTTTCGGCGCCGTACAGGGCCGTCAGCGCTTCGGTCACTTCGGTGTCCGACACCGGTGCGTCGCGGCCGGGCTGCTTCGCCGTGGAGCCGAACACGAACCGGTGGCCGCCGTCGCCGAGCGGGGTGAGCATCGACCAGTAGCCGTTCGCCTGCCGGGTGACCTGGCTGAAGTGCGCGGCGCGCGCCGGGACCAGGTCGGACGCCGTTGCGAGCCGGACGTGCGCGAGCGTGGCGACGTAGGTTTCCGTGCGGCCGGGGAACGGCACCCCGAGCAGTCGCCGGACGGTGCTGTGCGCGCCGTCGCAGGCCACCAGCCAGCGCGCCCGGATGCCGTCGACGGTCACGCCGTCCGCGTCGACGTCGACGGCGCTCACCTCGTGGCCGCGTCGAAGTACCGCTCCCTGCTCGAGCGCGTACGTGGCCAGCATCGCCTCGACGTCGTCCTGGGTCCGGTTGAGCACGCGTGGGTGGCGGGTCCGCCAGACGCCGTAGTCGAGCGGGACCGGCAAGCCGGCGAAGTGGCCGCTCGGGCCGTCGACCTGCTCGGCGGCCGGGTTCAGGCCGCGCATGTCGAGGAGCTCGGCGGTGCGGGGCTGGAGGCCGACCGGCCGTGGCAGCCCCGGTCCGTCGCGGCGTTCGAGGACCGTCACCCCGACTCCCGCCAAGGCGAGTTCGGCGGCGAGCATCAGGCCCGTCGGGCCGGCTCCGGCGATCAGGACGTCGGTCATCGCGCACTCCTCAAGTAGACTGAGTGCAAAAGTAGACCAAGTGCAGTTTTCGCGGTAGCTAATAACCCGCCCGGTCGGGCAGCAGGGCCTGGACGTCGAGGCGGTTGGCCAGCAGGCCGGAGTTGTGCATCAGGTCGGCGACGCGCTGGAGCCGGATGCCGTTGAGCGACGCCGGGTACGAGCCGAGCGAGATCAGCGCGGCCGTCGTCGGGTCGATGTCGGAGAACTTCGGCAGCGCGTCGCGCACGGTCGCCGGGTCCGTCGCGCTCTGCTGGGCCGTGCCCAGCGCGGTGCGGAACGCCGCGAGCGTACGCGGGTTGGCCTGCGCGAACGGCTTGGTGGACGCGTAGCCGGACAGCGGGAAGTCGAGCGTCGAACCGCGGGCGCCGTCGGCCAGGATGTGCGCGCCGAGGTCCTTCTCGGCGCGGGTGATGTACGGCTCGATCATGAGCGCCGCGTCGGCGTCGCCCGCCTGCAACGCCGGCGGCATCCGGTCGAACGGCACCGCCGTGAACTTGATCTTCGTCTCGTCCACGCCCGCCGTACCCAGCACCGAACGCGCGACGAGCGCGCCGACGTCGTCGAGCATGTTCACCGCGATCTTGGGCGCCTTCTTCCCCGTCGGCACGGTGTAGTCGGAGTCCGGCAGCGTGACCAGGGCCATCGTGTTGGGCCCGGACGTGTAGGCCTCGCCCTGCAGCTGCAACGCCGCCCCGCCGGCCGCGGCGCGGAACATGGCGATGTCGGAGGCGAAGGTGACGTCGAGGTCGCCGGAGGCCAGCTTCGCCAGCCCGTCGTCGGCGCCGAGCTCGACGAGCCGCACGTTCAGCCCCGTGGAACCGAACTTCCCGGCCGCCACGGCGATCCGCAGCGGGGCCGTGTCGATGGCGTTGCCCACTCCGACGCGGAGGGTGGTCCGCTCCAACGGCGGCGGAGCCGCGGAGCCGCCGGAAGAGAACACGCTGCAGCCCGCGGTCGCCAGAAGCGCCGCTACCAGCGGAATCGTCCGTCCGCGTCTGATCATGAACCTTCACCTACCGCGAGAATCTGGTTCTCGTGCTGGATCGTATGGTCCAGGCCCCATACGATCGCGGGCAGGGCCGTATCGTGCCAGCGCGGCTTTCGGATCTCCATGGGGCGGGCTACCGTCCAGTAGGTTCGAGGTGTCGTTCGATCCGCGGGTTCCCGCCCGCGGCGGAAAAGGAAACCAGGTGACCCGTCGCGACAAGCGTCCCCGCAAGGGCGGCGACGCGGCGGGACCACGTCCGGCCGGCGGCCGGTGGCGGCTGCGCAACTGGCGCCTCGGCACGAAGCTCTTCGCCGTCCTCCTGATCCCCGCGCTCGCCGTGATCGCGCTCGTCGGCCTGCGGATCAGCTCGGACCTGCGTGACGCCCAGCAGCTCGCCGAGTTCGCCACGCGCGGCCGCGTCGACAGCACGGTCGCCGAAGCCCTGCACGAGCTGCAGCGCGAGCGTGACCTCACCGTCCGGTTCGTCGCCCAGAACCGGCAGGGCGACACCGCCGAGCTCACCGCCCAGCGCAACCGCGTCGACCAGGCGATCGGCAAGTTCGAGCGGACCCTCGGCGACAGCAAGCCGCGGCTCGACGCGAAGGCCGCCGAAAGCCTGCAGCAGACCGACGACCGGCTGCGCGTCCTCGGCGGCCTCCGGTACTCCGCGGAGCATTCGGCGTTCCCCGCCGACGCCGTGCTGCGCTCCTACAGCGAGCTGATCTCCGGCCTGCTCGACATCAGCGACTCCGCCGCCGCCGACGTCTCCGACCCGGAACTCGCGCGGATGCGGCTGGCGGGCAACGCACTCGCCCGGATCAAGGACCAGATGTCGGTCAAGCGGGCGGTGATGGCCGAGGCGCTCGCCGCGGGCACCCTCGACCGCGACCGCACGCGTGCCCTGCTCGGCGCGGAAGCCGAGCTGGCCGCCGCACGCAGCGACTACCGCACCTTCGCGACGCCCGAACAGCAGCGCATGTTCGACGACACGGTGATCGGCCTGGTCGTCGACATCGGCAACGACATGGTCGAATCCGCGCTCACCCGCACCGAAAACGGCCAGAACCTCTCGGGTCTGGACCCGAACCAGTGGGACGTCTCGGCGACGCACACGGTGAACCTCGCCCACCAAGTGCAGCAGGCACTGCTGGTCCAGTTGCAGGAACGCACGGACGCCCTTGCGGCGCAAGCCCGCACGGCCGCGCTCTGGGACGGCGGCGTGGTGCTCGGCGTCCTGCTCGTCGCGGGCGTGCTGTCGGTCGTCATCGCGCGGTCCCTGTTGCGCCCCTTGCGAATCCTGCGCCGGACGGCTCTCGAAGTGGCCGAGCACCGGCTGCCCGCCGCCGTGCAGAACCTGCTCACCGATCCCGAGCCCGCCCCCGAAAACCTGCGGAAACGGCTCGCCGTCGCGCCGGTGCCGGTGTTCACGCGCGAAGAGCTCGGGCAGGTGGCGCGCGCGTTCGACGCCGTCCACGGCGAAGCCGTGCGGCTCGCCGGCGAACAGGCGATGCTGCGCGAGAACGTCAACGCGATGTTCGTCAACCTCTCGCAGCGCAGCCAGGACCTCGTCGAGCGGCAGCTGTCGGTGCTCGACCGGATGGAGGCCGACGAGCAGGACCCGGACACCCTGGCGGGGTTGTTCGAACTCGACCACCTCGCGACGCGGATGCGGCGCAACAGCGAGAACCTGCTGGTGCTGTCCGGTCAGGACTCGGCGCGCGAGGACGCCGGCCCGGTCTCGGCCGACGAGATCATCGGCGCCGCGCTCTCGGAGGTCGAGCACTACCAGCGCATCGAGCTCGGCCCGGCGCCGCAGGTCGCGGTCCGCGGGGAGGCCGTCAACGACCTCGTGCACGTCATTTCGGAGCTGCTGGAGAACGCGACGCGCTACTCCGGCGAAGAGCCGGTCACCGTGGCCAGCGCCGAAACCCACGACGGCGACTGGCAGATCGAGATCATCGACCACGGCGCCGGCATGCCGAAGGCCGAGATCGACCGCACCAACGCGCGCCTCGCGCACCCGCCGGACGTCGACGTCGAGGTGTCGCGCCGGATGGGCCTGTTCGTCGTCGCGACGCTGGCCACGCGCCACCGCATCGACGTGAGCCTGAGCCCGGGCGCGGAAAGCGGGCTCGTCGCGACCGTGCTGGTGCCCGCCGGCCTGATCGTCGAGCTGCCGCCGATGCCCGCGCCGCCCTCGCCCGCCGAGCCGCAGCGCACTCCCGACGTGGAACCCGAACTGCTGGCCCCGCTCGCGCCGCTCACCCCGGCGGAACCGGAACCGCCGGAGCCGGAGCCCGAAGAGCTGACGCCGCCGTCGATCGAGGCGGGCCCGCCGCGCCGGGCCCCGGTGGTGGAGCGCGAGCACCCGCCGGAATGGCCCGCCGCCGACGGCGACGTCCACCTCGACCTCGACGCGCCGACCGAGCGGATGCCCGCCTACCGCGACGTCCTGTCCCGCTGGTTCGACGCGTCCGCGGCGCCCGAGCAGCCGCGGCGGCCGGTGGAGCCGCTCCCGGTCGCCGAGGAGCCGCGGCCCGCCGAACCCCAGCCGCGGCACGCCCTCGCCACGCCACCGCCGCCACCGCCACCACCACCACCACCGCCGTCGCCGCAGCCGTCGCCCGATCCGGTGGTGGCCGAACCGAACCCGGACGACGAGGACACCGAACCGCAGCTCGCGCCCGTCGCGCCGCCCGCCGCGATCGAACCCGACTACCAGTGGCCGAGCCCGGCCGAACTGGAGCAGGAGGACGGCGCCGAGGACACCTGGCCGTTCCTGCAGACCATCGATTCCGCGGCGAGCCCGGGAGCGGTGCCGGCGCAGCGGCCGATACTCTCTCTTTCCCCGGAAGCGGTACGCGAGCGGATGACGAGCCTTCAAGGCGGCTTCCGGCGAGGGCGGCACGCGAGGGGAGACGACACCCGGAACCAGTGAAACGGATGAGGCATGAGCTCGAAGACGCCCCTGCTGGAAGTGATCGCGCTGGACGCGGCGGATGCCGAAGGCGCGCAGGCGGGCGGGGCGGACCGCCTCGAACTGGTCACGGACATGGCGCAGGACGGCCTGACGCCGTCGGTGGAAACCCTGCGTGACGTGCTGTCGGCGACCGACCTCCCGGTCCGGGTCATGCTGCGGGACAACGGTTCCTTCGCCGTCGGCGACCTCGAAGGGCTGCGCGCGGACACCGCCCGGCTGATCGACGCGGGCGCGCGCGAGTTCGTCTTCGGCTTCCTCAACGTCGACAGCGAGATCGACCTCGACGCCTGCGAGGCGCTGATCAAGGAGATCGACGGCCTTCCCTGGACGTTCCACCGCGCCATCGACCGCACCCGCGACCCGGTGCGCGCGTACGACCAGCTGGCCTCGCTCGGGTGCGACACCGTGCTCGCCGCCGGCCACCCGAACGGCGTCGCCAGCGGGCTTTCGGTGCTGCAGCGGCTCGCGCAGCGCGAGAGCGGGCCGGAGTTGCTCGTCGGCGGAGGCCTGCGTGCCCAGCAGGTGCACCTCTTGCGCGCCGGCGGCGTGCGTGGGTTCCATGTCGGCGGCGCGGTGCGGCCCGGCGGCTGGCAGGCGCCCGTCGACGCCGAAACGGTGCGCACCTGGGTGGACCTCGTCAAGAACTGATCCACAGCGGCCGGTCATACCAGTATTTCATTCCCCCGGAATCGGTCGTAAATGAAAATTCATTCGAGTCTTGCGAATGCCGGTCGATGCTCGGGTGTGCACCTGCACGTGCAATCACCGGGTTGTACTGCTTGTTGGTCTGCTTGGGGGCTGAAGCTGTGGCAGGCGCTGGCTATCGTGGTTTCGAAGTCGTGAAACAATGGCGATTTCCGCTGGTGGCACGACAGGTGACGGGTGGCGGTGGCCTGTCCCGACGAGGCCAAGAATCCTTCGCTAGCGCGGGAGGCGGCGCTGTGGGCGCGCGTATTCGGTTCGCGATCAATTCGATGAGAAGCCATCAGGAAACCAGGTCGGCGACCATCCGGTGGGTTTCGGTCGCCTGGGAACGGCTGATTCCCCGTGGGTATCGCCAGAATGCGTCCGCGGCAAGCCGAAGAGTCGAATCGTGACCGGCGAGATACCGCGTCAACGCGGAGCTGTGACAACCGGGGCTTCGCCCCGAGCCGGGGGCTCCGCCACCCGGACCCCCGACAAGCGATCCGCGACCGCTGAACCCGCCGAGGACGAGTTCGCCCGGCTGGGCCTCGGCGGCTCGCTCGCCCTCACCGGCCTCCTGGCCGCCGTGAAGATCGCGGAGACCGCCACCGGCGTGGTGCTGACCGCCACCGGGGTCCTGCCCGGTGCCCACCCCCCGAAGGAGCAGGCGCCGGCCTGGCCCGGAGGGGAATGAGCGAGGGCTGCCCACGGCGGCCCTCTACGGACGGAGGGCTGCGATGACCGGCAGTGGAGGGCGGGACGATCCGCGTGGTGCCCGCGTGGGTCTCGCCGACGTGCGGCGACTGGAAGACGCCGTCGCCGAGTTGAGGGCTCGTGACTACCGCCGTGGCGGCGGGTCCTGCAGAGAAGACATCGAAGCGCAGTTGCCGGGTGCCGTCGACCTGCTGAGCGGCACGATGCGGGAGGCCGTCATGGTCCGGCTCTGCACCGCCGTCGCCGACATGTACAACCTCGCCGGCTGGACGAACTTCGACGAAGACCACCCCGAGGCCGCGCTGGAGGCGTTCGCGCGGGCGCTGGAACTGGCCGTCGAAGGCGGCAGCAACGGCCTGCAGGCCAACATCCACTACCGCACCGGGCGGCTGCACCTGCACTACGGCGCGGTCGACGCGGCACTCGCGGAGTTCGCCCAGGGACAGGAGTCGGCGCTGCTGGCGCACTCCAAGCTGGCCCAGGCGATCCTCTCGGCGAACCAGGCGTGGGCGTGCGCGATGAAGGCCGATGTCCCGGCCGCCCTGGCGCACCTGCGCCGGGCTCGTGCCGAGTTCGCCGCCGCCGAAGGAGTCGAACCGGAACCGTGGGCGGCCTTCTTCGGGGTCACGGACCTGGCGGCGATGATCGGCACGGTGCACGCCGAACTGGCACAGGTGGTCGACGTCCGGCACGGCCGCGCCGGGATCCCGGCGCTCACCGACGCGATCGCGGGGTACGGGCCGGACATGGCCCGCAGCCGCTCCCTGACCGTGATCTGGCTGGCCACGGTGCACGCGCTGAACGGCGATCTCGACGTCGCCGCCGAAGCGGGGAGGGAGGCGATCGAGCTGGCCGGTTCGCTGCGGTCACCGAGGACGCGGCAACGGCTGCGGACGTTGTCGGCCGCGGCCCACCGGTTCCCTGGCGACTCGCGCGCCCGTGAAATCATCGAACGCGTCGGGCATTCCGGACAATAATCGGTATCTCATGGCATGGTAAACCTTTCGGAAAATGAAAATGGGATCCGTCCGAACGCCAGACAAAAGTAGGTTCCTTGGCGTGATCATGGCTTCTTATGCTTCTCGGCAACCTGCGGCGAGCATTCCGCGCAGGCCCGGTCCCCACCGCCGAGAGGAAATTCCCCATGCGCTTGCGCAAGCTCGTCGCGGCCGCTGTGCCGCTGCCTGCGTTGCTCGGCCTCGCCGTGGCCGTCCCGGCCGCCGCCGCGCCGGAACCCCTGGTCACGCTGGCTGACAACGCCGCGCCGCTGGTCAACAGCGACCGCACCGGCGACGTCGCGGCCGACCGGCCGATCACCGCCGCGCTTTCGCTGAAACTGCACAACCAGCAGGCTTTGGAAAAGTTCCTCGCCGACGTGCAGAATCCCGCTTCGCCGCAATATCACCACTTCCTGACCCCGGCGCAGTTCAATGCCCGGTTCGGTCCGACTCAAGCCGACGTCGACAAGGTCGTCTCATTCCTCGGGAAATCGGGCGCCACCGGGATCGAGGTTTCCGGAAACCGGCAGGCCATCACGTTCACCGGCTCGGCGGCGCAGCTCGAATCGGCGTTCCGCACCCGGATCGGGACCTACCACGACCGGGTTTCCGGGCGTGACTTCTTCGCCAACGACGCCGCGCCCGCCGTGCCCGCGGGTCTCTCGGACGTCGTGGGCAACGTCGTCGGCCTCGACGACCACGCCGTGCGGACGCACTCGTCGAAGCCGCTCGCCAAGCCCAACGTCGTCAAGTCCGCGACGCCGGCGGTGCTCAAAACCGCTTACGGCACCAGCAGCCTTTCGGCGACCGGCAGTGGCGTCAACGTCGGCTTCGTCGAGTTCGACGGGTACCAGAAGTCGAACATCACCAAGTACGACAGCACCTACGGGCTCTCGGCGGGCTCGGTGACGACGGTGCCGGTCAGCGGCGCGAACTACGACTCGTCGCCGGGTGACGGCCAGGTCGAGGTCGAGCTCGACATCGAGGTCGTGCACGCGGTGGCCGCCGCGGCGAACGACTACGTCTACGAGGCGCCGAACTCGAGCGCCGGCGAACTGGCGATGTACCAGAAGATCGCGTCGGACGCGACGGTCGACGTGGTCTCGATCTCTTGGGGCGCTTGCGAAGCCGCCGAGGGTTCGAGCGCGGCGAAGAGCGTCAGCAGCGCGGTCGCGACCGGCACCGCGGAGGGGATCTCGTACTTCGCCGCCGCGGGCGACGACGGCACGACCGACTGCTACCGCCAGACGGGTTCGACGGCGAAGGGTGTCGACTTCCCGGCGTCGAGCCCGAACGTGACGGGCGTCGGCGGCACGAAGCTGAACGTGACGTCGTCCAACGGCTACAGCAGCGAGTCGACCTGGAACGACGGCAACAGCGGCGGCTCGACCGGCGGTGGCATTTCGACGGTCTTCACGGCGCCTTCGTGGCAGTCCTCGCAGAGCACGACGTACCGCAAGGTGCCGGACGTCGCGGCGGACGCTTCGCCGACGTCGGGCTACTACATCTACTCGGCGGGCAGCTGGGAAACGGTCGGCGGCACGTCGGGCGCGACCCCGCTGTGGGCCGGGTTCGCGGCCCTGCAGAACCAGGTTCACGGCGGCGCGCTGGGCAACCTGAACCCGAAGTTCTACTCGATCGGCAACGGGTCCTCGTACACGACGGGCTTCCACGACGTGACGACCGGCAACAACACCCTCCACGGCACGACCGGCTTCAGCGCCGGGACCGGGTACGACCAGGTGACGGGCTGGGGTTCGTTCAAGGCGAGCGGGCTGTCGGGCCTGATCGGCTGAGTACGTGAAAACGGGCCGGGGCCGTCGCGATTCCGCGAACGGCCCCGGCTTTCGTTTCTGCGGCCGCTTGCGGGCTTTACTTCGCAAAACTAAGCGTTAGCCTGTCCGCATGATCAAGCGCACGGTGCTGGACGCCACCCGGGAACTGCTCCGCGAACTCGGCCTCACCACGGTGTTCGGCAACCCCGGCACGACCGAGGTGCCGTTCCTCACCGACTGGCCCGACGACTTCGACTACGTCCTGGGCCTGCAGGAGTCCGTCGTCGTCGCGATGGCCGACGCCTACGCGCAGGCCACGCGGGAGGCCGTGCTCGTCAACCTGCACTCCGCCGGCGGGGTCGGGCACAGCCTCGGCAGCCTCTTCACCGCTTACCGCAACCGGTCGCCGCTGATCATCGTCGCCGGGCAGCAGGTCCGGTCGCTGCTGCCGCACGAGCCCTTCCTCGGTGCCATGGATGCCGCCGAGTTCCCGAAGCCGTACGTCAAGTGGTCGATCGAGCCCGCGTCCGCCGAGGACGTTCCGGCCGCGCTGGCGCGGGCCTACCACATCGCGACGCAGGCGCCGTCCGGTCCGGTTTTCGTGTCCGTCCCCGCCGACGACTGGACCGCCCCCACCGAACGGCCCGTCGTCTCGCGGCCCCGCGTCCGCGGCTTCGCACCGGATCCCGAGGCCATCGACGAGCTCAACGCCGCGCTCGAAGCCGCCGAACGGCCGGCGATCGTCGTCGGGGGAGCCGTCGACCAGGACAGCGCCGTCCCGGAAACCGTCGCGCTCGCCGAACGCCTCAACGCCGGCGTCTGGGCCGCGCCGATGTCCTACCGCTGCTCGTTCCCCGAGAATCACCCGCTGTTCCAAGGGTTCCTGGAGCCCGAACGCGGCGCCGTCGCCGACGCGCTCGCCGCGCACGACCTCGTTCTCGTGCTCGGCGCGCCCGCCTTCACCTACCACGTCGACCGCGGGCGCGGGGACGCTCCGCTGCCGCCGCTGTTCATCCTCAGCGACGACGAACAGATCCTCGCCCGCGCCTTCGAAGGCACCGGCATCCGCGCCACGCCGAAGCTGGGCATCCGCGCGCTGCTCAACGTCGTCGAGCGGAGCACGCGGCCCGCGCCGGCGCCGCGGCCGCGGCCCGCCAAGCCCAGCGGTGCGACGCTCACCGGCGAGTTCCTCTACGCCACGCTCGCGGACCTGTTGCCGGACAACGCCTTGGTCGTCGAGGAGGCGCCGAGCCACCGCGGGATGCTGCACGAGCACCTGCCGATCACCTCGACCGGTTCCGGGTTCCTGACGATGGCCAGCGGCACGCTCGGCTACGGCATCCCGGGCGCGGTCGGCGCGGCGCTCGCCCGGCCGGACCGCAAGGTCGTCGCCGTCGTCGGCGACGGCTCGAGCATGTACGGCATCCAGGGTCTCTGGACGGCGGCGCGCGAGCAGCTGCCGGTGACGTTCGTGATCTTCGACAACTCGGAATACGCGGCCGTCCGTCTCCTCGGCGACACCCTCGGCGGCGCGAAGCTGCCGGGCACCGAGCTGGGCGGCATCGACTTCGCGGCGCTGGCGGGCAGCATGGGCTGCCAGGGGGTGACGATCACCGAGCCGTCCGGCCTGGCGGCCGGCCTCGCCGCCGCGCTCGCCGACCCGCGCCCGACGCTGGTGCACGTCCGGGTCGCGCCGACCCACGCGCTTTCGTACTGAAAGAACCGGCTCAGCCGTGCCGGGCCGGCCGGTAGGTCAGCACCTGCGTGTGGCCGTCGAAGGTCCGGGCTTCGAGCAGCTCGAGGTCGAAGTCGGCCACGCTGTCGAAGACCCGGTCCACGCCGGTCTTTCCGGTGAGCACCGGGAAGACCGTGAGCTCGATGGTGTCGACCAGGCCCGCGTTCAGCAGCGCCCGGTTGAGCGTCAGGCTTCCGTGGGAGCGCAGCGGCACGTCGGATTCGGCCTTGAGGCGCGTGACGACCTCGACGGGATCGCCGGGCTCGATGGTCGTTCCCGGCCAGTCGAGCGGCTCGGTCAGCCGGTTGGAGAGCACCGTGACCGGGGATTCGAACATCCGCGTGATCCACCCGTCGAACAGGCCGCGGTCGAAGCCCGGGCTCAGGAAGGGCGCGTTCGAGGAGTAGGTCTTGGCCCCGAGCACCATGCGCAGCGGGTCGCGGTAGGCGGCGGCGCGGTGGGCGAGGAACTCGGGCCCTGCTTGCCCCAGTAGCCGCCCCAGTCACCGCTGTGGTTGGCGAAGCCGTCGAGCGACGAGAAGATGTCGAAGGTGTACGTGGCGGTCATCGGAACTCCTCGCGGGTGGCGGGCCGCGCGTTGTGCGGCCTCACCCCTGCTACGAACACCACCGTCCCGATCCGACACCCGCCCGGGATTTCTTTCGGAATTTCCCGGGTCAGCTCCGGGTCTTGCTCTCCGTCACGTCCGTGACCTGCTCTGCCAGCTCCCATTCCGCGGCGTCGGACGCGGCCTCGGCCGCCTCGGCGGGGCTGCCGCCGTGCAGCAGACGGGCGACTTCGCCGCGCAGCGTCACGAACTCCGCCGACTCGCGCGTGGTGATCTGGTCGCGCTCGGCGGGCAGGCCGACGGGCAGGTCCGCCACGATCGACGCCGGCGACTTCGACAGCACCAGCACCCGGTCGGACAGGTAGACGCTCTCGTCGATGTCGTGCGTGACGACCAGGATCGTGCTGCCCTGCTCACGCTGCACGCGCCGGGTCAGGTCCTCCAGCTCGAACCGCGTCTGGGCGTCGACCGACGCGAACGGCTCGTCCATCAGCAGCAGCGCCGGGCGGCTGGCCAGCGCGCGGGCGATCGACACCCGCTGCTGCATGCCGCCCGAAAGCTGCCACGGGTACTTCCCGCCGACGCCGGAAAGCCCGACCTGCTCCAGTGCCTCGGCCGCCCGCTTCCGCCGTTCCGCCTTCGAAATCGACCGCCACCGCAACGGGAATTCGACGTTCTTCTGCACCGAAAGCCACGGGAACAGCGAGCGGCTGTAGTCCTGGAACACGACGGCGAGGTCGTCCGGCACGGCCGTGACGCGGTCGCCGTGCAGGCTCACCGTGCCCTCGGTCGGCGGGGTCAGCCCGGCGACGCAGCGCAGCAGCGTCGACTTCCCGCAGCCCGACGGCCCGACGATGCTGGCCAGCTGCCCGGCCTCGACGGTGAACGACAGGTCGTTCACGGCGGTGTGGGCCTTTTCGCCGCTGCCGTAGGTGTGGCTGAGGCCGGAAACTTCGAGCATGGTCGACATGGGGAGAGGCCTTTCGCGGGCGTCAGTCGCGGCCGAGGCGGGCCGGCTGCCAGGCCAGGACCCGCCGCTCCGCGGCCAGGAAGATCGTGTTGAAGACGTAGCCGAGGATGCCCAGCAGCACCAGCCACGCCCACATGGTCGGGAACTCGAAGTCCTGCTGGGCGTTCAGCAGCGACCGGCCGATGCCGTTGTACGCGCCGACCAGTTCGGAGACGACCATCAGCAGCAGGGAGATCGAAAGGCTCACCCGCAGCCCGGCGAAGATCTTCGGCGCCGCCGCGGGCAGGACGACCATGCCGAGCCAGTACGCCTTGGGCGTGCGGAACGACCGCGCCGTCTCCACCTTCACCCGGTCGACCGAGCGGACGCCGTCGACCGCGTTGAGCAGCACCGGCCACACCGCGCCGAAGATGATCGACCCGACCTGCATGCCCGAGCTCAGCCCGAACAGCACGGCGAACACCGGGATCAGGGTCGGCGGCGGGATCGAGCGGAAGAACGCGAACAGCGGGCCGACGTAGTCCATGGCCGTCGCGGACCGGCCGAGCAGCACGCCGAGCACGATGCCGACGACCGCGGCCAGCGCCCAGCCGCCGAGCATCCGGCCGAGGCTGGGGAACACGTTGTCGAACACGGCGTCGGTGAGGAACAGGTGCGACGCGGGCCCGGTGAACCAGAGCTTGGCCGCGGTGGTCGCGATCTCGGTCGGCGGCGGGAAGTACGGGCTGCCGGCGGCCCGGGCGGCGAACTCCCACCCGACCACCAGGAGCGCGAAGAGCAGCCAGTTGCGCAGGACCGCGGCGGCACCGCGCGCGGCGCGCCTGCCCACCCGGCCCGAAAGGGTCGCCGCCGTCACGCGATCGCCTCCCGGTCCACCGTGCTCCACCGGAACAGCCGCTTGCCCAGCTGTTCGAGCCCCTCGTTGATCAGGTAGCCCAGTGTCCCGGCGACCACCGTGCCGGCCAGGACCAGGTCGAACCGGACCGAACCGGTGCTGGCGACGATGATGAAGCTGCCGAGACCGAGCTGGGAACCGGCCAGGAACTCGACGCTGACGACGGCGATCAGCGCGATGGTCGCCGACAGCCGGACGCCGGTGAAGACGAACGGCGCGGTCTGCGGCAGCGCGACCGACGACAGGATGCGGAACCGGCTGGTCCCGCACGCACGGGCCGTCTCCATCAGGACCGGGTCGATCTCGCTCATGCCGTAGATCGTGTTGAACATGATCGGCCACAGCGAGGCGTAGACGGCCAGGGTGATCTTCGCTTCGGGGCCGGAGCCGATCACCAGCATCACCAGGGGAACCAGCGCGGTGACCGGGATCGGCCGGAGGAACTCCACGATCGCGGCGGTGGCCGAGCGCAGCACCGGGACGCTGCCGAGCAGGAGCCCGGCGGGGACGCCGATCGCGATCGCGACGGCGATGGAGATCAGCCAGGCCAGCATGGTCGCGACGATGTCCCGGACGAACTCGGGGTCGCCCAGCAGGTGCCCGACGGTGACCAGGACGACACTCGGCGGCGGGGTGAACGTCTTACTGACCAGGCCGACCTGGACGACTCCCTCCCAGAGCAGAAGGAAGCCCGCCAGGCCGGCCAGACCGCGGAGCAGTTTGGGCACTTTAGTTGGTCACCTGAGGGGCGATCATCGGCGCGGCGTCGACCTTGCTGGTGATGACACCCATCTGCAGCAGCAGGTCCGGGACGCGCTGGAGGCGCCGGGCGTCCAGGACGGAGCCGTAGCCGGGCAGGGTGAGCAGCTTGGCCGTGTCTTCGTCGATCTTCGCGTACTTGACCAGCAGCGGTTCGACCTTCGAGCGGTCGTTGATCGCGTCGCTGGTGGCCTTCTTCATCGCCCGCTGGAAGGCCGCGAGGGTCTTCGGGTTCGCCTGCACCCACTTCGTCGTCGAGCCGTAACCGGTCAGCGGGAAGTCCTGGCTGGCGCCGGTGTTGATGTCGATGACCGGCGTCGCGCCGACGGTCTTCGCCGCCTGCGTGAGCATCGGCTCCGGCATGTAGGCCGCGTCCACCTGGTTGTCCTTCAGCGCCGCCGCCATGTTCGGCAGCGGGATCAAGGTCCACTTGACTCCGCTGAAGTCGACGTTGTGGTCCTTCATGACGGACTTGGTGAGGATGTCGGACGCGGTGTTCATGGCCGTGATCGCGATCCGCTTGTCCTTCAGGTCGGCGACCGTCTTCACCGGCGAGGTCGGCACCGTGACGATCGCGTTGCTCTTCGCGTTGACCGACGTGCCGTCGGCGACGAGCTGGATGTCCGCGGTGCCCTTGCTCTTGGCGACGAAGAACGGCGTGTACGTCGAGAGCGCGATGTCCGCCTCACCGGAGATCGCCTTCTGCATCGACTCCTGGCCGCTCTTGGCGATGATCTGCTCGACCTCCAGGCCCTCGGCCTTGAAGTAGCCGCCGTCCTGGGCCAGCCAGAAGGGACCGAGGTCCGTGGTCGGCATGATCGAGACCTTGATCTTCGACTTCTCCAGGCCGCCCCCGTTCGACGAGGCGTTCGAGCTGTCCGAGCCGAGCGCGCTGCAGCCGCTGACGGCTGTGACGGCGGCGACGGTGAGGGCGAGCCCGAGCGCGGCGCGGCGAGTGCGAACCCGGCCACTGCTCATGGCGTTTCCAAGCAAGGCCTGCTCCTTGAAGAAAGTGACGGTTGACGAACCGATTCCGACGGAAGTGCGTGACTCATTCGCGAGAGGCACGCGGGCCACTGTAGAGAACGTGACAGCTTGCTCACAATGGGTGGAATCAGTACCGGAGAGGGTGGCGCATGTCACTCTTTCGGCCTCTGGTCTAGACCCACTGCTCCACTCGCCGTAGCGGTTCACCCAGCGTAGGGTCCACATTCCGAATCCGAGACGACCAGCTGTGTGCCGGCTGAGCGAACGCTGTGCAACATTCAGCGCGTCCTGTCGGGAGGGTTACATCTTCCCCGGCCGTTCGCTACCCTCTGCACCTGCGGGGAGGTATCAACCTCCGATGTAGTGAGAGAGAGTGCCTGGATGGCCGATCAAGTCGATCCCCGGTTTACCAGGGCACGCTGTGCTTTTCCTGAGAGAATCTTCCCCGCAGTGGCCACTGCCTGGCCGGGCTCAGCCGCCGCGCCGGTGGCCTAGGCCGAACAACAGACCGATGCGAGACCAGCGCAGGGACCCGACCGTGATGCTCGAGCTGAACCGATTCCGTCCGGTGGGACGGGGTTCAGAAATACCCGTCGAAGACGATCTTTTCACCCGTACGGGTAGCGTCTTGCGCTGGACTCCCTCCGATCGGCCGGGGTGCCGGACCGCCGGGAGCGTGCAGACGAGTGGCTGAGGAGAACGCGATGCGCCCTGGCGGGCGCTGGACCGATCAGGGTTTCACGAGCGCGAACGATGATGGTGGTGCGGCGGTGCCGAACGAAGACGCCGCGGGGGTAGGAGGGGCCCCCGCGCAGTCGCCCGGAGCGGATCCGGGACGGAAGACCGGGCTGTTCTCCGGCATGCGCGACTGGCGGCTGCGCACGAAGCTGGCCGCGGTCCTGATCATCCCGACGCTGACCGCGGCGGTGCTGGGTGCCTTGCGCGTCGTCGACGACGCGCAGCAGGCCGCCGAGTTCCAGCGCACCGCCGACCAGGTCGCGTTCGCGGTCAAGGTCACCACGGTGGTGCACGAGCTGCAGAACGAGCGCTCGCTGGCCGTCGCGCGGATCTCGTCCAACAACCCCCTGCTGCAGACCGGGCTCGACTCGCAGATCGCCAAGGTCGACCGCGAAGTCGGCGACCTGCGCGGCGCGGCGGGCACCCTCGACTACGACGACCAGGCGACCAAGGACCGCTACACCCGTGGTCTCCAGCGCCTCGACGCCCTGCGCCCGCTGCGCGCGGCGTTCAACGCCCAGAACAGCCTGCCCGACATCACGGTGCTGACCGCCTACTCGGGCATCCTCGACTCGCTCATCGAGCTCGGCCGCGAGGTCACCACCGCGGTCACCGACCGCGACGTGCTGCGCCTCGGCAACAGCACCCAGGCGATCAGCGAGGCCAAGGAGTTCACCACCCGCTCCGACACCGAGCTGCAGATCGCCGCCTACCGCGGCAACTTCCCCGGCGACCTGCTGGACCAGACGCGCGCGTCGGCCTCCAGCGCGGACGCCTCCGTCGCGGCCTTCCTCGCGAACGCCGACGACGACCAGCGCCAGCTCTACAACGACACCTACTCCGGCCCGGAGGTCGACGACCGCCGCCGGATCCAGACCGCGGCGTTCGCCAACGCCCAGCTGGGCGTGGCGCCGGTCATCGACACCACCGCGCTCGGCAAGGACAGCACGGTGTCGGCCGACAAGCTGCACGCGGTCGAGTCGAACCTGCTCGCCCAGCTCAAGACCCGCGCCGACGACCTCGCCACGGCGGCGGTCAACTCGGCCTGGGTCGGCGGTGCGGTCGTGCTCGCCGCGCTGGCCGCCGCGATCGCGCTGATGCTCGTCGTCGCCCGCCTGATGCTGCGCCCGCTGCGGGTGCTGCGGAAGAGCGCGCTGGACGTCGCCTACACGCGGCTGCCGGAAACCGTGCAGGCGATCCTGGACGACCCGGACCCGGTCGGCGCCTCGAAGAAGGCCGTCCAGCCGGTGCCCGTCACCTCCCGCGACGAGATCGGCGAGGTCGCGCGGTCGTTCGACATCGTCCACGAACAGGCCGTCAAGATGGCCGCCGAGCAGGCCCTCCTGCGCGAGAACGTCAACGGCATCTTCGTGAACCTCTCCCGGCGGTCGCAGCGGCTGGTGGAACGCCAGCTCGGCGTCATCGACCGCCTCGAGGCCGACGAGCAGGACCCGGACCACTTGGCCAGCCTGTTCGAGCTCGACCACCTCGCGACGCGGCTGCGGCGCAACGGTGAGTCCCTGCTGGTGCTCTCCGGCGCCGGCCTGGCCAAGTCCGTGCCCAAGCCGGTGCCCGCCGCCGACGTCATCGGCGCCGCGGTGTCCGAGATCGAGCAGTACGCCCGGATCGAGGTCGGCATCGTGCCCGACGTCGCCGTCCAGGGCCTCGCGATCCACGACCTCGTGCACGTCCTCGCGGAGCTGCTCGACAACGCGACCTACTTCTCCGAGCCGGAGACGAAGGTCATCGTCCGCGCGGTGGTGACCCGCCGGAAGGCGCTGGCCATCCAGGTCACCGACCACGGTGTCGGCATGACCGAGGACCGGCTGGCCGAGGTCAACGCGCGCCTGGCCGACCCGCCGGACCTGGACGTGTCGGTGACCCGGCGAATGGGTCTGTACGTGGTCTCGCGGCTGGCCAAGCGCCACGGCATCGAGGTCCGGCTGCGCGAGAACGAGGACATCGAGGGTGGCGTCATCGCCCGCGTCGTCGTCCCCGCCGAGCTGCTGACCCAGCTCCGCCCGGGCATGCAGCGGCAGACGCCGCCGCCGGCGAACCGCTCCGAGACGTCGATGTCGATGCCGAGCATCCCGCCGATCCCGGCCGCGCGCTCGGACTTCGACCAGACGCAGACGTTCGCGCAGACCCCGCCGCCGCCTTCGGTGCCGACCCCGGCGCCGCCTCCGCCTCCGCCGTCGCACGAGCCGGTGGCGAACCAGGGCGGGCTGGTCCCGCTCGACCAGCCGATCAGCCTGGACGACCTGGTCAGCGGCGGCCGCGCGGCGGGCCCGTTCCTGTCGCCGGAGCTGCCGAAGCCGGAGACGCCCGCCTGGCCGACCGCCGAGGACCTGGCGCCGCTGACGCCGTCGCAGAACGGCGAGGGTGCCAGCTCGCGGGCGAACGACACGCAGTTCGCGCCGCTGGTGCTGCCGAAGCGCGAGCCGAAGTTCGTCCCGCCCGAGGAACCGCCCCCGGCGCCGCCACCCGCTCCGGAGGTCGGCTCGGCGGCCCTCGAGGACGATGTACCCACCCGGCGGTTGCCCATCTACCAGTCGGTGCTGTCACGCTGGTTCAGTGAGGGTGACGACTCGGCTGCCGACCCGGTGCCGCCGCAGAGCGCGGGTGAAGACCCGAACCTGCCGCCGCTCACCGGCTCCGACGAGCTCGACGCGCCCGCCGCGTCCGCGTCTTCGCAGGACGAGCTGCGGCCGACCGCGGCGACCCGGCACCCGCTCCTGCCCGCCGACGACGGCTGGCACAGCGCGTCCGACGACGGCTGGCAGGCGGCGCAGTCGCTGCTGGAGTCCAAGAACGAGGAGATCACCCCGGCCGGGCTGCCCAAGCGCATCCCGAACGCCTACCTGGTGCCGGGATCGATCAGCAGCCCGAGCTCCACACCCGAGGCACCGGCGCAGAACAACTTCGCGGACGCCAGTGCGGGCATGCCCGGAACGGGTGCGATCACCCGCTCCGCGTCCGCGGCGCGGAGCCGGATGGCAAGCTTCCAGCGTGGCTACACCTCGGGGCGGCACGCCTTGAAGGAGCTCCCGGCCGAGGAGAGGCTGGAAGGCAGCGGAGTTCCGGGACGTGGCAACACCACAGACAGCAGTGAGGAGTGAAAGTGACACGGGCGGGTGCAATGCAGCCGGGTGGCGCCGCGCAGCCGAACGGGCAGGCGCATGCCAAGGCGAACAATGCCGGCAGCTTCGCTTGGCTGATCACGGATTTCGTGCACCGGGTGCCCGGCGCGGCCCACGCGGTCGTGGTGTCGGCCGACGGCCTGCTCCTGGCGGCCTCGCGTGGCTTGCCGAAGGACCGGGCGGACCAGCTGGCCGCGGTGGCGTCGGGGCTGACCAGCCTCGCGCGCGGCGCGGCCAAGGTGTTCGAGGGCGGCACGGTGGCGCAGACCGTGGTCGAGATGGCCAACGGCTTCCTCTTCCTCATGTCGGTTTCCGACGGCTCCTGCCTGGCGGTCCTGGGATCGCCGGAGAGTGACATCGGCCTGGTCGTCTACGAGATGACCCTGCTGGTGGAGCGGGTCGGCCAGCAGCTGACCCCGGAGATGCGGGCGCAACTGCAGGGTGCGGCCGTCCGCCGCTGAGGACGTGGGAACCGAGGAGAGATCCGTGGACGACGGGCGCTTGAGGGGTGATGGGCGGCTCGGTGACGACTTCTCCGGCGGGTGGTCCGACCAACCGGACGACGGCCGGGAGGACTGGCAGTCGTTCCGGGAACGCGTCGACCGTGAGTGGCGGGCACGGCGGGTGCAGGCCTCCGACAGCGACCCCGTACGGGAACCACCGAACTGGCTGACCGACAGCAATGCCGGGCAGGAACCGCTCCGGCCGATCGACGCCGGGGGCGGCGAGTACCGCGACCGCCTGCTCGGCGGGCCGGGCTCGGAGCTGTTCGGCGGCGCGAGCGGGCCGCTGTACGACGCGCGCGACTTCGCCGCGTACAGCACCGAGCGCGACTTCTCGTCGGGTCCGGACTCCGGTGAGTTCGCGGCGGCCCTGCCGCAGCAGGCTCACCAGGAGTACGTGGACGCGCCGCCGCCCACCGAGATGGAGACGTCCGGGCTGGTCCGGCCGTACTTCCGGACCCGCGGGCGGACGAAGGCGACCCTCGACCTGGCCATCGAAGCGCTGATCTCGACCAGCGAACAGGGCCGGATGCTCGACCGGGTCCGGGTGCCCGAGCACCGGTCGATCTGCGACCTGTGCCTCGACACCAGGTCGGTGGCCGAGGTGGCGGCGCTGCTGCGCCTGCCGCTCGGCGTGGTGCGCGTGTTGATTGGTGACGTGGCGGGCCTCGGGCTGGTGCTGGTGCACTCCAGCAGCCCGACCGTGGGCGACCGCCCGAGTATCGAGTTCATGGAAAGGGTGCTCAGTGGGCTTCGGAGAATTTGACTCCGACGCGAACGCGCCGCAGGTGACGGGTCCGACCTCGTCGGCCAAGATCGTGGTCGCCGGCGGGTTCGGTTCGGGGAAGACAACGCTGGTCGGGGCGATCTCCGAGATCGACCCGCTGACCACCGAGGCCATGATGACCGAGGCCAGCGTCGGGCACGACGACACCTCGGCCACGCCCAACAAGACCACCACCACCGTGGCGATGGACTTCGGGCGCATCTCGCTGGACTCGGACCTGGTGCTGTACGTGTTCGGCACCCCGGGTCAGCACCGGTTCTGGTTCATGTGGGACGACCTCGCGGTCGGCGCCATCGGCGCGGTCGTGCTGGTGGACACGCGGCGGCTCGCCGACGCGTTCCCCTCGATCGACTTCTTCGAGAACCGGAAGCTGCCCTACGTCGTGGCCATCAACTGTTTCGACCGGCTGCTGCACCACCAGATCGAGGACGTCCGGCACGCGCTCACCATCGCGCCGTCGGTCCCGATCATGGCGTGCGACGCGCGTGAGCGCGAATCCGCCAAGCAGGTGCTGATCTCGGTCGTCCAGCACGCGATCGCGCACGATACGGCCCTGCGCGCGGGCTGAGGGTATGCCCGCCCGGACCGGATGCGGCCGTTGGAGTGAACTCCACGTGCTTCACCCACTTCGGGGAGTGCTGCCGCCGTCCGGAGGAGGAGGCCGCCGCGCCGGTTCGGTACCGTCGGAGGTGGCGCCTCCGGTCCGGACCACCGGCACCTCGGCTGACCTGCGCGGAAACCCCGCGGGTCAGCGGCGGTGCCGACGCCGGGGAGTGACCCCCGGACGGGGGGAGCGGCCTGGCCCGGCGCGGATCGGGCCGTGGTGCACACGTAGGGTGCGCAGCGGCCGTGCGGTGGCGGACTCGACACCACCGGCGGTGCGCATACGCTTTACCGTGGTGTCGCCGACCGGCCGTGCCGGACGCTCCGGGGTGCGGCGCGCGGCGCCGCACGAGCGAGGAGGAGCAAGAGTGACGGCTTCCGGCCAGGGTGGTTTCGGCTGGCTCATCACGGACTTCGTCCGCCGGGTACCCGGCGCCGCGCACGCCGTTCTGGTGTCCGCGGACGGGTTGCTCCTGGCGCCGTCGGAAGGGCTGCCCCAGGAACGCGCCGAACAGCTGTCCGCGGTGGCGTCCGGCCTGATCAGCCTGACCCAGGGCGCCGCGCGCTGCTTCGAGGCGGGCGGGGTCAACCAGACCGTGGTGGAGATGGAGCGCGGCTACTTGTTCCTGATGTCCGTTTCGGACGGTTCGTCGCTGGCGGTGCTGGCCGCGCCGACGTGCGACATCGGCACGGTCGCCTACGAGATGACCCTGCTCGTCGAGCGGGTGGGGCAGCAACTGACGCCCGAGCTGCGCGCGCAGCTGCAGGGCGGCGTGCGTGGGTAGGGCGAGATGAGGATTTCGGGATTCGACGATCCGGACTCCAGCGGCTGGGACGCACTGCACCGCGGCACCGAGCGCGAGGGTTTCGATTCGCCCAGCAAGTTCGACATGTCGACGCTGTCGATGATCATGCCGAAGCGCAAGCCGTCGCGGCCGAAGCCGGACGCGCAGGGCTACACCGACGAGGACACCCGGGTGTGGGGTTCCGACGTCGAGGACGACGACGGCTACGACCCCGTCGAGCCGGAGTGGCAGGACGAGGAGCGGTACGAACCGGAGCCGCCGCCGCTGGAGCCGGCGTGGACCCCGCCGCGGGGTGCCCGCCAGCCCGCGCCGCCGCGGCCCGTGGCGCCCCGGCCACCCGCCCCGCGCCCACCTCGGCCGCCGGCTCCCCGGCCGCCACTGTCGGGACCAGCACTGTCGGGACCAGCACTGTCGGGTCCGCATCCCCAGGTGCAGCAGCCGCCGACGGGACCCCACCCCCAGGCGCCGCTGACGGGGCCCCAGCCGCAGGCGCCTTCGTGGGGTCCGCCGCCGGCCGACTGGACACCGCCGCCGGACCCGGAGACGCGCTGGATCCCGCACCCGGAACCGTGGGACGAACCGGCCTGGAACGAACCGGCCCGCGTGGCACCCGTCGGCTCGCCGGGTTCCCGGGTCCGCCCGTACACCCGCACGGGCGGGCGCACGCGGTCCGAGCACAACCTGGCGCTGGAGGCGCTGGTCTCGACGTCCGACGACGGGCGCCGCTACCGCGGGGTCCGCTCGGTCGAACACCGCCGGATCTGCGACCTGTGCCTGGACACGCGGTCGGTCGCCGAGATCGCCGCGCACCTGCGGCTGCCCCTCGGCGTGGTGAAGGTGCTGGTCGGCGACATGGCCGACATCGGGCTCGTCCTGATCCACCAGACCGAGCTCATCCTCGGGGACCGTTCGTCCCGCGAGTTCATGGAACGCGTCCTGGCCGGCCTGCGCGCCCTCTAGCCCCAAGTCCGTGAAGGCCTCCTTCCCGGCCTTAAAGGCCGGGAAGGAGGCCTTCACGGCTTTCGGCTCAGGCGGCGGCTAGGTCGAGCGTCAGGGTGTTGCCCGGGCCGCTGATCACGGCGTTGATCACCGGCGTCGCCGAGCCGCAGTCCGAGAAGGCGCCGAGCGGGTAGGTCGAGGTCAGGCGGCCGCCGTTGCCGGCGGCGAAGTCGTCCGACGGCAGTTCGGTCGTGATCGGCTCGGCCGTGCCGCACGCCTCGCCGACGTCGTACGGCGTGCCGTTGACCCGGACGTCGGAGAGCGTCACCGGCCAGGTCGCCGAGCCGGAGAAGCCGCCGAACACCGAGCCTTCGGCGTGGCCGGGGCCGAACGTGACGGTCCCGCTGACCCTGCCGAGACCCGGGACCGACCGGTGACCTGCACCGGCGGCAGCGTGATCGTCCCGTAAAACGTGTACGGACCGACAAGCGTGTACATGTCGAACTGCCCCGGCCCGAGATCGAGGTCGGCGTGCGGTTTCGCGATGTGCGTGGTCCCGCTGACGGAGTACTTCGAGTAGACCGGCGGCCCCGCCGCGTCGGCCGCCCCGGCGAACCCGATCCCGCTCAGCGCCGTCGCCGCCGCCAGCGCCGTCACGCGCGTTCCCCACTTCATGCACCAGGCTTACCACTTGCGTGGGTGGTTCGGCGGCGATTCACCGAATCCGGTGGCTCAGTCCTCGACGATCGCCGCCGAGGTGATGCGGTGCAGCGAATAGCGCTCGTTGTTCTCGCCTTCGAGGACGCCGCCGCCGACACGCACCGGCCGGACCACGCGCTGGCTGGCCGTGCCGCGGGAGTCGACGAAACCGATCCACACCTCGCGGCGTTCGAGGGTCGCCCGCGACAGCAGCTCCAGCGTCGCCGACGTGTCCGCGCCCCCGCCGACCGGCGCGCGGACCGCCGAGCCGCGGCGCCGGGCCGAGGCCGCGTCGCCCGCACGCAGGTTCGAGACGATCCGGACCGCCTGATCCTCCGTCAGCACCGCCTGCTCACCCGGGCTCCGGCGCGCGGCGCGCGCTTTCGCCGGCAGGCGGCGGCCGCCGGGCCGGATGTCGACCACCTTGCCGTCCGGGCCTTCCGCGGCCGGCGCGAACCCGGCCCCGCGCAGCCCGGCCAGGACCTCGTGCAGCGGGTCCGGGCTGATCACGACGGTCGGGGCGATCAGCCGCAGGGCGTGCTCCGCGGCGACCGGGTGGGCCAGCACCTCGGCCAGCAACGCCTCGTCGTCGCACCGCAGGAACGACGCCGCGGCCCCGCCACGCAGCCGCCCGTGCCGCCGGGCGACGTCGTCGACGAGGTAGCTCAGCCCCTGCGGCACCGGCGTCGCCGACTTCGCCTTGAACAGCGCGTGCAGCTCGTCGGCCGTGCGCCCGGTGTCCAGCGCGCGCCGGACCGAGTTCTCGGTGATCCGGTAGACCGTCGCGTGCCCGGCCGACTCGACGTCGGCGACCGCGGCCATCTCGGCCGCCAGCTCCGGTTCCAGCGGGCCCGGCGCGACGACCGTCAGGTCCGCCTGCAGCAGGACGTGGTCCACCGGCGCGGGCAGCGCGTCCAGGATCGCCTCGACCGCGCCCGGCCGGTCGTCGGCGAGCAGCGCCCGCGTCGCCGTCGTGACGCCGCCGAGCCCGACGAGCCCCAGCGCGCTCGCTTCGGCCATCGTCCACCGGACGGTCTCGTCCCGCAGCCGCCCGCCCCGGCGCGGGGCCCGCCAGGCCAGCACCGCGACGAGCTCGTCGACGCTCTTCACCCCGGCGCCCGCCGGGAGGTCGGCCAGCGTGGCCAGGACCCGGCGCCGCGCGACCGGCGCCAGCGGGCGGCGCAGGTCCTCCGACAGCGGCGCGATCGGCTTGTCCTTGGCGTCGCGGCCACCGGCCATCCCGGGCAGGCGAGGCAGCTCCAGCCACGCCTGGGCGAGCGTCATCCACCGCTGCGCGGTCGGCGACGCGAGCCACGAGTCGGTCAGCGTCGTCGGCACCCACTCGGGCACGGTCGTCTCGCTGTCCGCGACGAGCCCGGCGCCGACGACCAGCTCGGCCAGCAGCGTTGCCTGCGTCTCGTCGATCTCCAGGTCCTTGGCGAGCTTCTTCAGCTCCCGCACGCCGAGCCCGCCCGACTTGAGCACCGGCGGCGGCGCGGCCGACCACGCGCGCAGGAGAGCTTCGGTGCGGCGCAGGAACTCCATCGCCTCGCCGGCCGCCGCTTCGTCCACAGTGGACGGCTGGTGCCGGTGGAGCGGCAGCTCGGGCTCGGTGAGCGTCCCGGGCGCGAACGCTCCGCCGCGGACGGCGATGCCGAGTTCGCGCGGCAGCTCGACGGTCTGGTCGTCGCGCCGCAGCAGCAGCCCGCGGGCGAGCAGCTTCTGCACCGGCGTCTGGGCCTTGTCGAGCGAGAGGTCCAGACCGGCATCGCGGGTGCGGCCGATCGGCGGCCCGGCGGCGAGGGCGTTGAGCACGCCGCGCTCGTCGTCGGACAGTTCGGCGAGCCGCGCTTCGAGGTCTTCGCCGGCGAGTGAAGGCGAAGAAGCGCCCAGCCCGGCCGGGAACGGCCCGAGCGCCTCGCGGGCCGCGGGTGGCACGCGCAGGGCGTCGTCCGGACCCCAGGCCAGCGCTCGCGCGCGCAGCACGGCCAGCGGCGCGGCGATGCCGGTTCCGACGAGCCCGGCGACGTCGTCGGCCGGTACCGGGTCGCGGTCCGCGCCGGCCAGCAGGCACGCTTCGAGCACGGCCAGGGTGAAGGTGTCGAGGTCCTCGCAGGCGCGCGCGACCGAGCCCGGCGTGCCGGCCCGGGTGGCCAGCACCGTGCTGTCGGAGGGCGGAGGCGTGGACAGGTCGCGCCGCGTGCGGAGCAGCTCGGTGAGCGCGGCGTCGGACTCCGCTCGCAGCCAGTCCGCCAAAGAGGTCGCGGGCATAGAAGACCAGGATACCGGGCGGTTGCGACCAGCTGCCCGGCCTCAGGCAGACTGTTCGCGTAAGTCCGAGTAAGGCTGTGGAGGACGTTGTGGCCAAGGGTGAGAAGAAGCACAAGGGCGTCGACCCGACCTGGCCGGGCGAGGACGGCGAGCACCCCGTGACCGAGCTCGCGTCGGACCGCCAGGGCGCGCTGTCGCCGTTCGGCGACATCACCTTCCCGCTCGACACGGTGCCCTACGTGCACCCGGAGACCGAGATCAACCGCTGAGGCTGTTGTTACTGGTCAGTACCGGTATCGGGCCCTCGTGAGGGCGGTCACGGGAGTAGGTTTTCTTCCGTCCCAGCCCACCTTTCCCATGCGGGGGTAGTGCCATGCCGGTTCCCGGTCCCGGATATTCGATCACCGTCCGGGTGGAGGCCCCGGCCTCGTCCAGCGCCGCCGGCGACCTGACCACTGCCGTCGGCCGCGTCGGCGGCGTGCTGACCGCGTTCGACGTCGTCGAGTCCCACCCGGACTCGATCGTGGTCGACATCAGCGCCAACGCGCTGTCGGAGAACCACGCGAACGACATCACCCAGACGCTGGACTCGCTGCCCGGCGTCAAGGTCCGCAAGGTCTCCGACCGGACGTTCCTGATCCACCTCGGCGGCAAGATCGAGGTCACGCCCAAGGTCGCGCTCCGCAACCGTGACGACCTCTCCCGCGCCTACACCCCGGGCGTCGCCCGTGTCTGCCAGGCGATCGCGGCGAACCCCGAGGACGCGCGCCGGCTGACTATCAAGCGCAACACGGTCGCGGTGCTGACGGACGGCTCCGCGGTGCTCGGCCTCGGCAACATCGGCCCGGCCGCCGCGCTGCCGGTGATGGAGGGCAAGGCGGCGCTGTTCAAGAAGTTCGCCGACGTCGACGCGTGGCCGGTGTGCCTGGACACCCAGGACACCGAAGAGATCATCATGATCGCGAAGGCGCTGGCCCCGGTGTACGCGGGCATCAACCTCGAGGACATCGCCGCGCCGCGCTGCTTCGAGATCGAGAAGCGCCTGCGCGAGCAGCTGGACATCCCGGTGTTCCACGACGACCAGCACGGCACGGCGATCGTGGTCGTGGCCGCGTTGCGCAACGCCCTGCGCGTGGTCGGGAAGAACATCGAGGACTGCAAGATCGTGGTCAGCGGCGTCGGCGCGGCCGGTTCGGCGATCATCCGCCTGCTGCTGCAGAAGAATCCGGCCGACATCGTCGCGGCGGACATCGACGGCATCGTCCACTCGGCCCGCGGCAACCTCGACGACAACCTGACCTGGATCGCGTCGCACACGAACAAGGAGCAGGTCAGCGGCACCCTGCACGAGGCGTTGGCGGGCGCGGACGTGTTCATCGGCGTGTCGGCGCCCAACCTGTTCGGCGCCGACCAGGTGGCGACGATGAACAAGGACGCGGTGGTCTTCGCGCTGGCGAACCCGGACCCGGAAATCGACCCGCTGGAAGCGCAGAAGCACGCCGCGGTCGTCGCGACGGGCCGCAGCGACTTCCCGAACCAGATCAACAACGTCCTGGCGTTCCCAGGCGTGTTCCGCGGCCTGCTGGACGCGCACGCGCACAACATCGACGACAAGATGCTGCTGGCGGCGGCGGACGCGATCGCCGACGTCGTGGACAACGGCAAGCTGAACGCGTCGTTCATCGTGCCGAGCGTGTTCGACACGGCGGTGGCACCGGCGGTCGCCGAGGCGGTGCGGAAGGCCGTGCTTGCGGAACGCTGAGTCGTCCTTGCGGCGGCCTTCCCGGCAACGGGCTCGGCCGCCGCGAACTCAGCGAACCCGTTCCAGCAGGCGAACCTCCACATCGGGCAGATCGTCGAACCGGGCCCGGCCGTCCGTGGTCACCAGCGTCCGGCCCGTGGCCCGGGCGGTGGCCGCGATGATCAGGTCGTGCGCTCCGCGGGCCTGACCCGTCCGTTGCAAGTGCGCCAGCAACTCCGCGTGGTGCTCGACGACACTCGCCGAGTACTCGACCACCGGGGTGACGGCCAGGAAGTCGGCCAAGAACGCATCGTGCGCCGCCCGGCGGGCCGGGTTCGGGTCGAGCAACAGGCCCACCCGGTACTCGGTGATCGCCAGAGCCGGCACGGCGACGTCGTCGTCCTCGCCGATCGCCCCCTCGGGCAGCCGCTGCCGCGCGGCATCGATGAGGATCCCCGTGTCGAGGATCAGTCGCGCCACGGGTCGCCGTCCAGCTCGGCGGACGCCGTCTCACGCACCTTGGCCACGTTCTCCTCGAACCGCTCGTCGGCCGGGAGCTTTCCGGCCCAGCGGTGGAACACCGCGCACACCTCGGTGCCGTTCGCCCGCGGCGCGGGCACGATCATGGCGACCCGCTTGCCGTTGCGGGTGACGACGATCGTCTCGCCCTTCTCCGCTTCGTCGAGCACCGCGGAGAACGAGCGGGAGGCTTCGGAGGCGCTCAGTTCCAACACCGGATCAGACTATCACATTCAGAAGGTCTGAATCGCGGGTGGCGGCGACCCGCCCGGCGGCATCCGGAAGTAGCCTCGGCTTGTGAGTGAACTCAGCCACGTCGACGAAACCGGCGCCGCCCGGATGGTCGACGTCTCCGGCAAGACCGCCACCGCGCGCACCGCCCTCGCGGCCGGGACCGTGCGGACCACCGCCGAAGTGCTGCGGCTGCTGGCCACCGATGGCCTCCCGAAGGGCGACGCGCTGGCCACCGCGCGGATCGCCGGGATCATGGGCGCCAAGCGGGTGCCCGAGCTGATCCCGCTGTGCCACCAGATCGCGCTGTCCGGGGTCAAGGTCGAGTTCGCCCTCGGCGAGGCCGAGGTCGGCATCCGCGCGACGGCCAAGACCACCGACGTCACCGGCGTCGAGATGGAGGCGCTGACCGCGGTGGCCGTCGCCGGGCTGACGCTGCACGACATGATCAAGGCCGTCGACCCGGCGGCGACGCTGGACGAGGTCCGCCTGCTCCGCAAGGACGGCGGCAAGACCGGAACCTGGGAGCGGCCGTGAAGGGCACCGCGCGCGTCATCGTGGCGTCCAACCGCGCCGCGAAGGGCGTCTACGAAGACAAGACCGGCCCGGTGATCGCCGCCTGGCTGGCGGACCGCGGGTACGACGTGCCCGCCCCGGTCGTCGTCGAGGACGGCGACCCGGTGGGGGTGGCGCTGCGGGCCGCGCTGGCCGACGGCGTCGCCGTCGTGCTCACCACGGGCGGCACCGGCATCTCGCCGACCGACCGCACCCCGGACGTCACCCGCGCGCTGCTGGACCACGAGCTGCCGGGCGTCGCGGACGCGATCCGCGCGGCCGGGCTGCCGAAGGTGCCGACAGCGGTGCTGTCGCGCGGTGTCGCGGGCGTGGCGGGGCGGACCCTGGTCGTGAACCTCCCGGGCTCCAGCGGCGGCGTGAAGGACGGCCTGGGCGTGCTCGACGGCGTCCTGGACCACGCGGTCGACCAGCTGGCCGGCGGCGACCACCCGCGGCCGGCCGCGGCCGGGACAGCCGGGCCCGCCGTGCGCGTGGCGCGGGCGCTGGTGACCGAGGACGTGCTGTCGGTCGAGGAGCACGCCCGGCTGGTCGAGGACGACGCCGCGGGCGCGGTGGTGACGTTCGCCGGGGTGGTCCGCGACCACGACGGCGGCAAGGGCGTGCGCGACCTGACCTACGAGGGCCACCCGAGCGCGGGCCAGGTGATCGCGGACGTCGTCGCGGACCTGTCGGCGCGCTGGAGCGGCGTCCGCGCGGTGGCCGTGAGCCACCGGCTGGGGCCGCTGACGATCGGCGACGTCGCGCTCGCGTGCGCCGTGGCGGCGGAGCACCGCGGTCAGGCGTTTTCGGCGTGTGCCGAGCTGGTCGACGAGGTGAAGGCGCGGCTGCCGGTCTGGAAGCACCAGCACTTCACCGACGGCACCGACGAGTGGGTCAACTCGCCCTGACACCGCCTGAAACGCTCTGAACGCCTCTGTGGCGGGAGCAGGAGGCGCAAACACACCAAGCCCTCCACCGCCCGGGGGATTGGCGGTGGAGGGCTTGTGGCGTCACGGCTCGAGGCCGGACTCACGCATCACTGCGCGATCGTCACTTGGTGGCGATCTTCTGCCCGACGAGGATCAGGTCCGCGTTCGGGATGTACTTCGCGTTCAGCTCCTGCAGCTTCTGGTAGCCGCCCTGGACGTTGAACTGCTTGGCGATCTTGGACAGGGTGTCGCCCGCCACGACGGTGTAGTCACCGTTCGGGTTGGAGCTGCTCACGCCGGTCGCCGCCGGGGCCACCGGGGCCGCCGCCTGCTTCGGGGCGGTGCTCTTCTTCGGGGTCACCTTCTTGACGGTGGACTTGCCGGTGGCCTTGGGGGCCGACGAGCCGCTGCCGCCCTTCTTGCCGCAGACCGGCCACGCGCCGATGCCCTGGCCCTGCAGGACGCGCTCGGCCACGGCGATCTGCTCCTCGCGGGAAGCGTTCGCCGCGCTGCCGGTACCGCCGTAGGCCTTCCAGGTGCTCTGCGTGAACTGCAGGCCGCCGTAGTAGCCGTTGCCGGTGTTGGTGCTCCAGTTGCCGCTGCTTTCACACTGCGCGATGGCGTCCCAGTTGGTCGCCGACGCGGGGGTCGCGGCGATCGCGATGGGCGCGCCGACCGCGATGCCCGCGATGGCGACGCGAGCGACGGTGCGGGTGGCAGCGGACATCTTGCGGTGCTTGCCTCGGTAAGACATTTGGTCGCTTCTCGGTTTCCCAGCGCCTACGAACCGGTGTGCGGGTCAGGATCGGGGTCCTGGCGCCGGCCATCCCAGGCCGGCAGACGAGTCCGACGCACGGCGCGTCTTCGTCGTCCCCTCGTCCCTGTCCGGAAATGCTTTCGCTCGGGGTATGGGTCCGGGGATCCGTCGGACAGGGCTAGGCGCTTCGGATTCCCGGTCTTGCGTCGGTCGGTCGGGGCCAACCGAAAAGCGACGGTACGTAACGATGGCCGTGATCGGAAATTATTCGGGGCGTGACCTACGTCACAGTAACGACACGCAACCCCGGTCGATTGGCTTGTTTGCGCTGGTCAGCGGGCCGTTATCTGGCCGTTTCCTGCTCGAGATAAAACACGGATCGTGAGGCTTGCGTCACGTGTTTTGCGCAGCGAATGGGCCATTCGCGCGAGCCCGTTCTCGATTGAAGCGCGCATCTTATGACCACTCGCGGCCGCACGCCAGACTTGACAATGCTGCCTCATGTACCTCAGGAGTCACATCAGTCCCACCTGTTCGTGGGGTTTGACGTCACCCTCGGGGCGTCGTGATCGGCCGGCCCGGCCGGTCCGGGCGACACACCGCGACGGACCAGGCGAAACGGGTCACCGGGTGGTGTCGCGACCGACCGGCTCAGCTTGCCGCGAACAGCCGGATTCGCCGATGCGCCACGCCGGGGCGGCCCGAAACGGCGTCGCCGAGCGGTCGGCTGCCGTGCCCGAGCGGTCGCCGGAATACAGGGAAGGCGAACTCCGGACGCCTCCGCCGGGTGGACCACACCCTTGCAAGCTTCGGCCCAAGCGAGCCCGCGTGATCAGGGAGTCGACACGCGTGATCAGAGGGTCGACACGCGTGAATGGAGGGTCGACACGACGCGCCGGCCGGCCGGTGCCGTGTCGACCCTTGAATCACGCGTGTCGGCTCTTCAATCACGGGTGTCGACTGTTCCGGCACGTGAGCCGGCCGTCCGGGGTGGTCAGCCGCCGGCGAACGGGGGGAGGACGTCGAGTTCCGCGCCGTCCGGCAGGGGGCGGGTCAGGTCGCGGACCGCGATGCCGTCGAGCAGGTAGCTCGCCGCGTCCAGGACCCGCGGCAGGGAAGCGGGGTGGAGCCGTCGAAGCTCGGCCACCGCGTCGGCGACCGATGCGCCCGCGGGCAGCTGGACCTTCTCCTCCTCCGCGCCCGCCGCGGCGCGGGCCGCGGCGAAGTACCGCACCACGATGGTCAGGGTCGCCATCTCAACCGCCGATCGCGCTCATCGGCCGGATCGGCTGCGCGAACCCGGCGTCGTTGATCTCGTGTCCCGCGAGCTTGCCCCACATCGTCGCCCGCCAGGCGTCCGCGATCTCTTCGTCGCGCGCGCCCGCGCGCGCGAGAGAGCGCAGGTCCGTCTCGTCGTTGCTGAACAGGCAGGAGCGCACCGCGCCATCCGCGGTCAGCCGCGTCCGCTCGCACGCCGAGCAGAACGGCCGGGTCACCGACGCGATCACGCCGACGTCGCCGGGGCCGCCGTCGACCAGCCAGCGCTCGGCCGGCGCGCCACCGCGCGCCTCCGAGGCCGGTGTCAGGTCGAACGAGGCCGAAAGCATCGAGAGGATCTCGGCCGCGGTGATCATCTCGCCGCGGTTCCAGCCGTGCTGGGCGTCCAGCGGCATCTGCTCGATGAACCGCAGGTGGTAACCCTCGGCGAGGCAGAACTTCAGCAGCGGCACGGCTTCGGTCTCGTTGAGGCCGCGGATCAGCACGGCGTTGACCTTCACCGGCGCCATCCCGGCGTCCCGCGCCGCGGCCAGTCCGGCCACGACGTGCGAGAGCCGGTCGCGGCGGGTGATCTCGACGAACGTCTCGGGGTCGACGGTGTCGAGCGAGACGTTGATCCGGTTCAGCCCCGCCGCCGCGAGCCCGGCCGCGCGCTTGGCGAGGCCGATCCCGTTGGTGGTCATGGACAACCGCGGCCGCGGCGACAACGCCGTGATCCGCGCGACGAGGTCTTCGAGACCCGGCCGCAGCAGCGGTTCGCCGCCGGTGAGCCGGATGTCGGTGACGCCGAGCATCTCGACGGCGATCCGCATCAGCCGGACCAGCTCGTCGTCGGTCAGCACCTGCTCGCCCGGCATCCAGTCGAGGCCTTCCGCGGGCATGCAGTAGGTGCACCGGAGATTGCACCGATCCGTCAGGGAAACCCGGAGATCGGTGGCCACCCGGCCGAAGGTGTCGATGAGGTGCGGGTTCTCGGGCCGGGGCACGCGAGACGAGCCTCGTGTACCGGGGACGCGAGGAAACCCGAGATCCACTGCTGTCATTACGCCCAGGGTAGCTCTCCGAACGCCCGCTAGGATACTTTGCGCAGCGAGTAGTTCAGCGGCCGAACCAACGAGGACTTGTGACGGAAAAGACTTACCCGGTCACCGACGAGGAACTCTTCCGCTTCGCGGAATTGGGTCGCCGGACCAGTACGTTCACCGTCCTGCGGCACGTCCGGATCGCCGAGCAGATGGGCCTGTCCGGCACCGACCACAAGACGTTCGACCTGGTCGACCAGTCGGGCGGGCCGCTCACCGCCGGCCGGATCGCCGAGCTGACGGGCCTGTCCACGGGCGCGGTCACCGGCGTCATCGACCGGCTGGAGAAGGTCGGGCTGGTCCGCCGCGTCCGCGATCCCGAGGACCGGCGGAAGGTTCTCGTCGAGGTCGTGCCGCGGGCGGCCGAACGCTTCGCCCCGCTCTTCGAGTCGGCCTTCGGGGTCCTCCGCGACCTGCTCGCGCAGTTCTCCCCGGCCGAGCGAAAAGTGATCGAGCGTTATCAGAATGTCATCCTCGAACAGCTGCGCGCCGAAGTCATGGACAATTCGCGCCCCGCGTAGCTTTTCCTCAACTGCGGAGATAATGTCTGCGGCATGCCGCAATTTCGGTTGTCCGAGGCCGCGCGCCTGCTCGGGGTCAGCGACGACACCGTGCGCCGCTGGGTGCGCGCGGGCCAGCTGACCGCCACCGACGACGCCGCCGGCCGCAAGGTCGTCGACGGCGCCCAGCTGGCCGGGTTCGCCCGCGCCCAGGCGTCGGGTCCCGACGACCCCTCGACGGTCGGCCGCTCGGCCCGCAATAGGTTCGTGGGGCTGGTCACCGAGGTCATCGCCGACAAGGTGATGGCCCAGGTGGAACTGCAGTGCGGGGCGCACCGCGTGGTGTCCCTGATGAGTACCGAAGCCGTCCGCGAGCTGGGCCTGCGCCCCGGCGTGCTCGCGGTCGCGGTGGTCAAAGCGACCACTGTCGTGGTGGAAACACCGGAAGGACATTGATGAAGAAGCTTGCTCTCGCCGTTGCGGGCGTTGCCGCCGTCGCCCTGTTCGCGGGCGCGTGCAGCAGCTCGGACGAGCCCAGCACGAAGACCGACGCAGCGTCGGTCACCGCGCCCGCGCCCAAGGGGGCCGGGAACGCCGGTGGCGGCGGCACGCTGACCGTGTTCGCCGCCGCGTCGCTCACCGAGTCGTTCACCGCGCTCGGCAAGGAGTTCGAGGCCCAGCACTCCGGCGTCTCCGTGAAGTTCAGCTTCGCGGGCTCGTCCGGCCTGGTCCAGCAGCTGACCAACGGCGCGAAGGCCGACGTCTTCGCCTCGGCCGACCAGGCCAACATGGACAAGGCCGTCCAGGCCGGCGTGATCGACGGCCAGCCGACGGTGTTCGCCACCAACAAGCTCGCCATCGCCGTCGCGCCGGGCAATCCCAAGGGCATCAAGTCCTTCGCCGACCTCAACAAGCCCGGCCTGAACGTCATCACCTGCGCCCCGCAGGTGCCGTGCGGTGCGGCCACGAAGAAGGTCGAGACGGCCACCGGCGTCACGCTCAAGCCGAAGAGCGAGGAGCAGGACGTCAAGCAGGTGCTGAACAAGGTCGCGTCCGGCGACGCCGACGCGGGCCTGGTCTACGTCACCGACACCACCTCGGCCGCGGGCAAGGTCGACAAGGTCGACTTCCCCGAGGCGGCCCAGGCGATCAACAGCTACCCGATCGCCGCGGTCAAGGGCGGCCAGGCCGATCTGGCGAAGCAGTTCGAGCAGTTCGTGCTCGGCACCGAGGGCAAGAACGAGCTGACGAAGGTCGGGTTCGGCCCTGCGCAGTAGGCGTTCCGCGAGTGGCCGGCCGGGGCAGTCCCCGGCCGGCCACTCGCGCGTTCCGCGGGTGCTCGCCGTCCCCGCGGCCCTCGCGCTGGCGCTGGTCGTGCTGCCGGTCGTCGGGCTGCTGGTCCGCACCGACCTCACACGGCTGCCGTCGCTGATCGTCACGCCGTCGTCGTGGCACGCGCTGCGGCTGTCGCTGATCACGGCGGCACTGTCCACTCTGGCCTGCGTGCTGCTCGGCGTGCCGCTGGCCGTCGTGCTCGCGCGAGCCCGGTTCCGCGGGGTCCGGCTGCTGCGGCCGATCGTGCTGCTGCCGCTGGTGCTGCCGCCGGTGGTCGGCGGTCTCGCGCTGCTCTACCTGCTCGGCCGCAAGGGCTTTCTCGGCATCCTCATCACCGCCCTGACCGGCGAGTCCGTGCCGTTCACGACGACGGCGGTGGTGATCGCGCAGACGTTCGTCGCGATGCCGTTCCTCGTGGTCAGCCTCGAAGGCGCGCTCCGGAACACCGGCGACCGCTACGAGCAGGTCGCCGCGACGCTCGGCGCGCGCCCGTGGACCGTCTTCCGCCGGGTCACGCTGCCGCTGCTGCTGCCCGCGCTCGGCTCCGGCGTCGTGCTCAGCTTCGCCCGTGCGCTGGGGGAGTTCGGCGCCACGATCACCTTCGCGGGCAGCCTCGAAGACGTCACCCGGACCCTGCCGCTCGAGGTCTACACGCAGGCCGAAGTGGACGTCGACAGTGCGGTGGCGCTTGCGTTGCTGCTGATCGTCGTGGCGATCGTCGTCATCGCCGTAGCGCGGCCGCGCTCGTGGGAAGGCGGTCTCCGGTGAGCCTCGCCGCCCGGATCGACGCCGTCCGCGGCTCGTTCCACCTCGAAGTGGACCTCGACGTGCCCGCCGGGAGCGTGCTGGCGCTGCTCGGCCCGAACGGCTCCGGCAAGTCGACGGTCCTGGGCTGCCTCGCGGGGCTGGTCACGCCGAAGTCGGCGGAGATCACGGTGGCCGGGCGCGCGCTGGCCGGCGTGCCGCCGCACCGCCGTGGCATCGGGCTGCTCTCGCAGGACGCGCTGCTCTTCCCGCACCTGTCCGCAGTGGACAATGTCGCGTTCTCGCCGCGCTCGACCGGCGCCGGCCGCCGGGCGGCGCGGGAGCGCGCCTTCTACTGGCTGGCCGAAGTGGACGCCGTTTCGCTGGCCGACCGGCGGCCGGGGCAGCTGTCCGGCGGCCAGGCCCAGCGGGTCGCGATCGCCAGGGCCCTGGCCGCCGAACCGGACCTGCTGCTGCTCGACGAGCCGTTCGCCGCCCTCGACGTCGACGCCGCCCCGGCGATCCGCGGCCTGCTGAGGCGGGTGCTCAGGACCGGGCCGACGACCGTGCTCGTCACGCACGACCCGCTGGACGCGCTCGCGCTCGCCGACCACGTCGCGGTGATGAACGACGGCCGCGTCGTCGAACGCGGCCCGACGCGGGAAGTGCTTTCGGCGCCCCGGACGGCGTTCACCGCACGGATCGCCGGGCTCAACCTCGTCGCCGGGACCGCGGGCCCCGAAGGCTTGCGGACGGCGTCCGGTTCGGTGGTGGCGGGCATCCCGGCCGCCGACGTGGTGCTGGGCGAGCCCGCGGTGGCGGTGTTCCCGCCGAACGCCGTCGCCGTCTACCCGCACGACGGCGACCACCGCGGCAGCCCGCGCAACACGACCGACGCCGTCGTCGCGGCCCTGGAGCCGCACGGGCCGGTGATCCGCGTCCGGGCCGAGGGCGACGGCTGGGCCCACGGCCTTACCGCCGACCTCACCCCGGCCGCCGTCGCCGAGCTCGCGCTGGAGCCCGGCTCGGCGGTGACGCTGTCGGTGAAGGCCGCGACCGTGGCGATCCACCCGGCCGCGGCCTCCTGACCCAAGCGCCCCAATGTGGCGTTGGTTGCGTCCAACGCACCCAATGTGGCGGGGGGGGGGGGGGGACCCCCCCACCCCCCCCTGGTGGGGACGGGTGGCCGGGGGGGC